>JBHJJJ010000181.1:0-32970 GCA_050042755.1 Rivularia sp. (in: cyanobacteria)
TACGAGCCTATCTAATTCGTTCGCTCGGCGTTGGTAAACCCCAGAGAAGCAACCTATGTAAAAAATAGAAGTATCTTGCAGTCCAAATTTTGGCTGGCAAGAATCTTTAGGTTTGTTTTCTCTGCGAAATAGATGAACCACCGATGATGATGGACAAGCAATTTTATTTTCTGGACAACATGTATACATTAGGAATATAGCAATCTTGGTGAATGATTTTTTAAGTCTAGATATTGAAGCCCATAGGTACTGGTAGCCCATCCATCCCCGTAGTTATAACGATTACGACGAACTTGGCTTAAGCCTTGAATTCCGAGCATTGAATCTCTTTCTAGTCGATGGTGGTGGTTAATTGAAGCAAAGTGAGCTGCTGCTAACAATACTGAATAGTCACTTCTGTCTTCGGACGGCTCGAACAAACGAAATCCTTCTGCCCAATAAAGCAAATCAATTAGTTGTTGATGGGTCAAGCAAGCGAACGCCTCCGTCCAAGGATAAGCACAAGCCATATCGATTATGGGCTTTCGACATGGAGGAGGACATTTAATTGGGGCAGGTTTGACACATTTTTTAGCGCACGGAGAGCAGGAATGTGATTTGAAGTATCCGTAAATATCTCGATAGTATCTTGATGGCATATTTAATAGTGCTAAATTATAAAAAACTACCTTTGTTTACCCTAATCTACCGTAAGAACATTGCTGTCTACTGATAATCTACGATCGCAACTAACTGAAAAGCAAAATCAAACCATTGATTTAATTATCGGCGGGTCGAACTATTCTGAAGCATCAAAACAATTGGGTCTTTGTCACAACAGGGTCTCTAAATGGAAAAGAGATGCAATATTTAAAGAAGTGTTAGTAAGAGCGTCAGCAGAAGTATCAAAAGAAGCAATTCGGATTGCTGCTGCTAATTCTTCTAAAGCTGTTCAAAAATGTGTTGAATGCTTAGAGGCAGAAGATTCAACTTGGAAGGAAAAACTTGCAGCAGCAAACATTATTTTAAAGCAAAGCCAAATCAATATTGACTTAGTTTTAGAAACACGAGTAGAAGCTTTAGAAAGAAAACGTGATAAACAAAAAGAACAAGAACTTGCTCAATTACAATCTAGGATTAAGCAACTCGAAGAAGTAGAGAAAGCATACAATGAAGCGGTACAAAAAGAGAATCCAAAGCCTGGAGGAAGAGGACGAAAAAGAAGAACTACTTCAAATCGCCGCAAGAAATCCTAAGTGGCAGAACCTTCCAACTGACTTTAAACAAGCTTGCCTGCATTTTAAAGTTCGTTCAAAGGAAGGTAACGTTGCCCTCAAATTATTTCCATTCCAAGAGGCGATTAACCATTTAATTGATACAAAACAAAACATCTACATAATTAAATCAAGACAAACCACTTGTTCGACTTTGGCACTAGCGAAAGTATTGCATCAGTCAGTAATAAGGGATGGCTTGAATAATGCTTTCTTTGGAGTTGATTTACCATCTGCTTCTCAGCTATCTGATCGAACTAAATTCCAAATACTTTCAGCAGGTGATGACATTATTAAATTGTCAAACCCTAAAGATAATATTTCAAAAAGTAAAATTAACTTCCCAAATAATTCACAGATAAATTTTAGAGGGGGGTATTCAAAAGATAATGCCAGAGGTTTAGAAGCTTTATCTTACGTGGTTTTGGATGAAATGCAGAGTCACAAATTCCTGGAACCTTTAATTACAGCAGTATCTCCAGCCCAAACTGTGATGGGAGAATTAGCAAAAACAATAGGAATAGCCACTCCCAAATCCCCATCCGGATTTTATTACGATCTTATGAATGAAATTGCTGGTGGTCAACTACAAGAAAATTGCCATGCGATCGCAACCGGGGAATTATACTCAAAAGATTTTGGAATTCCAGGACTTTATTATCAAGAAGATAAAAACGACCCCAACACGGTTTTAATTTATGTACATTTTTTCGCATCGCCATTCTGCAATCATATTCCTCGTGATGAATATCTTCAAAGCAGAAGGCAGAAAGACCGTATCTCGGATTCAAAGGTGCAACAAGAGTACAATTTGTCGTTTGAAGACGAGGACGAGACCTTCATAGCGCCAGATTTGATTCACAAAGCAATGTCGGGTCAACGAGAAACCGAACACGATCCGAATTGTCGTCATTATTGTGGAATTGATTCATCGGGAGTCACTGATGAACTAAGACCTGATGGCACCAAAAACGATTCTGACTTTACATCTGCTTGTGTAATCTAAATTTACAATAACGTAGATACTTAAACAACAACTTAATAATGTCAACCACAAAGCAACAAATGTTTAACAAATAGTTTTGCCTTTTCGCCAATTCAAAATTTTTAAAAATATGCAAATTCGGTGTTTAATGCCCATTAGCATTGAGAATGTGATGCGAAGTATCGCAAATCCTAGAATCAAACGCCCGTGCTATAGCGAACACAATAATTCGTTGGCAGTCAGGAAGTTATTGCTTACTTTGATAACGGTACAACCAGTGGTGTAGTTGAGGGTATTAACAACAAATTAATTTCATTTTAATTTTCTGTTGAAGTAAAAGAAATTTTTCTTCTTCTCTTCCAAAATGAGAATTGCTGATTACTGAAGAACCTAAAAATTTACATATTATAAATAACTTGTATTTATATTACAAAATATATATATTTTTTTTAGGCATTTTATTTTAGCTGTTTCTTATATTTTTGTTAATTATATATTGACTTTTGGCATTCTTCTTTAAATTTTCATCAATGAAGTTTGATGAGTATTATATTATCTTTTTAAGAAGATAAAAAATTGCAATAGCTTTTTCTTGCTAAAGCTATCAACTATAGTTAAGCTATTATAGTGTTAGTATACAGTTAGTAAAATGATCTAAAATCAAATTTACAATTTTGGGATTTAAATGCAGCTAAATACTCACGCAAAATTAATTTTATATTTGTCATTGCGAATAAAGCGTAGCTAAATGACGCAATCATAATGAATATGTAAGCAATTTAACTAAATGCACAAAATGTACAAATAATTTTGCATATTCACTTACTAGTTGTAGCAATCTGTCATTGTTTCATCTCAAGCTCAATGCCACCGCTTAATTCCAATACTGCGCTAGTGCAAACAGTTTCAAACGACTAAAAATAATGACTACAATATTAGATCGCGAAAATTTATTATCTCAAAAAATATACTGGCTAAATCAGCTTTCTGGAGAATTGCCAGAAACAAATCTTATACAGGATTATGCTAGACCTTCTCAGTATGCCGGGAAAAATAGAAGTTATTATTTTGAGTTGCCTGATTATTTATCTCAAGGAATTACTAAGTTAGCTAAAGGGTCTGATTTTTTATTGTACATAATACTTTTATCAACATTCCAGATACTGTTGCAACGGTATATCAGAACTAATGACCTGATTGTCGGAATACCAGTTTACAAGAAAATAAATGGTGTAAATCTAGATTATTTGGATGATAGTAAACTGATTCCCTTGCGAATTCAGTTATATAATGAGATGACATTTAAAAACGTTCTCATACAAGTAAGAGATAATTTAATTAAGGCATATACCCATCAGGACTATTGCATTTATTGCTTTGATGAATTAATTTACTTATTAAATTTACCTCAAGCAAAAAACCGACATCCGTTATTTGATATAGTCATACTATTAGAAAATATTCACGATAAAACTGATATCCTAAAGCATAATAATGATATTACAATTTCTTTTATTGTAAAAAACGATAAAATTTGTAGTTCAATAGATTACAATGAAGCAATTTTTAATCATGAAAATATCAAATTAATCACTAATTACTACACAAATATAATAGAAAGTATTGTAAAAAATATCGATATTCATGTATCAGATATTGTTGTTTTAAATGATTTTGACCGACAAAAAATTATTCAAGAATTTAACTGCAACACTAAAGAGTATCCAGTTGATAAGACAATAAATCAGTTGTTCGAGCAACAAGTATATAAAACCCCGAACAATATAGCAGTAGTTGATGGACAAACAAAACTAACTTATCAAGAGTTGAATGAAAAAGCTAATCAGTTAGCTGTAATGCTGCGTCAACTAGGACTCGGTAAAGGTGAGTTTGTAGGTATATTTAAAGACCGCGATCTAAATTTTCTGATTGCTATTCTGGCTATATACAAAGCAGGTGGTGCTTATGTACCTATTGATAGCACTTATCCGCAAAACAGAATTGAATATATGTTATCTAATAGCGAAGTTAAGTTTCTCTTAACTGATACTTCCTTACTAACTGTTTTGGCGGAATTAAAAGATAACTGCTCTCAATAAAAATCGATTAAATGTTAAGACGGGGATATAACTGAAAAGATACAGGTAACTCATAACCAGGAATTAGTAATATACGATCAGCTTAGTTTTATTCATCTTCCCAAAGAAAATATCGAAGCAGTAAACGAGGCAATCGACACTGCTTATATGATATACACTTCTGGTTCTACAGGATTACCAAAAGGGACAATTCTCAGACATGATGGTGCAGTTAATCATATTTATGCTCAGTTTGATGAGTTGGGATTGACTGAGGAATTTTGTTTTCTGCAAAGCGCTCCTTCTTCAACAGATATTTCTGTTTGGCAATTTTTGGCACCTGTTTTAATCGGTGGAAAGACAGTAATTGCTGATATTGAAACGGTAGCCATTCCCGAAAAACTATTTAAAGTAATTTTTTCAGAAAAGATTACAGTTGTTGAGCTAGTACCAGCATTATTTGGAGGCTTACTCGAATACGCCTCCCAATTGACAACAGGGGAAAGAGAGTTACCGGATTTAAAATGGATGATGCTTTCAGGGGAATCTGTATCGATTAAATGGTTAAATAAATGGCTTGATATATATCCCCATACAAAAATAGCTAACGCTTATGGTCCAACGGAAGCTGCGGATGATATTACCCAGTTTATCATTGACAAGCCCTTGCCAGAAAATCAGCGAACTATTCCCATTGGCAAACCGTTAGCAAACTTAAATCTCTACATTCTGGATGAGCAAATGAAGTTATTGCCGGTAGGTGCTCCAGGAGAGATTTGTGTATCGGGAATCGGTGTTGGTGCTGGTTACTGGAAAAATGAAGAAAAAACTAAATTAAGCTTCGTTGCCAACCCATTTACAGATGGGAGGAAGAATTTGCCACAAAATCGTGCGGATTTGATTTATAAAACCGGAGATTTAGGTAGGTGGCTTCCTGATGGGAATATAGAATTTCTTGGACGTATTGACCATCAGGTAAAAATTCGTGGTTTTCGGGTTGAACTTGGAGAAATCGAGACGTTCTTAGGTCAGCACCCAAATGTACGTGAAGCTGTAGTTGTAGTTTATCAGGAGGAAGCAGATAATATACAATTAGTTGCCTATATAGTTCCGTATACCGAAGAAGTTCCTAGTATTAGCGAACTGCGTAGCTTTTTGAAGGAAAAATTACCCGACCACATGATTCCTTCTTGTTTTGTACTGCTGGACAATTTACCGCTAGCACCCAGCGGTAAAGTAGACCGCAAAGCTTTACCCAAACCAGATAATCTTCGTCCGGAACTTGATACAGCTTATGTGTCACCGCGAAATGAAATAGAGCGCAAAGTTGCTGATATTTGGAAGAAAATACTTAATGTTGAAAAAGTCGGCATTCAAGATAACTTTTTTGACCTTGGTGGTCATTCACTAAATGTGCTTCAGGTTTATAGTAAACTACAGGAACTTTTCCCAAGAAATTTGAGAATAGCTGACCTATTTGAATATCCTACAATCAGTTCTATATCCCGGTATTTAAATCAAGAAGAAGATGATAGCTTTGCCAATCAAAGCAATGAATTAAATAAAAAATTAGAAATTGGTAAAGCCAGATTAAAACAACGGTTTTTACGAAATCGGCAACATAATTTTTAACAAATAGTAAACAACCAATAAAGAATATAACCTATGAAAAGTTCACCATATTTAAGTAATAAAACTGGATTAGAAATAGCTATTATTGGTATGAGTAGCTATTTTCCGGAAGCTAAAAATGTTGAGGAATTTTGGCATAATCTTAAAGACGGAATAGAATCAATACATAGATTTACCGACCAAGAATTAAAAGATTTAGGTGTAAATGCTGCCTTATTTAACGACCCAAATTATGTTAAAGCAGAGGGTGTAGTCGAAGATATAGACCTGTTTGACGCTTCATTCTTTGACATCAGTCCCAGAGAGGCTGAAATCATAAACCCTTCAATGCGTTTTTTCTTAGAACATTCGTGGAAAGCGCTTGAGGATGCAGGTTATAGCTCCGAAGTCTATAAAGAACCTATTGGAGTCTATGCTGGTACAACTTTTGGTAATTATTTACTTAACATTTATTCAAATTACGAGCTTCTTATAGGCTCTGTCGGTGATAAGCAAATAGAAATAGGAACTTCTTCAAGTTATCTAACTACACTTACTTCTTATAAATTAAACTTAACTGGACCGAGTTATACAGTTCAAACTACCTGTTCTAGCTCATTAGTTGCTGTACATTTAGCTAGCCAAAGTTTGCTCAGTGGTGAGTGCAATATTGCTTTAGCAGGAGGAGTCTCAATCTCAACAGCAGGTGGTTATTTATATCAAGAAGGAGGAATTGAATCTGCCGATGGACATTGTCGTGCTTTTGATGCTAAAGCCGGGGGAAGTGTAAAAGGAAGGGGTTTGGGTCTTGTAGTTCTCAAACCGTTAGAAGAAGCCATCGCAGATGGGGACTGTATCCACGCTATTATCAAAGGCTCTGCCATCAATAACGATGGTTCGGATAAAGTTAGCTACACAGCACCAAGCGTAAATGGTCAAGCTAAGGTTATTAGAGCAGCTCAGGTTATGGCAGAGGTTCAACCCGATACCATTAGCTATATTGAAGCACATGGAACTGGCACTGCCCTGGGTGACCCAATTGAAATATCTGCATTAACGAAAGCTTTTCGCGCAAAAACTCAGAAAAAGGGATTTTGTGCAATTGGTTCTGTGAAAACCAACATTGGACATTTAGATTCCGCTGCTGGAGTAGCAGGCTTAATAAAAACTGTACTAGCCCTAAAATATCAACAAATTCCCCCTAGTTTGAACTTTGAAGAACCATCACCCCATATAGATTTTGCCAATAGTCCCTTTTATGTCAATAATGAGTTGTCTGAGTGGAGAACTAATGGTAGTCCTCGTCGTGCAGGTGTTAGTTCCTTTGGCTTTGGTGGGACAAATGCTCATGTGATTTTGGAAGAAGCTCCACCTGCTCAACCCTCTGGTCCTTCTCGTCCTTGGCAGTTATTATTACTTTCTGCGAAAACCGAATCAGTATTAGAAACTGCGACCACAAATTTAGTTACTCACCTCAAAGGGCATCCAAACTTAAATTTGGCTGATGCTGCATATACCTTAAAGGTTGGTCGTAGAGTTTTTGACCATCGTCGAATGGTCTTATGTCAGAATTGTGACGATGCTGTTACAGTCTTAGAAAATCTAGATCCACAAAGAATACTTACCCACTTCCAAGAACCAATCAACCGCCAGGTTACATTTATGTTTCCCGGTCAAGGTTCGCAGTACGTAAATATGGGTAAACAATTGTATGATACTGAGCCAGTATTTAGACAACATATAGATGAGTGCTGTGAAATACTTAAATCTCATCTTGATGTTGACTTACGCACAATTTTATATCCGAACCAAGAAAAAACGGAGTTTGCTACACAGCAACTACAACAAACCCAAATCACTCAGCCAGCACTGTTTGTAATTGAGTATGCTCTAGCAAAATTGTGGATGTCATGGGGTATATCTCCCGTAAGAATGATTGGTCATAGCATCGGGGAATATGTCGCAGCGTGTTTGGCAGGTGTTTTTTCTTTAGAAGATGCTTTAAAACTTGTTGCTGTCCGTGGACGGCTGATGCAACAACTTCCAAAGGGTGCTATGCTTTCAGTTGGACTTGACCAAGAGGCAATACAATCTTGTCTAAATGAAAAGCTTTCTCTAGCTGTAATTAATGCACCCACGAACTGCGTTATATCAGGTACAGAATCAGCAATAGAAGAATTGCAACAGGAGCTACAACTTGCAGGCGTAAATTGTAGACGTTTGCATACTTCCCATGCCTTTCATTCTGCGATGATGGATTCTATCCTGGGAATATTTACACAGGAAGTCAAACAAGTCAATATAAATTCTCCGGAAATTCCTTTTATCTCCAACCTTACAGGAACCTGGATAACTACATCTGAAGCAACCGATCCCAGCTATTGGACAAAGCATTTACGGCACACAGTGCGCTTTGCTACGGGTATTGCGGAGTTAATCAAAGATTCCGAGCAAGTATTATTAGAAGTTGGTCCGGGTAGAACATTAAATACTCTTGCCAAACAACAGACAAAGGATGCAATAATTTTAAGCTCGATGCGCCATCCCAAAGATGAGCAGTCGGATGTAGCATTTTTACTCAACAGTTTGGGACGGCTTTGGTTAGCAGGGGTACAAGTAAATTGGTACGGTTTTTATGCAGAGGAAAAACGGCAGCGTATTCCCTTACCTACATACCCCTTTGAACGTCAGCGTTATTGGATTGAGCCACAAAAAATAAATGACACTATTGATAACCAAGCTATAGGCAAAAAACAAAATATTGCTGATTGGTTTTATCTTCCTAGCTGGAAACAAGTTAATTTACTTGAACCCTTTAAACCAAGAAAAATAGAAGAGCCAAAGCTATGCTATCTAGTTTTTGTTGACTCATGTAATTTCGGTTTACAAATTGATCAAGAATTAGAACAAAAAGGGCAAGAAGTCATAACTGTAACTGTGTGAGAGAATTTTACCCAACTTAGCGATCGCGCTTATGCAATCAACCCAGAACAGGAAGATGACTATGACGTTTTATTCCAAACATTAGGTGAAATAGATAAAGTACCACAAACTATTGCTCATTTTTGGGGTGTCACAGCCAATACTCAAAGCTTGAGTCAAACTTTCTCCGAACAGATACAATCAGCAATCTCAAGCTTTCAACAGTGTCAGAATTTCGGCTTCTACAGTACACTATTCATAGCTAAAGCGTTATCTAAACAAAATGTCACCAAACCCTTGGAATTAGTAGTTGTAAGCAACAAAGTTCATAATACCAGCGGACTAGAAGAATTAATTCCAGAAAAAGGAACGGTTTTAGGAGCTTGTAAGGTAATTCCCCAAGAATATCCAAATATTACCTGCCGTAACATCGATATCATCATTTCTGAACCAAAGAATTCTTCAGAAACACAAATAATAAACCAAATCATGGCAGAGCTAACAACTCAGCCGTCTGACTTGGTTGTTGCTTACCGTAGTAGTCATCGATGGGTACAAACCACTGAGCCAAAGCAATTAAAACAAGTGGAAGAAGAAACAACTAGACTTAGGGAAGGAGGAATTTATCTAATTGCAGGAGATTTTATTGGCAGTCTTGGCTTAGTTTTTGCAGAATATTTAGCTCAAACATTACAAGCTAAACTCATTTTGATTGGTAATATAGGGCTTCCTCCAAGGGATGAATGGTCACAATGGCTGACAAATCATGCAGAACAGGATATTGTTAGTAGGTACATCAAGAAAATACTTGCATTAGAAGAGTCTGGTACAGAGTTACTCATGATTGAAGCTGACCCTGCAAATATCGAACAAATGCAAACAGCAATCAATCAAGCATACGAATCTTTTGAGCGGATTCATGGTGTATTTTACGTCACCCCCATGAGTGATGAAAAGTCAAGTTTCTCGATTCAAGAAATTGGTCGAGATGAAAGCGAGTTACAATTTAAATCGAAAATTTACGGACTCTATGTACTAGAAAAACTTTTGCAAGATAGAGAATTAGATTTTTGTTTATTGCAATCTTCTTTATCATCTATTGTAGGAGGTCTTGGACTGGTTGCTGATTCGGCAGCGAATCTGTTTATTGATAGTTTTCTTGTTAAAATAAATCGAAAAAGTAATGTTCCTTGGTTTTGTATCAACTGGGATGCGGTACAACACCAACGAGAAGAGACACAAAGTAGTGTGCTTGAAACAAGAATAACTGACTTAACAATGACACCAAATGAAGTGTGGGAGGTATGCCAGCGCGTTTTAGCAATAGCTTCAGCAAGTCAATTTATTGTTTCGCCAGGAGATTTACAAGCTAGAATTAACACACGGATCGAGGGCAAATCTCTACACAAGACGAATAATTACCAAGAAGGCTTACTTTCACAACACTCCAGACCAAGTTTACAAACCGCTTACATAGTTCCTAGTAACGAAATTGAACAAAAAATAGCAAAAATCTGGCAAGAAATTTTTGGTATTGAGCAGATTGGTGTTAATGATAATTTCTTTGAATTGGGAGGAGACTCCTTGCTAGCAGTTCAAGTAACCTCGCGTTTACAAGAGATTTTTGAAGTAGAATTACCCCTTAAAATTATTCTTTTTGATGCTCCTACTATAGCTGGAATCGCTAACGTGATTATCGACAAACAAAGAAATCAAGAAGATGAAGAAATGCAAGAAACTGCTGCTTTATTGGAAGAAATAAGGAATCTTTCATCTGAAGAAATTCAACAAGAACTAGCAACCAATTCAGAGTAATTTTCATTACAATAAAAATCGAGAAGTTGAAATAGTTTATTTTAAACCAGCTACCTAATTATGCTAGTTATCCTGACTATTTTAAAATCGTTGAAATTACATTAAGTAAGTCGGCGTTAAAAAATCAAGGTATGTCCGCAGCGAGTCGAACGAAGTGAAACGAAGCAATCCCAAGGCTTTAAAGCTGATTTACATTTTGTTACATAGTTTGGTTTATTTGTGCCGACCTACTTAAAATCGATCAAATGTTTTTTACAAATTATGGTGTAAAGACATGGAGTTTAGCCTATTCTATTTTTCTGGGGATGGTGCAAAAACTAACAAAAATAAGTACCATTTGTTAATAGAAAGTGCAAAATTTGCAGACCAAAATAATTTTTCTGCCGTTTGGACTCCAGAAAGACATTTTCATCCGTTTGGAGGACTTTATCCCAATCCATCCTTAACTTCTATGGCATTGGCAATGATTACTAAGCAAATTCAATTACGTGCTGGAAGTATTGTTATGCCACTTCATAGCCCTGTACGAGTAGCTGAAGAATGGTCTGTAGTTGACAATTTTTCAAATGGCAGAGTTGGTCTTACTTTTGCATCAGGTTGGACGATGGATGACTTTGTACTTTCTAGCGAAAGCCATGCTAACCGTAAAAAAACGATGTGGAAAGGAATTCAGATCGTTCAAAAGCTTTGGGAAGGGAACGAGGTAGAACTCAAAGATGCTACAGGAAATACTTTTAACGTAAGAACTTTTCCACGACCAATACAATCTAAATTACCAACTTGGATCGTGTGCGAATCTTCAGCAACATTCATTGAAGCTGGTAAGCTTGGTGCTAATATTCTTACTTCTCTATTAGGAGGAACTCTAGAAGAAGTTGCTCCAAAAATATTGCAATACCGTCAATCTTTAAAACAAAATGGCTACGATCCTAAAGCTGGGAAAGAAGCAATAATGATACATACGTTTGTGGGAGAAAATGACAATGTGGTAAAAGAAGCGGCGAGAGAACCCTTATATAACTATCTAAAAACCCATATTAATCTACTCAAAAATTTAGCAAAAGATGGTGGAATCGAAGTAAATTTAGATAAATTTACAGAAGCAGATACCCATAGTCTTTTACAGTTTGCTTATGAAGGTTGGCTGAATGGAAGAACCTTAATTGGATCAAAAATAACCTGTATGAAAATGATAGAACGTTTAAA
This sequence comes from Rivularia sp. (in: cyanobacteria), assembly GCA_050042755.1. Lineage (GTDB taxonomy): Bacteria > Cyanobacteriota > Cyanobacteriia > Cyanobacteriales > Nostocaceae > Rivularia. Next base: position 11,871 of record JBHJJJ010000181.1, read on the forward strand.
CAAAGCTGGAATCGATGAAGTTGCTTGTTTAATTGACTTTAATGATAATTTTGATGCTGTAATGAAAAATTTACCTCATCTTAAAGATTTGAAGAATATGTGTAATCTGAAAAAAGAAGTAGCATTTCCAAGTTAGTTTTTATTAATCGAATTATTTAATTAAATTCAAGTCGTTGTAGATATATTCTCATGAATAATTTTTCCGAACAAATAGCTGCTTTGTCTCCAGAGCAACGGATGATATTTGAAAAACGCCGTAGGCAAAAAAGAGCGAATAAAGTAAGAAAACAAGAAATATTTAAAATTGAGCCTATTTCGCGTGCAGAAAAACTCCCTCTATCTTTTATCGAACAAAGACTGTGGTTTTTCGCTCAACTAGAACCAGACAGTTGTGTATACAATATGTCTAGTGGGATTCACCTCCAAGGAAAACTCAACCTAGAAGCATTACAACAAAGCTTTAAGGAAATTATTGCTCGTCATGAAACACTGCGAACTAACTTCATCACTGAAGACGGCGAAGCAGTAGCGATTATCTCTGAAGTTGAGTTTTCAATTATTCCCCTGCTCGATCTCAGTTGTTTACCAGCAGAGGAAAAGCAGACACAAATCCAACAACAAATTGAGACTGAAGCACAACAACCATTCGACATTAGCAGCGACCAACTAATCAGAATCAAACTCCTCCGACTAGGAGTTGAAGAACATATAATGCTACTGACCGTGCACCACATTATCTACGATGATTGGTCATCCACTATCTTATTCAGAGAATTATCTACTCTTTATCAAGCTTTCAGCAACGGGAAACCCTCACCACTAGCCAAGTTACCAGTCCAATATGTAGACTTCGCAGCCTGGCAAAGACAATGGCTGCAAGGAGAAGTATTAGAAACTCAAATATCCTATTGGCTTAAACAGTTAGAAAATGCCCCTAAAATCTTGGAATTACCTACAGACTATCCAAGACCATCATTTCGATCTTTTAGAGGTTCGGAATACCCGTTTCAGTTATCTCAAGAATTAAGCATCGCCCTCAATGAACTGAGTCAGCAACAGGGAACTACATTGTTTATGACCCTGTTAGCAGCATTCCAAACACTACTGTGGCGTTATACAGCCCAAGAAGATATTGTTATTGGTTCGCCCATAGCCAATCGGAATCGAGCAGAAATAAAAGGGTTGATTGGTTTTCTCGTTACTCTTTCAGCCTTAAGAACTGCCTTAACAGGAAATCCTAGCTTTGAAGAACTATTAAAGCGAGTTAGAGAAACGACATTAGGAGCTTATGCTCATAAAGATATACCCTTTGAATTATTAGTCAAACAACTACAATCAGAGCGAGATTTAAGTCATACACCACTATTTCAAGTGATGTTTATATATGCACCACCTAGGATGTCTGCTTTGGAGTTATCTGGATTGACTTTGAGTAGATTGAAAAGTGAAAACGGAACTGCTGAGTTTGATTTAACTCTCTATATCCTCGAAAGCGAGTCGAAGTTAGAAGGCTATTTTGAATACAATACTGATTTGTTTAAGCCTGCAACTATTGCGCGGATGGTAGGACATCTCAAGACATTGCTCGAAGCAATTGTGACAAGTCCCCAGCAGCGTTTATCGGAATTAGCGTTATTAACAGAACCCGAACAGCAACAGTTGTTATTCGAGTGGAATGATACAAAAGTAGATTATCCTCAAGATCGATGCATCCATCAATTGTTTGAAGCACAGGTGGAAAAAACACCCAATGCTGTAGCAGTAGTGTTTGGTCAGGAGCAGCTTACTTATCGGCAGTTAAACCAAAGAGCAAATCAACTAGCACATTACCTTCAACAACTAGGAGGCAAACCCGAAGTTAAGGTAGGAATTTGTGTCGAACGCTCAGTAGAGATGGTCATCGGGCTGTTGGCTATCCTCAAAGCTGGTGGTGCGTATATCCCTCTTGACCCGAATTATCCACAAGAACGATTGACTTATATGTTAAAAGACTCTCAACCAGGAGTATTGCTAACACAACATCACTTATCAGAAAGTCTACCAAATCACCAAGTTCAAGTAGTTTGTATCGATACCGACTGGCAACAAATTACTGACAAAAGCACACAAAACCCTGCAACCCAGATTACAATTGATAACCTAGCATATGTTATCTATACCTCTGGTTCTACAGGCAAGCCTAAAGGTGTTCTGGGTCTTCATCAAGGTGCAGTCAACCATTTTTATTGGATGTGGGAAAACTATCCCTTTACTCAAGGTGAAGTTTGTTGCCAAAAGACATCTTTGAACTTTGTAGATTCGGTTTGGGAAATCTTTGGACCTTTACTTCGAGGGATTTCAACGGTAATTATACCCGATACAGTTGTTAAAGGTCCCGAACAATTTGTGGAAATATTAGCAGCCAATGAAATTACACGTTTAGTACTTGTGCCTTCATTGTTGCGTGTACTATTGGATACTTGTAGCGATCTGCAAAAACGATTGTCTAAATTAAAACTTTGGGTAATTAGTGGAGAAGCACTTTCCCTTGACCTATTACAGAACTTTCGCCAAATTATCCCAGAAAGTACGCTCTTAAACCTTTACGGTTGTTCAGAAGTTTCTGCTAATGTGACCTGCTCCCGCATTAACCCAACACAGACTCCTTCGCGTGTTACGATTGGTCGTCCAATTGCGAATACGCAAATTTACATCCTAGACCAATATAGTCAATTAGTTCCTGTAGGTGTAGTGGGTGAATTGTGTATCGGTGGACAAGGACTTGCAAGGGGTTACTTCAACCGTCCCGACTTGAGTGCAGAAAAATTTATCCCCAATCCCTTTAGTACAGAAGCAACACGTCTGTATAAAACCGGAGACTTAGCACGCTATCTACCGAGTGGAGATATTGAATATATTGGTCGGATTGATAACCAGGTCAAGGTACGTGGCTTCCGCATCGAACTGGGAGAAATTGAAGCAGTTGTTAGCAAACACCCAGCAGTGCGAGAAGCTGTAGTACTAGTCAGAGAAGACTCAGTAAATTGTCAACAAATAGTCGCTTATGTAGTTGCTCAAAAAGAGCAAACACTAACAATTACCGAACTACGGGAATTTTTAGAATCAAAGTTACCAAACTACATGATTCCAAATGCTTTACTTTCATTAGAAAAATTACCATTAACACCTAATGGCAAAATTGACCGCAAAGCACTACCTATACCTGACCAAGTACGCCCTGAACTAGAAGCGGTTTATCTACCACCTCAAACTGAGGTAGAAAAAACTATTGCTAATATTTGGCAAGAAGTTCTTCGTATTGAAGAAGTTGGTATTCATGATAATTTCTTTGAACTAGGCGGTCATTCATTGCTTTTGGTTCAAGTTCATAATAAATTGCAAAAAAGATTTCAGCAACTTTCTTTAGTTGATATTTTTCAATATCGAACAATCAACTATTTAGCCAAATATTTAACTAAGTTACAGGAGAAACAACAATTTGTTCGAGAAAATGTTCGTCAAAACAAAACTCGCACAGCTTCAATGAATCGTCGGAAACAATCTCGACAAAATTACCGAACTGCAAAGCATAAATCTAATTAACAATAAAGGCTATTCAGTCATTTTATCAAATGCGCTGCTCTTAGACTATGAAAGTTCAAGGGGTGACAAGCACCCCAAAACCTTTCTCAAACAAGGGCTAAGAGTTTTAACTGGAGGGGAGCAACGCAATGCAGGTGAACTTAAACCCAAATACCGTGATCGTTAATAAAAAAATCCAGTATTTTTTAATAAAAAATACTTTAAATGTAAGTATAAATACTGTTAGTATATATGGTTGGCGTTCGTAGTGCCAACTACGCTGGCGAACGCCGTTCCCCTGGAAGGCGCTTCTGGGGGATTGTGGCGGTAACTGTGAGGGAGTCGAGCAGTTGCAAGAGTCACTATTTTTTCGATTAACTCGAATTACCGAAAAGGATAAATATTGATAATTATCTTGGATACTCGCCCAATCTATCTCAGATAAAATTTTCTAAGCGGGTGATTATGGTGGATAATAACACATATATATCAACACAAATGCTGGTAATTGGATGCCTAAGCCAGGAAGTCACCCCCCCCTGACTCGGCTACAAGGATTTGAAGATTAATAACCGCCAATTCCCCATTCCCCATCGCCCTGCCGTCGCCCCCTTCATAGCCTTCGCTCCCTTCATGCCCGTGCCATAGCCCCAGCGTTTGTTGTGTTGCGGCTCTTGGTTCGTTGGCGGTGCGATCGCAATACAACACCTCAGTAATCCCCATCCCCATCGCCGCTGCCGGGGCATTTGATTTTGAAAGCCAGAGAGAAGATTTGAGGCTTGTTTCCTACAGTAGATAAACAAATAGAAAAATTAGCAACCGAAAAACTAACTTACTTCTTTGTATTCGATAAAACAAAAACGTCAACCAGAGTTTGCAATATGTTTAACAAAAGCACTTCCGGAAGATACTGGAGGTGCCTTAGTCGAAAAAATGTTTAGAAAACGCATATATGCATTCTGAATTAGATGTGGTGGACAATGTAAAATCCGAACATACGTACTTGCTCCTTATTCTTCGCTAAAAAATAATAGAAGGAAGTATCGTGATTCAAACGCATCTACTTACTGTGGAAATCAATTTAAGTTCCCTTCCCTGGCAGCCACTAAAAGCAAAGAGCTGCTTACCGAAAAGTCCTGGAGTTTATTTTGCTCTTACTCCCGAAAACCAACCTTTATATATCGGACAAAGCGAGGAACTGAAAACTCGATGGAATGGACATAAGCAATTAAGACATCTTAAATTAATTGCAGATGTAAAGCTTGCGTACCATTTGGCTGATAAGTCAGAACTACATAATCTTGAAGCAGAGTTAATTAAACGATATAACCCGCCCCTAAATACTAACAAAGGTCGCTTTCGACCTACAGACGAACAAAAGAAAAAATACTTTAAAGAAAAGTTTTTACGACAGGAACAGTTTAAAAAATTATCCCTACTTGAAAATCTTCGATATTTGCTTGATACAACTTCCGTAATAAAACAAATAGCAGTAGAATTAGGAAAAAAAGTTTTAAGCAAACATGCAAGCGAATCTGAAATTTGGCTGTTCTCTGGGTTCGCAGAATTATCCGTGATGAGTGATTGTGTGATCGATTTTATAAAAGCTAGCTTTCCTAGTAGCCGATTTTTATTCAAAAACCAAATAAAGTACGAAGAAATCGACTATTATCGTGAAGTATCAGAAATTCCGACTCCTCCCGAATTAGCGATCGCAATCGCAGATTTTGTTTCTGAAATCTCAAATTTTCAGGAATATTCACCCAAAATCTCAAACCTACTATTCTTGGATTACGACAGCTTCAACTGCAAAGCACTTGTTTGTTGATTTCGATAGAGTGTCTACTTGGAAAATACTCCTGGAATCAGCTTTAGGATCGCAACCTACGATCATGATACGTTGTCCCATCTCAGCCATTGCTGCAAGAGTATTCTGAGATGTGGTGGACTTACCGATACCACCTTTGCCGTAGAACAGTATTTCTATAATTTATCAAAGTCTTACCAATAAAGCTTTTCAATTCCTTTTCTCAAAATTGACACTATTTTTTCCCTAAATAAACCATCTCAAATTAATAAATTGTCGATAAAAAAATAATTTTTATTGCTTTTTCTACACTAATTATTCCCTTAAAATAAACGTAAATAGAAATATGATTAATCCTATACAAAATGTAGTATAAAAATGAGATATATATGCTAAAAAAATAACAAATAAAAAGTAGACGTTTATAGCCTACTTTTTATAAAATCTATAGAGAATGGGAAAAGTAAATTACATTATTTCTTCAAATTTATATCTGGCTAATTGAGTTTCTAATTCGGTTATGCGTTTTTTGAGATATACGACTTCATCTTTTAATTTATCAACTTCGTTATTATTCTCAGCAGTTTGTTGAAAGGCTTTACGTCGATTTTCTAAACCAAACCATCTTTGATATACTTTTGTATGTATATCAACTGAATGACCTAAATTATCGGATGCTGCTTTAATCGGAACTCCCTGCAAATGTGCCCGAATAGCACAAGCATGTCTTAAGTCATATGGTGTAAATTGTAGCCCTATCTTTGCAAAAAATTTTGAAAGATTAGTTACCATTCCTCCTAAAGCAGACGGTGTTATTTGTCTTTCTACATAATCTTTTAAAAGATTAATATGTTCTTGATTTTTGATATCAAAAAATTCAATCCATTCTGCCACAAAGGGAAATACTTCTCTGTGTCCAGTTTTATTCGATTCGTGAACTTTAAAAGTGCTATGTTCGTTCTCAGATGAAACTAACCAGTTTAAATCGGGTTGATTCATTATTTCTCTAGGTCGCAATCCATACACGGCGATTAAGCCATATATTAATTTGTAAATTTTATTGCTTTTAATACTTTTAGGTTTAACTGCTTTGATTTTCTCTAAATGTAGATCAAAATGAAGATATCCCATCGTGATATCTTTGTCCGATGGGATATTACGTTTATTTTTTTCTATCTTTAATTTAAGAACTTTAAAATTAATTTTCAAGTTAAATTTTTTAGCAATTATGTATCCCAGTTTGATTGCATGTTCCCTGGTGTAAGGAGTTTTAGAAGTTAAAATGCAATTTATTAAATTTTCTGAATTGATTGGTATATCTTGTAAAAAATGTCTTCTGTAACATCTGATGACACCTTGATAAGTATTTTCGCTTTTTAAGTTACGCTTCCTAGTTGAAAAATAAAAGCTTTCAAATTGCTCGTAAAACTCTCTAAAAGTAATGCTTTCTTTCTTATACGCTTTAATTCCTAAGTATTTATTATTCCATGTAAAAGTTTGACGAGCAATTAACTTTCCTAATTCCTGTGCTTCCTCTCGAGCAGTTATTAATCCGTCGAAACTAGCTGGTATACCGAGACTTATCGTGTACTGTTTTTTCTTTTTTCCTTTTGGATGTACATCGTTTGGTTTCAATGGGAGAGTAGCACGTAATTGAATAGTTCCTTTCCTCGAATGAATGGTTACTTTAGTCTGGCTTGCTTTTAATCTCTCGTTTATATGTACTATTTCTTCTTCAAGCTTCATTTGCAAATGCTTTTGGGTTGCTAATTGTACTTTTTGCCTTCCTACAAAACTTCCGTCAGTGGTAGTTGGTGCTTCAAAGTCACTAAAAACTTCACCCTGTATATCTTTCATTTTTACACTAAAAGTACACTAATTTTTATTCTGTTTATTGCGAACAGTCTACAAGCTATAACTGTTATAAATAAACATATCATGAGATATTGTACTTCTAGTTAACAAATGATGTAGAACGCTATCTGTCTGATATTTTCGTCAGTCATTAATTTTCTCCTGCAATTAATTGGTTTATTGAGTGGGTGCAGTGGTTGTTGGAACCTTGTACTCTTATTGGAAGAGTAACTTGCTTATAGAACGTCGCAGGTGGCGCACGCTCTACAGCATTTTCTGATAGAGTTGAATTTATCATTAAGTTAGTTATTAGTTGTTAGTTTTTCTACTAACTGTTCACTGTTAACTGTTCACTGTTAACTGTTAACTGTTAACCGCTTCAACTACAAGGTTATTACTAATGCGTTCGCGTAATTTAGCTTCGATAGCGCCCTTGAGAGTCGCAAAGCTGCTAGAACAAGAGCCGCAAGCACCTTGAAGTATCACTCTGATACTATCGCCTTCTACATCGTAAAGTTCTACATCTCCCCCATCGGCGATTAGAATGGGTCTTATTTCTTCGTCTAATACTTTTTGTATAAGTGCTATTTTTTGCACTGGTGTCAGCGGTTTATCGCTAATCTGACCTTTATTGCTATTATTATTGGATGTTGTACTTGCTTCATAAGTGAAGTTTCTTTGCATATCGATGATTATGTCATCAATACTTGCGAGGCAAGTTCCACATCCGCCACCGGCTTTTATAAAGTTTGTAACTTCTTCTGCGGTTGTAAGCTTGTTTTCTTCTACTATGCGTCGGACTTTTGGTTCGGTGATGGCAAAGCAGGTGCAGATTATCGCTCCTTCGTCATCATCATCGTGAGCCGCAAGTGGAACACCTTTGTAATTAGATATTGCTGCTTCTAAGGCTTCTTGTCCCATTACAGAGCAGTGCATCTTTTCTTGAGGTAAGCCGCCAAGGTACTCAGCAATATCTTTATTAGAAATATCGAGGGCTTCTTCTATTGTCTTGCCCTTTACTAATTCTACCAGAGCTTCGGAAGATGCGATCGCACTTGTGCAACCAAATGTTTGAAAGCGAGCGTCAAGAATTTTATTTGTATTTTCGTCTACTTTGATATGCAGTCGCAAAGCATCGCCGCAAGCAATACTACCTACTTCTCCAACAGCAACTTTGACTCCTGTTTCGCCCTTGTCTTCCAAAATGCCCTGATTTTTTGGATTATAAAAGAATTCTAATACTTTATCTGTGTAGTCCCACATAGCCTTTTGAGTGATGAGTGATGAGTTATGGGTTATAAGTTATGAGTTATGAGTTATGAGTTATGAGTTATGAGTTATAAATAATAAGCTCAGCAAATAAGAAAGCAAGTCATTAAAAAAACTAGTTAAACTTTAACTTCTAACTCCTCACTCCTAACTCCTAACTACTTAATGTTGAGCTAATGCTTGTTCTTGATCTTTGAGCCAAGCTGCATCATCATTTTTGAAGGGTGAAAGTTCGCGTAAGCGGCCGATGATGGCGGGTAGTACCGTTAAAACTTCATCAATATCGGCATCTGTATTGTAGCGAGAGAGACTAAAGCGAATGGAGCCGTGCAAAGTTGTATAAGGTACTCCCATTGCTCGTAGAATGTGAGAAGGTTCTAGCGAACCAGAACTGCAAGCAGAACCGCTAGATGCACAAATACCGTGCTGGTTGAGTAATAATAAGATTGCTTCGCCTTCGATATATTTGAAACCAATGTTTGTAGTATTGGGCAACCTCTCTGTTGCACCACCGTTGATTTCACATTGTCCAACTTTTTCTATTATAGTACTTTCTAGGCGATCGCGTAAACTTTTTTGTTTTTTACTTGCTGATTCTAAATGTAGTAATTCGAGTTCGCAAGCTTTACCTAAGGCGATTATTCCTGGAACGTTTTCGGTTCCCGCACGCCTTCCACGCTCTTGCCCACCGCCAATTACCAAAGGACGAAATCGAACTCCGCGTCGCACGTATAATGCTCCAATTCCTTTAGGTGCATGAATTTTGTGGCCGGAGATACTTAACATGTCAACGGTGCTATTCTTCATGTTGACAGGTATTTTGCCTACAGCTTGAACTCCATCAACATGAAAGAGTGCGCCATATTCTTTAGCTCGTTTGCCAATTTCCTCGATTGGGAATATAACGCCGGTTTCGTTATTGGCATACATAACGCTAACCAAAGCAGTCTCGTGAGTTAGTGCGGCTTCTAATTCAGCTAAATCTAACTCTCCCTGACTATTTACTGAAAGATAGGTAACTTTGTAGCCCTGTTTTTGCAGTTGTTTGCAAACATTGAGTACTGCTGGGTGTTCTACCTGAGTGGTAATAATGTGTCGTTTGCTAGGCTGTGCTTGGGTAGCTGCCCGAATAGCAGCATTATCACCTTCTGTTCCACCACTATTGAAAACGATTTCTGAGGTTTCGGCACCAAGAATGGCTGCAACATTTTCTCTAGCTTGTTTTACTGCTTTACCGACTTGCCCCCCAAAGCTGTGCATACTAGAAGGATTGCCGTAGTATTCGCTTAAGTAGGGCAACATTGCCTCTACAACTTCTGGGTCAACTTTGGTAGTAGCGTTATTATCTAAGTAAATACAGTCTTTTTGCATTTCTTTCAATTTCTCTAAAAGTACTTCAGAATTAATGGTGATTTTTTTACTATTTTTAGAATCATTAGCACATAGAAGATCGAGTAGGGAAAAAGGAGACAAGAGCAGATAATTATTAACACCGAACTCCTAATTCCTAACTCTCAATTTTTCAGTATTTTCTATACTGCTTGACGAGATCTCTGTTGTAATTGCTCGGAATATTTTTGGGAATAAATATTAAACCAGTTTTCCCAGTAGTCTGTTTTATTAGTGAGTTGTGATATTAAACCTTTGTAAGTGTCAAACCAGTTTTCCCAGTAGTCTTCTGATGTTTCTTTTACGCAGCCGTCGTATGTGGGACAACCTGCTTTACATTGAGGAACTGAGTAAATACTATCAACGCAATTTGTACAAAGTTCGGGGTCAATCCATGGATGGTTATCAACTATTTTAATGGCATTGGTGGGACATACATTTTTGCACAAGTCGCAGGAAATACAATTGCTCGTAATTTTGTAAGCCATTTTTTTCAACCTTTATTTACGTTTTTGAATTGAGGTAATGGAACTGGGTAATGAATAATTTTAGATTTGAGGTTGCCACGCAACCCTGGCAATGCTAAGCAATTTTAGATTTTAGATTGATTTATAGTCTTGCCAATTAATTTGTGTAGTGGGAGTATCTTGCTCCCTAGTAAAGAAGTTGCTCCCACTCCCACTACTATCAAAAATCTAAAATGTCTATTGAATAATTATTGATTAATTGCTTGCCCGAAAAACTCTAAAGCAACTTTATCAATTACGTCGTAAGCTTCAACAGTCTGTATTCCTGCTTTGTGCAGTTTTTCTTTGGGACATTCCCCAATCTTGGAAACCAATACTGCTTTGCAATCAGAAAGTGCTTTAATGATATTTTCTAAAGTGGCTTCCTCACCGTATCCACCTTGACAGAAATGGTCAACTTTACGATGACCGATAAATTTTACTTCTTTTCCGTCTACTTCATAAATTTGAAATTCTTTAGCATGTCCAAAGTGTTGGTTAACTAAACCACCACCTTTAGTTGCTACGGCTAGTAGCATTGTTTCGCCGGTAATTTCTAATTCAAGGGATTGAACCTCAAGTTTTGCTGCTTCAAGTTCAATTCTTGCTTGTTCGATGCCTTGGTGAACTTCTTGGCGCTGTTCTAAATTATATTCTGGAGCCATTTCCATGAATTTATCTTTAGTAAATTCTTGGCTGCGGTCTTCTCCTAATAATCCTACTGCATCAGCACGACATTGGCGACAGTGACGCATCATTTTCATGTTACCAGAACATTTGTCTTGTACTTCCTTCAATTCTTTGGAAGTCGGGCCACGTTGTCCATTAAGTCCAAAGTGGGTACCGTGTTCTGGAGCACTAATCAAGGGCATAATATTGTGAATAAATGCACCTCGTTCGCGGATGGCTTTGTTTACCTCCGGAAGGTGATGGTCGTTAATTCCGGGAATTAATACGGAGTTAACTTTACACAGTATATCTGCATCTCGAAGAGCTTCTAAACCTTCCATCTGCTTTTCATGCAGAATTCTAGCTCCTTCAACTCCTCTATAGCGCTTGCGCTTGTAGTGAACCCAAGAATAAATATTGGCTCCGATTTCCGGATCTACCATGTTAATTGTTATAGTTACATGGTCAACATTTAATTCTTTAATCCGGTCTACATATTCCGGTAGCATCAAACCATTGGTTGATAGACACAGTTTAATGTCTGGTGCTTGAGAAGCAATCAACTCAAAGGTACGGAAAGTCTTTTCTGGATTTGCTAAGGGATCGCCAGGACCTGCAATTCCCAACACTGTCATCTGGGGAATCTTACCTGCAACCACCAGAACTTTTTGTGCTGCATCTTCTGGTGAGAGCAATTCGCTAACTACACCGGGACGACTATCGTTAGCACAATCGTATTTGCGATTAATACCATTTGAATAAATACTCACTAAAGGCTTAAAATGTTCACAGGCAACAGTTTACTTCAACAAATTGTTATCTGTGAACATTTAGTTTTTTAGTCAAAATTTAGTCAAAAAATGGATGACATACAGGGTAAAGTTTTTAATGATTTTAAAGTTCCTAGTACTTCGGACGGAAGTTATAGAGGTAAGATGAAAATCGTTAAAGAGCAGAAAGAACACTTCAATATGAAGCTCAAGGAAAAACTTGCAGAGGTGAATCAAAGGCTGAAGGAGAGTAAAACTAAAGTCGCCATAGAAATCAGTTTGGGTTCTATACAATTAAGAGCAACTTTACCCTTAAAACCAGAAGATGTATCAAAAAATGGTAAGCAGACAAAACAGTATAAAATCAGCTTGGGTATTCCAGCGAACTTCGATGGTTTAAAAACTGCTGAAGAGGAAGCATATGAGTTGGGAAAATTAATCGCACGTAAAACTTTTGTTTGGAACGATAAATATTTAGGAATTCAAGCTAGTTCTAAAAATAAAATAACTTACAACGAGTTCTACAAGACTCTTGAAAAGAGATATTTCAGCACTAGAAAGAGAACGATTAAGAGCGAACATACTTTTATGATCGTCAAAAGATTTTTCAAGAGGTATTTTTTAAAGGACAGCATTATATCTGCTGAAACAATGACAGATATAGTTAAAGATATTCCCCTTGCGACTATACGCAATAAGGTTATATCTTTATGCTCTTTTATCTGTGAAGAATTAGGAATAGAAGTAAATCTGAATAATCTAAAACTTGAATACAAATTGAAAGAACGTAGCGTACCATGTGATAGGGAAATAGTAGAAAGTATTGATTTATTTAGAATCCGCTATTCAAATCATATGGTTAAAACCAGAGCTAATCGAGACAATTGGATTGTCTATAAACAAATTTACGGCTTAATGGCTACCTATGGTTTACGTCCTAGGGAAGTCATTAATAAGCCTGATTTAGATTGGTTGGTATCAAAAGAAAATATTCACAATACTTTTAAAGTTCATGATGACAATAAAACAGGTTCGAGAGAAGTATTTCCTTTTGTTCCCGAATGGATTGATTTATTTGATTTAAAATCGCAAGTTCAAGTAAAATATTTAAAGGAATTTGCAGAATCTTGGAATGATGTAAATCAATTAGAAAGTAGAATTGTCAAAATTGCTGCTAATTTTAGACGTGCTGGAATTAAATTTAAACCCTATGATTTACGTCATGCTTGTGCTATTCGGGCACATTTACAAAAGGTACCAATAAAAGCAGCAGCAGATAATTTAGGTCATACTGTTGAAATACATACTAAAACTTATCAAAAATGGTTTTCATTGGAAAATAGAAGAATAGCTTTTGATACCGCTTTTGAAAAAGAAAAAGAAAATGAAGAGTTAAAAGCTGAAATTGTTGCTTTAAACAAAAAAATATTTGAATTAGAGACAGAGTTGGCCACATTGAAGAAAATTTAGAACCCCGATCAAAAAATTGGGTTTATAGTATTTCAATATCTATTCAAAATCAAAATACGATGATTTAAAAATTTTCATTGTATTTTGATTTTTTATAGGTCATTATTAGGATAATATATGATATTTGATTTCGACAAATGTAATCATATTTACGAAATATTGAAATAGTCATTTTTTAGTCAAAGTATTTGCGATATGAATTTGATATTTCAACCTTTGATTAATATGATTAATATGATTTTGGTCAATATTTAGTCAATTATTAATCTACATATTTTGCAATCTATATAAATAACAGCTTTTTGGGAATTTCAAAATATTTGCGATTACAGTAGTTACATTGAATGTTGCAAGCAGGAGCTACGGCAACGTGCATTCTTGCATAGTGATATAAAATAATTTTTAAACTTAATAGATTAGTGTTTTGCTTCTATTAATTAATTCAGTTATCTAAAAGTTATCTTCTATTAATTACTGATAATCTTGTGATTCTTACTAAAACAGTAAATTATTTTTATCAGTTGGTTTACTAAGAGTTTGCTAAATCATAATAATTCTATAAATAATGTAGATGACTATACAAAATCATAAAATAAAAAGCAGCGATATAATTTAAATTTGCTGCTCATAGAACATGATTATTTTTTATATTGTAATATGTAAACTGCATCTAGCAAGTTTATCTTTTAATTGTGCTATACGTTTTTTTAATCGAGAATTTTCTTCTTTCAAAGCATCAATCTCATTAACTTCTTCAAAAGTCTGCTCAAAAGCTTTACGCGTATTTTCCAAACTAAACCATTGCTGATACACCTTAGTATGCATTTGTATGCTATGACCTAAATTATTCGCAGCAGCCTTGATTGGAATTCCTTGTAAGTGGGCTCTAATAGCACAAGCATGTCTCAAATCATATGGTGTAAATGGAACCTTAGCATATCTAAAATTATTAGCTATTGTAGCCACCCGATCTTTCAGTTGATTAGCGGTTTTCCAGGAACTAGAAAACACTCTCAGTTTTTCAATATTCTCCTGATTTTTTAAATCAAAAATTTCAATCCACTCGGGTACAAATGGGAAAACTTCTCTGTATCCAGTTTTATTTGATTCATGAACTTTAAAAGTGTTGTGCTTATTTTCAGATGATATTAACCAATCTAAGTCTGGATTGTTAATTACTTCTCTAGGTCGCAGTCCATAAATTGCTAATAAAGCATATATTGTTTGATAAATTCTCCAATTCTCCCTGTAGCTAGGACTCATTTTAGAAATGCTAAGATAATGATTTTTAAATAATGAGATAGAATTAGATATCTGTTCGTCACTGGGGATATTCCTTTTCTTTGGCTTGTAAGATATTTTTAAATCGGAGAAATTAGCTTCAATATTTAGCATTTTGCATAAAATATTAGCTAAACTTATTGCAGACATCCTATTGACAGAAGAGTCTATTCTTTCTATTTTTTCTCTTAAACTAGACACTGTTATAGCTTCTTTACCAGCAAAATAGTATCTTAAATTCCTTTGTTGAGTATTAAAGGTATTTTCACTTTTTATCGTTCGTTTTCTTGTTTCAAAGTATCTTTTTTCAAACTGTTGGTAAAACTCGTCAAAAGTAATATTGTTCTTTTTTCTAGCTTGTTGTCCTAAATATTTATCATTCCAAACAAAAGTTTGACGAGCAATTAATTTTCCTAACTCATATGCTTCCTCTTCAGCAGTTCTCAAACCATCAAAACTAGCTGGTATACCCAGACTTATCGTGTACTGCTTTTTATCTCTACTCTGTTTATGAGTATCATTTGGTTTAAGTGGGAGTGTAGCTCGAAGTTGTATACCTCCCTTTTTCGCTTGTAAACTAACCTTAGTCTTACTAGATTTCAGTCTTTGATTAACTTTAAGTAACTCTTGTTCAAACTTCATATCGTAATGCTTTTGAGTCTCTCTTACATGATGCATTACCCCTAGGTGACTTCCATCAGTAGTTGCAGGTGGTTCAAAGTCACTAAAAACCTTATTTTGTATATCTTCCATTAGTTCCCTTAAAGTTAACTAAAAAAAATGCTCTAGTTAAACAACTAATTAAGCTAAAAAGTCTGTAGAGAACATTTTATAGAAAAATACAAACCTTAGTCAACTACTACTCTTGCATAATGATGGTGAGCTTCTTCACTATAACAAGGATGTTTCGCAATCCGCTCTTTTGTTCTCTCATCGATTTCGATGCTAGTGCTGCTATTATCATTGCAGCCACTACCGCAACCACCTTTTTTAGCTTTAACTGGTATAGTTATAGATTCGCTTTCGGAAGGGGTGAAGATTCCTGTTGAAGTAGACGGTGATGTCATTGAATTTCGCGTTCAGTCACTGGACAAATTACCAAGTGGGAGATGCCATCGTTGCTGCTTTTACCCAGGAATCGAAGTCACGGCAGGGTTACGTCTTATCCGAAAAACTCGAACTGTTTCGAGTGTGAGTTAATCGGGGGGTGTTACTCTGGTTTCTCGGCTGGTGTGTCAACGCTTGAGATCGCCAAGAGGTTACCTTTTCAGACGCTGAGTGCCGCAACTTCTATTTACAGGGCATGGTGCTATCTCATTACTAAGCTAAGTTCTCAAAAGTCCTATATAGCAATGCTTTTGGTTTTTCACTCTCTCAAATCTACTAAAAGTTGACTAGATAGGGCTTATTTTTATTTATCAAAATAAAAATAAATTACTAATTTAATTGACATTTAGAAGTTGACTAAATATTTACTATTTATAGAAACGATCCTGATGGTATGACTCTTACTGTTAATGGTGGAAAACGAAGAATTATCTACTTTCGTTCACAACAAACAACACATTTATTTTCCGTGGGCTTCGGCTAGTTGTCCGGTGGAAAGGTCGGTAATTTCTCGGGTTATGTAAGGTCGGTTATCTTTGAATGTGTTGGTTAATGTGTAAGATAAATAATGGTCTGGGAAATTACTGCTGAGGAGTTGTTGGAGCGGTATGCTGATGGGGAACGTAACTTCGCTGGAATCGAATTGATTCAATCCGACGGTGTTCCTCTTGATAATGTGATTAATCTCGAAGGGGCTGTTCTGAAGGGCATCAACTTGCGTGGAGCTTATCTGAGACAAGCCGATTTGCGTCGTGCTGATTTGACTGGATCTGATTTGTTTGGTGTTTCCTTGGAACTCGCTGAGTTGGATTACGCCATTGTGCGGGATGCTAATTTGTATTCCGCTAACTTGAGTTGGTGTCGTCTTCCTGAAGCCGATTTGAGCGGAACCAGCCTCGATCATATGAATGCTAGCAGCACTCTCTTCCGTGGCGCTAATGTCGGTGGTTTTGAATATGCCATGCTTATTAATACTGATTTCCGAGATGCTTACATCGCTCCAAACGTCATCTGGAGTTATGGAAATTTTGTTTAAATATTCTTATGCCCGATGGTAGCATCATGAGGGGTCCTCTTATCGGACAATTCTAATTCATCATCTAGCTCAGCCATAAGGGGAGCAGATTTAACTACTTTTAGAATTTCATTTACCTTACGACTTTCAATCACATTCTGGATTTCTGTAGGAATATTAGAAAAGAAGTCATATTTAGTTAATTCTTCTATCCTGTCTATATTAAATCAACTGTACTCTATATTTTTTCCGTTAACAGAAACGTTCAGGATATGGATTCATAAATTTTGATAATTTTAAAGCTAGATGTTTACTTAATTGGAATTTCAGTTATTAGTTCGGCATACTAAGTACTGAAGAACCAAAATAAATTCTAATCATATTCGGAAATAATAACCTATGTGTAAGTTTTTCGCGCTTTGCTTAAATCATACGAGGAAAATATATCTCAACCTCGTATGATTTAATTATGTTCAGTAACTAAATTAGAACATTTTGCAACCTCAACCGCATTACTTCGGCTTCTAATTCAGCTATTCTCTTTCTAGCTTCAGCAAGCTGTTTTTCGCATTGTTCTAGCTTGCTTTTCTCATCAAAAGCACTATCAAAAGCTTTTCTTCTATTTTCAAGTCCGAACCATTGCTGATAAACCTTAGTATGTATCTCAACTGTGTGTCCTAAATTATCAGCCGCAGCTTTAATGGGAATTCCCTGTAAGTGCGCTCTAATGGCGCAAGCATGTCTCAAGTCGTATGGTGTAAATGAAAGTTTATATGACTTAAAAAAATCTCCTAATTTGCTAACTTTATAATGTAAGTCAATTGCGGTTTGTTCTTCTAAAATATACTTTTTCAGCAAATTGATATTGTCTTGATTTTTGACATCAAATAATTCAATCCATTCAGTTACAAAAGGAAAGACTTCTCTATATCCAGTTTTATTTGATTGATGAACTTTGAAAGTATTATGTTTATTTTTAGATGACATAAACCAATCTAATTCTGGTTGATTAAATATCTCTCTAGGACGTAAACCATAAATAGCTATTAATCCAAAAATTAATTTATTACGCTTGCAAACTTTTGAAGATTTTTCTCTATTGCAAGGTTTTATTTTTTCTAAATACGAATCAATTAAATTCATTGAATTAACTATTGTTTTATCATCTGGTATCTTTCTATGTTTAACTTCTCTTTTGATTTTCAATTCCGAAAAATCGTGTTTTATATCAAGTGATTTACAAATAAAATGAGCGATTATTATCGCAATACGTCTGGTATTAAATGTGTTAGTTTGTTTTATTTTTGCATTCAAAGATTCTACCGTAATCACATCATCAGAGTAAAAATATCTTTTAAACTTTCTTTGATAATCCAGAAAACTGTGTTCGCTTCTAATTGTTCTTTTGCGAGTTTGAAAATATATTTTCTCAAACTGCTCGTAAAAGTCTTTAAAAGTAATACTGTTCTTTTTTTTAGCTTGTTGTCCTAAATATTTATCATTCCAAACAAAAATTTTACGAGCTATTAGTTTTCCTAGCTCATAGGCTTCTTCTTCAGCAGTCTTTAAACCATCAAAATTTGCTGGGATACCTAAAGATATCTTGTATTGCTTTCTATCCTTCCCTTGCTTATGAGTATCACCTGGTTTAAGGGGAAGTGTAGCTCTAAGCTGTATTCCACCTTTGCTTGCCTCAATAGATACTTTCGCTTTACTAGATTTCAGTCGCTGATTCACTTTTATTAGCTCTTGCTCAAATTTCATATTGTGATGTTCTTTTGTCGCATCTACTATCTTCTTCCTACCCCTATAACTTCCATCAGAAGTAGCAGGTACATCAAAATCACTGAAAACCTTACCCTGTATATCTTCCATTAGTTGACTAAAAGTTGACTAATTTTTTGACTGTTTAACTTGAACAATTGCTTGAATCAAAGTGTTCATATGAAACAGTTTAGGAGATATCAAGGGTTGAAGTAAAGATAGTAATATCTCATCCCTCCACTCACCAATCGTGTCGAAAGTTTATTTGACTCGTTTGGTGTTTGGCGATGTTTAAGTTATATCAGTCGCTTTCCCCTAAGCTTTTAAACTCTTTCGGCTAAGATTTATTAAGTTTATTAATTTTGTACTCAAATCCTACAATCTCTGTAGTGGAAGGGTTATAAAGTTATAAAAATTTTTTTCCGGGTTGGGGTACTAGTATTATTCGACTGAGGTACTAGCATTTACGTTCACAGGTACTTGAATTATTGCACTCTGGTCAAAAGTAATTCTACAAAGAGTTTCACCTATTTCCGGCATGGGTTTCGTCACTCACCGCAATGTACTCGAAACCGTCTTAGTTAATGTTTCAAACACTTCTATCTGTTATCGGACATCAGATAAAGGCTAAAGGGGTAAAAACTGGAGCAGGGCTACCGCAAACTACTCCAGTCATTCGCGAAATTCAATTCTGTAACTAAGATATCATTTTTTTTTGCACAGAAGACGCAAATAAGGTTTTCTTAATTTTTACTTCATAATGTATTTCCATGAGGCTGGAAATGCAGTCATATCAGGACTAAAGTCTAATCTCTCCTTTGAAATTAATGAGAATAATTTGCTATAAGTTGGGATTTCTTCTTATATTGCCACAGTCTGCTGATTATTGCAATTACTGTAGTTCTCAGGTAATAAGGAAAAAATTTGAGTTATATGTCTGGGGAGGGATGCAATCCGTTATATTGACGTTGTTGCTGTCAAACTAAGTAAGAAGTAAACAACGAGCGGGTGCTGGGAGAAAATTTATGAAGGCGATGGTAATCCGAAAATACGGTAGTGCTAATGTCTTTGAATATGAAGAAGTAGAAGCACCAAAAATAAAACCTTCAGAGTTATTGGTGAAAGTTCATGCTGCGGGGGTTAATCCGGTTGATTGGAAAATTCGCAAAGGAATGCTCAAAATCATCACCGGCAATAAATTTCCGATGATTTTGGGGTTTGATTTGGCGGGAGTTGTTTTGGAAGTCGGATCTCAAGTCTCTGACTTTCAAGTGGGAGATGAAATTTATGGCTCCCTTGGTGTACCTGGAGGTGCTTATGCCGAGCTAGCAGTCATACCGCAAACAGTTGCTGCCCTAAAACCAACAAATATCAGCTTTGAGGAAGCAGCAGCTTTACCAGTGGCAGCTCTGACGGCTTTACAATCCCTACGAGAAAAAGCCAATATTCAACGATCGCAAAGCGTACTTATTAATGGAGCTTCCGGTGGCGTAGGTATTTTTGCAGTTCAAATAGCTAAAGCTTTGGGAGCAGAAGTCACGGGAGTTTGCAGCAGCAAAAACCTTGATTTTGTTAAGTCATTGGGAGCGGATTCTCTCATAGACTACACCCAGCAAGACTTTACCCAAATAAGAGCGCAGTACGACATTATTCTCGATGCAGTTGGTAAGCAAACTTTTGATAATTGTAAAAAAATTCTCAAGCCTAAGGGAGTTTACGTCACAACCCTACCTACTCTCTCAAATCTTGTGCCAATTGTATTAACAAATTTATTTGGCACTAAAAGAGCTAAATTCATTCTTGCTCAACCCACCACGGCTGACTTGCTTTATCTCAACGAGTTAATTGAAACGGGTAAACTTCGAGTGGTTATTGACTGCATTTATCCCTTACAAGAATTAGCCACTGCTCATACATATAGTGAAACCGAACGAGCAAAAGGCAAGATAGTAATTCGTACTATTGTTTAAATGGCGTTGCCGATTTTATATGAAACGAATTTGTGAAATAAACGAAACCCGTGTAGAGACGTAGCATTGCTACGTCTCCAAATTTCTCCTAATTTTCAAGAACTAATTTTCAAGAGTGTATTTACCTACACAGAAAAAATCTAAAAAAAACATAAATAAGTTGCTTACCCTAACGATCTTAGCAATACAATAATTCGTAGCTACATATACAAAAGTTTGCTCGTTTGGCTTAAATGTCTAGGATTTTGAGTACGTATTTAAGCTATTCTTGTGCGGAAATTTTTTTGATGAAAATCGCTTCAAAATACTGCGATTTAAAGTTTTTTCAGTGAGTACATTAATAATTAGACCTTTACCCAATAAATACTAGAACCCATTACCTATAAATACTAGTCCCCTCACCCCTTGAAAAAGTTAGAGCCTTCTTACAGTATTGGTTTGAGGCTATTGAGTACATATTTAATAAAATTCAATAAATCCAATGGATAGTAAAGAAGTGGGTGTTGATAATGCCATCTGATATAAGCAGACAATAGCACATCGCTTAAATAATTAAGACATTACCGATGCTACAATCGGATGAGCATATCCGCAATTATAAATTTGCAAAAAACACAGATGGTGCAAACACCTCTGTCCAGGAAAATCAACCCAGAGCGAATTTTATT
>JBHJJJ010000182.1:0-11627 GCA_050042755.1 Rivularia sp. (in: cyanobacteria)
AGTAACTTTTTCTCCCATCCAAACCGCAATGGGTATAACAAAAATCGGGCTAGTTTGTGAAAGGGTGGAAGCAATTCCTACAGATGTGAATTTAATCGCCGTTTGTTGCAGCCAAATTCCTAAGTAAGTTCCCCAAAAAGCTGCAAAAATAGTTCCTATAATGACTCGCGAATCGCGCAAGTTGCTGATGCTAAAGCTATTTTGCTTTCTATATGATGTCCATATCAGCAAAATTAATGTACCAGCACTCAACCTTAAGGTAGCCGCCCATAAAGGACTAATTTCAGTATTGGCAATCGCACTACGCGAAAGCACGGCTCCAACTGCACCAGCTATTGCTGCTAATAAGCCAAATCTAATACCGCGTCGGAATTCCAGCCTTGAAATATGCTTTACATCAGTATTACGCTCGGTTACTACCCAAGCCACACCCAATATTGTTAATAAAATTCCGCACCAAGACAGTATATTTAACTTTTCTTGAAGAAAAATCAGCCCAAAAACTGCTGTAATTGGGGTACTCAAGATTTGCATTAATAATGCCTGACGTGCCCCCAAGCAATTTATGGAGGTGAAGAATGCCGTATCGCCCAAACTAATACCCAATGCACCGCTCAGTAGTAACAGACACATTGGTAAAGTGCCTATAGAGGGGAATATTTCTCCGGTAATGACAATAGTTAATAGAAAAAGCGCGATCGCAATTATTCCTTTAATCAGATTTAACTGTAAAGGCGGAATACGAGCACCCAATCTACCGTAAATTACAGCTGCTACAGCCCACAAACAGGCCCCAGACAAAGCTGCTACTTCCCCTGAAAAATCTACCATTATAAATATTAAGAAATATTAAGAAGAGTAACTTGCTCTTTCCAATTAGTGAAAATCTTTAATATTTTAATATAAATAGTGTTATTAATATTAGCACTCTATGAAGTTGTCTGCTAATTTCTTACGAGATAAATATTAGCACTCTTGATTATGAACTGCTAACTTTGTACGAAAGCAATTTTAGCACTATATCTTGTATATTGCTAGTTTTTTTCAAGAATAACAACCATAATCTAGATTAAATTTAATAATTTGTCCGTAGAAAAGCCGTTAAAGATATCTTTCAAAATCAAAAGTTTTTGACAAACTGGAGGATTGCGATGAAATATACTTTCGATATTGTAGGTGTATCGACCATGTTGCACTTTTTTAGCCATCAGCAACAGAGTCAGGAAAACGGAGCTCGCCAAGGTGTGGAGTACTTGGGAACTCATAAATGTACCCTAGATGCATTTCTCGAAACAGTGGAACCAGTACCCTCGAAATGGGGTTGGAATATGGATGAAGTTGTAGATACTGTAGTTCAGTTTTGGATGAATAATTCTGAGAGTATTAGTTATTGGAAGTCTCGTTTAAATGATGCGGGTAAGGAGAATTTAATAGTTGCGAGGGTAGCGGATATGAAAGCGTTGAAGTCTGAATTTAATTCTTTATTGGGAGAGGGTTGAGATTTGGGTTTAGGGTGAGAATGATGCCCGCAGGTTGATATTTTGTTGTAAGGTAATAATCTTGCCCGCAGGTTGATATTTGGTTATCGGTAATAATGATGCCCACAGGTTGAAACCTGGGGCTACAGAAACAAAGCCCACCTGGGTGGGCTAACATTTTTTATATAAGAAGATAATTTCAAAAAATATTTTATTTGTAGGTTGGGTTAGACGCAGGAAAATTTTTGACAATTCACCATCAGCTAGCATACGCTCATATTCATCTTCTAACGTGATGACTTATGGTTGAGATTCCGCTAATAGTTTACCGTAGAGATTTATGCCAAAAGCTAAGTATATTTTTTGCATTATTATTTATTCAACAAACTTTCTATTTCCTCATCGCTAAATCCAAACTGTCTAAAAATTCTTAAAACATAGCCAGGAGACATTTCCTTTGCACCCATATCAATGGGAACCACTCTACGTACACCTTCAACTTCACGAGTATATAAACTATGGTCACCTTTTCCCTCTCGATAAAATGTACAACCACCCTGCAATAATAACTTTATTAACTCCTTAGGTTTGAGAGAGGGAATATTTTTAGGCATAAACTTTTCTCAACTCGTAAATATCAGATTTTTGTTCTTCTACGGTTAAAAATTCATGTAGTTCTGAAATAGGAATAGGTGCTTGATAAATATTTGCTTCTACGTTATAAACTTCTTCAAAAGATTCTATTGCTTCTTTTAATTTACTAATCGCATTTTCTTGAGTATCACCTTGCCCGACAATGCCATTTTCCAAGCATAAAGCGACCCAATAGCGATCGCTTTGTCTTAATATTACTGTGTAAAAGTTCATTTTTATCTATTTGCTGGGGTTATGATTTTAGTTTAGCTGAGGAATTGCTGTTCTAGTAATGGTAATTGTAGGTTGGGTTAGACGCACGATAATATCAAATATTAAGCGAATCATTTATTTTGCGTCGTAACCCAACATCGAATATTGTTGTTAATCCAACTATCTGATGTTAGGTTATGCCTTTCAGGCACACTGAGCCGCACGCTCCGCGTGAACGTTAACGCTTCGCTCTACCCAACCTTCTCGCTATTTAAGTCCAAATACAAAAAATCCTCCTCAATTTATTACTAGAGAAGGAAGAATAAAAAAACAATACTGTAGCCTTAAAAGAAAGATACTCCTAATAACTTAATGAACCTAGGCAACTGAAGCAATTAGTTAACTACAACATTGCTAATCCCAATTTTATTAAATAAAAAACAATTAAACTATAAATTTGATAAAAAATAATAAAATATATAATTGACTTAAAGTAATTCTTTAAATTGATTTTCTGATATGTCTATGTCTATAAGTATCTTCTTAAATAATCCACCTCCTATCTCATTACTTCCATGATCTGGGACTGAAGTTGCTCGTCCATCTATATGCTTCCAGCGTGCGTGACCACCCTTTTTCTTAACTCTCACAAAGCCTAATCGCTTAAGCCCTTGTTGCAAGTCTTTGACCTTGATTCCCATACTATATATTTCCTAAACTAGGTTTAACAGTAGGAGAAATCATTTCATTTAAGTACACTATTCAGTTATCAAGGTTCGTATTTAACATTATAGCTACAGAAAAGTATCTTAACAACTCTATTTTAATTAAGCTACTACTAACTCTACATTTTCAGGAAGAGAGCGACCTTCCTCTTCATATTCTTCCTTAATCATATCAAAAACAAAAGCAAGCTCTTTCCAAGCCTCATCTGCACTTTCTCCCCAAGCGTGGCAACTTTTTATAGCTGGGATATAGGCAAAGAAAGTATTGTTATCGTCTGGGCTAATGACTACAGTATAATTGTACAAATATTTCATCTGTAAAACACAAATAATATTTAAATTTGTTTATGGTTATGGTTAATATTATGGTAACATAAATTATTTTTAAGGTGGGCGATCGCCCACCCTAAAATCAATTACTTAGCCCCACTCGGCATCCCCAAAATATCCTCAATATTCGGCATTTCTTCCAACGGAATCACTCTCCCTTCATCCTCAAAACCAGCAATTTGGTCAAAGTTCAAATACTTATACAAATCATCAGCAAAGGGATGAATTTTATTCGCCACAATATCCATATATTCCTGTACCGATGGCAGCTTTCCTAACAATCCACACACTGCTGCCAATTCAGCAGAACCTAGATAAACTTGTGCGCCTTTACCCATACGATTGTTGAAGTTTCTAGTAGATGTTGAAAACACCGTAGCGTTATCTTCAACTCTTGCTTGATTACCCATACATAAGCTACAACCCGGCATTTCTGTCCGCGCATTTGCACCATCAAAGACTTCGTAAATACCTTCTTCTTTCAATTGTTTTTCATCCATCCGAGTAGGCGGACAAATCCATAATTGGGTGGTAACTTTTCCGGAGTTTTCTAATACTTTAGCAGCAGCGCGATAGTGTCCAATATTTGTCATGCAGGAGCCAATGAACACTTCATCAACTTTATTGCCCACCACTTCCGATAGTAATTTTACATTGTCGGGGTCGTTAGGTGCGGCTACTATTGGTTCTTTGATTTCGTTTAAATCAATTTCAATGATTTCTGCATATTCTGCATTCTCATCACCTGACATTAATTGTGGATTCGCCAACCATTCTTCCATTTTGGCGACGCGACGGATAATCGTACGAGGATCTTGATAACCCCTCGCTGCCATATTCTTTAATAAGGCGATATTTGAACGTAAATATTCTGCAACAGTTGATTCGCTTAGTTTAATAGTACAACCCGCACAAGAACGTTCGGCGCTGGCATCTGTTAATTCAAATGCTTGCTCGACTTTCAAATCTGGCAAGCCTTCTATTTCCATTATTCTTCCGGCGAAGACATTTTTCTTGTTCTTTTTCTCTACCGTCAACAAACCTTTCTGAATAGCCACGTAAGGAATTGCATTTACAACATCTCGTAAAGTCACACCGGGTTGTAATTCACCTTTAAATCTCACCAAAACTGATTCTGGCATATCCAAGGGCATGACACCCAAAGCTGCTGCAAAGGCTACTAAACCCGATCCTGCGGGGAAAGAAATTCCCAAGGGGAAACGGGTGTGGGAGTCGCCACCAGTACCAACGGTGTCGGGTAACAGCATCCGGTTTAACCACGAGTGAATAATACCATCGCCAGGACGTAAAGCCACACCGCCGCGTTGTGAGAAAAAGTCTGGTAATTCTTTGTGAGTTTGTACGTCAACGGGTTTGGGATAAGCTGCTGTATGACAAAAACTTTGCATTACCAAGTCGGCAGAGAAACCCAAACAAGCAAGTTCTTTTAATTCATCACGAGTCATCGGTCCCGTGGTATCCTGAGAACCAACGGTAGTCATGATCGGTTCGCAAGACATACCGGGAAGTACTCCTGGTAAACCGCAAGCTTTGCCAACCATTTTTTGCGCTAAAGTAAAACCTTTACCGCCATCTTGTGATGCTTGGGGACGAATAAATAGAGTACTGGGTTCTAAATTTAATGCTTCGCGGATTTTATCAGTAAGAGCACGTCCGATTAATAACGGAATTCTTCCACCAGCGCGTACTTCATCCAGAATTGTATCGGGTTTTAGCTTAAAGGTGGAAATAACTTCCCCATTTTCATTGGTAATTTCTCCTTTGTAGGGATAGATAGTAATTACCATACCCGTTTCCATCTTAGTGACATCGCACTCGATGGGTAAAGCTCCCGCATCTTCGGCAGTATTGAAAAATATTGGCGCTATACTATTGCCTAAAATATATCCTCCGGCTCGCTTATTCGGTACAAAAGGAATATCTGCTCCTAAATGCCACAATACCGAATTAATCGCCGATTTACGAGAAGAGCCAGTTCCTACCACATCCCCGACGTATGCCACAGGATGTCCTTTTTCTTTCAACTCCGCAATAGTTTTTAACCCTTCGGGCATGGCATTTTCCAACATTGCCAAAGCGTGAAGGGGAATATCTGGGCGGGTAGTAGCGTGAGTCGCGGGGGATAAATCGTCAGTGTTGGTTTCGCCGGGAACTTTGAAAACAGTAACGGTAATTGATTCGGGTACTTCTGGACGAATTGTAAACCATTCCGCTTCTGCCCAGGAATCAATTACTCGCTTAGCATAAGGGTTGGTTTCAGATAATTCTAAAATATCGTGAAAAGCATCGTAAACCAACAGCGTTTTACTTAAAGCAGTAGCGGCATAAGCTGAAATTGGCTCTTTTCCTTCCCCACCCATCACCAAAGGCGTTTCAGAAGACTCAGATACCGATACTGTCGGAGACTGTAACAATTCAATCAAAGACTGAACATTGTAACCACCCACCATGGTACCCAGCATTTGCACTGCTTCGATGGGTGAAATTAAAGGAGAATCGATTTCTTCTTTAGCAATCCCAGTCAGGAATCCAGCCTTTACATAAGCTGCTGGATCTACTCCAGGAGAAACTCTTTCCCGCAACAAATATAGTAAATTTTCCTCTTCACCTGTCGGTGGATTTATCATCAAGTTACACAAATCAGATGTTTGTTTTGCATCCAATGGTAAAGGAGGAATCCCTAATGATGCTCTTTCTTGTGCCTGTTGCCGATATGATTCAAGCATTTTCATCTCCATCGATACAATTTCAAACTTATATTTGAATATTTATTCTTTACTTTACTTTTTAGATTAACTTTTCTTCAAAATTCTGGGGTTAATCTAGAGATAGACTTCTAAGTAATTGTGAGATGTCTCTTGTTGTATGCTATACGAACTATCATTTAAATATTTCCGAAAATAGTTTTTGATAAATATAAAAATTAGCGACTAATGAACAATTACTAGGAGCTTGAGACTGCTTTATTATGTGGCAACATATTTACTAGTTTTGCCCAAGTGAAAGTCTTCAAAAATTTTAAACTGCTAATTATAAGCATTATTAACCTCATAAATATAAGCTAGTAAACTAATGTGTATATAGATACTTTTATTTCTTTGAAGAAAATTAATATAGAAATTTTTTGCAATGAAATAAAAAAGGAACTCATAGAACCATTTTATAATTTTCGACAAAGGACTTACTATCACTGTATAGCCAATTAAGCAAATTTATGTAATTGAAAATAATTCTTATCTACTGCTTAATAATTAAGTTATTGACTTATTGATAATATAAAATATTCAGTATTATACTGATGACGCATTACCATATAATATTGTATATGACTAAAACATATACCGTTGAATTTATCCATCAAGGTAAAACCCATACTTTAGAGGTGCCCGAAGATAAAACAATTTTATCTGTTGCCGACGAAGCGGGTTTGGATTTACCTTCTTCTTGTAATGCTGGTGTTTGTACCACCTGTGCCGCTAAGATCATCAATGATGGTAGTGTGGACCAAAGCGACGGTATGGGAGTTAATCCAGATTTACAAAAGGAAGGTTTTGCATTACTTTGTGTTGCTTATCCTCTTTCTGATTTGAAAGTTGAAACTGAGCAGGAAGAAATTGTTTATCAAAGGCAGTTTGGTAAGGTATAGTTAACATTTTTTAAAATGATTAGCTGTTATTAAATAGCAGTTAATCATTTACAGTTAACAGGGCATAACTAACAGTTACCAGTTAGTAGGAAAGAGAAGAAGATATAGTGATTACTAGTTTTATTAGTACAGAAATTAATTTACAAGAAGATATTGCTCTGTTGAAAAACTTAGTAGAATCTGAATTAGAGAAATATGGTACACCTTTACGTTGGGCTATTACTTCTATAGATTCTGAGAAAGGGAAAGTTATTTTGGAAGCTGTTGTAACGATGGAAAAAATGTAAGGAAGATTGATTCGTTAATCCTTAATTAAGGTTCAGGAATAGAAAATGGCATACAGCGATTTAACTTTGAGTAAATTTAAAAATAGCTTTGATATTTATATAGAAGAGGAAGCTGATTTATTTGCCAATGTTGAACCTTTAAAACCAAGTGATAAATTAAAAGGTGATTTAAAAGAAACTGCCGAACTCGCTTTAGCTATCAATACTGAAAAAGCACGTTCGGAAATGATTATTTTGCCTATTTTACTAGAAATTAGACGTAGAAGTAATTATCAGATCAGTCTATTTTCCGGAACAAATTTTGATGTAGATGTAGATAAAGGCTTAAATGGTTATTGCGATTTTATAATTAGTCGTTCTAAGGAACAACTGCTGATTAATGCTCCCGTTGTAATTATTGTTGAAGCTCAAAACGAAAATATAAAAAATGGATTGGGACATTGTGCGGGTGGGATGTTAGCTGCACAAATATTTAACCAGCAGCAAAATACTGATATATCAACTATTTATGGAGCGGTAACGACAGGAGATATTTGGAAGTTTCTCAAGTTGAAAGGTAGTAATTTATTGATTGATTTAAATAATTACTATATTCAAGAGCTTGAAAATATATTAGGAATTTTATATCAAGGTTTATAATTTTATTTAATTTAACCATAGCAACATTGCATTACCTTTATCTGCTGCATCTTTATAATAATCTACTAATGCATCATAATAAGGATAGTCAGATAACGAGTCATAGATATAATCTTTATACTCTCCAGTATCCAATCTTTCTATCACATCAAAAAGTTCTAATTCAGATAAAACATCAGTGATTTGATTAACTTCGTTAGAAGTCAAATAACGTACCAATATATAATATCCGTAGAACAAACATTTACCTCCTAAAATTGCATTTATAAAAGGTAGCTTATCTTCTTGATTTATACTAATTAAAGGATGAAAAAAATTAAAATTATCAGGTTTATCTAAAGCCTTATAACCTGTCAATAAGTAGTGAAAAAAATACCAAGACTTATTTATATTTAATATCCGATCGTTTAGTGAACCGCTGCTGACTAAGAAAAAATTATGCCATTGATTTTTTTCTACTTCTCGAATTTTGTTGATTACTGATTGATTCCACAACTCATACCCCAAATAATAAGCCGCTAAATGGTCGTATTTAATTAATAAATCGAACAAAGAGGTAGTAACTTGCAAGAATTCTGCTGTCGTTTCCATATTTTTTGCGATTTATTAGAAGATTTATTAGATAATTGTTAATTGATAATTGATAACTGAATAAATGCGTCCATATACCGCTATCTTAATTATTCCAACCGGCATTGGAGCGGCAATCGGAGGTTATGCAGGAGATGCATTACCTGTCGCTAAGGCTATGGCTGAAGTTTGTGATGTTTTGATCACTCATCCTAACATTCTTAACGGTGCAATTTTGTACTGGAATCTACCCAACGCTTTATATGTGGAAGGTTACGGCATTGACAAATTCGCTCAAGGAGATTGGGGTTTACAGCCGGTGCATCAAAATAAAATAGGTTTAATTTTAGATAAAGGAATCGAGCCAGATTTACGTTTAAGAAATCTCCAAGAAGCAGACGCAGCAAGAGCAACCCTAGGATTAAATTTAACAGATTATGTAATCACTGATGCTCCGTTAAATGTAGAATTACGCTCAGCCACATCGGGAGCAAGTTGGGGTACTATAGAAAATCCAGATAGTTTGTTACGTGCAGCAGAAAAATTAATCAACCAAGCTGGTGCAGAAGCAATCGCAGTTGTTGCGCGTTTTCCCGATTATATCGATGAAGAAGTAGAGCAAAACTACCGTGAAGGTAAAGGAGTCGATCCAGTCGGGGGTGCAGAAGCAGTAATTAGTCATTTGATAGTACGACAATTTCAGATTCCTTGCGCTCATTCTCCAACCTTTTCCCCGCCAGTCTTAGATGCAAATTTATCTCCACGTTCTGCGGCAGAAGAATTAGGTTATACTTTCTTACCAAGCGTACTCGTGGGTTTAAGTCGCGCACCCCAATTTGTTATTGGTAAATCTAATCTATTTTCCAATAATGATATATGGATCTCAGCACTTGATGCAGTAATAGTACCAGCGAATGCTTGTGGTAGCAGCGCTTTACTGAGTTTGAGTCAAAGCAAATGTGAGATAATTACTGTAGAGGAAAACCAAACTCAGATGCAAGTTCCTCCTCAACTCTTGGGAATGAAAACAACATCGGTAAACTCTTACTTGGAAGCAATAGGCGTATTAGCAGCTCGCAAAGCAGGTATTAACCCATCAGCTTTAAGTTCTACAATATTTCCTTTACAGTCGTTGGTTTAAATGTTAGTTGTTAAATGTTAGTTGTTTCCTCATCTTACCTTCCCAATTAACGTTTCCTTAATTTTGAAAGAACTGTGACGCAACAGCAAAAGCACGAGCCAGAAATTCCATACCTCACACGTACCCAGGTGCTGATGGCAATGGGAGTGACAGCTATTATTTTATGGATAATTGCCAAACTTTGCTTACAATTTGGCAATTTTTCCTTAATGTCTTGGCATTGGCATCAAAAGGAATTATTCATCGGAATCGCACTAGGTTTAGCTATTACCGGTTTGAGTAGTTTAGCTTATCGATTTTTTCCTTTTTACCGTAAAAGTGCCAACTATTACTTGGAAATTGTACTCAAACCTTTAGCATTACCCGATTTGATTTGGTTAGGTTTGTTGCCGGGGTTGAGTGAAGAATTATTGTTTAGGGGAGTAATGCTTCCTGCTTTAGGATTTAATCACTTAGCCGTCATCCTATCTAGTATTTGCTTTGGCATTTTACATCTTAGCGATTTTCAACAATGGGCATATGTACTTTGGGCAACTATTGTCGGAGTCATTTTAGGGTACAGCGCCTTTTTGAGCGGTAACTTATTGGTACCGATAGTTGCTCATATTGTGACTAATTTAGTTTCTAGCTATTTGTGGAAAATGCAGCAGTCTAGCTAAAAACTAAAAATCTCCTCACCACGTTTCAAATTATCAAATCTATGGATTTAGCAGTAACGGTTTACGGATATTAAGTGAACTGTATTTTCTAGTGCTATAAATCATTTTATTTCTTGAAAATTCATTGCTGATGCTATGAAGTGATTTAGAGATATTTCCATACCATTATTATATTTAGTTACAGAATAATTTATTCAGGACTTACGCAATTGTCACACAACTCGGGTGGTGCCGTACACTCACCGTCTGTCAGTGTATAAGCACCCTACAGCAGAAATGTGCCAGTTGCGTAAGTCCTATTATTATTAAAGCCTATACTACCGTTTCTGTAGAAAAATGCGCCGTAGTTCAGCCCATAAAAGTGGGCTTTGTATCTATAGCCCCAGCTTTCTAAGCTGTGGGTGATTTAGTGCAGCCTCATACAGAATAGGTATAACTACTGATATATGATCTTCAACTTCATTCAAAGACATTTGTTATGTAATAAAATTAATTCCGTTTATCTATCGATAGATGAACGGAATTAATAATTTTTTAACTTATAACATTTTCTTTTCTTCTATGAGATAAAGGCGTGAGAAAGAAAGTATTAATGCAATAAGTCCTATTCTTTTTACTTCTGAATAAAATACTTAAGCAGCAATACTATTCCGATCGTAATCATCACCTAAATTATTACGTAAAAGCTGTTTGATTTTGGGTGATTGTCTATTGCTGAATTTTTCTGGAAAATTAAGCTCTATCGATACCTTTCCGCGTTCTTCTTCCACTACACTGATTTCAGCAACAAATCGGGTAGGTGAAGTATTTTCACCTTTTGGACTTAATAGCAAACCAACTAGCGGTTTCATACTCCGCATTTTTTCTAAATCTTGTTTTCCAAGTAATCTATCATTATTTGATATTGCTTTTTTACTATCTAATTCCAGCCTTAAACCTGTTATTCCTAGTTCGGTAGCAACTCCACTAAAGAAATGGCCATCCCAATAAAGTTGAGCTTTGGTATTTACTTCCTTGCGTATTTTTTTGGTATTAGTTGGTTTTAATTCACGCAGAGAACGAGTTATACTGCTAGCCAAGAAACCAAGAGAAGCAATTGGTTTATCGGCATTTTCTCGCTTTTGAGAATACCACTCTTTTACATCGGAATACATAACCAAGGCTAAATCATCCGTCTGGGTGCGGCTAAGGTTAATAAAATCGACAGCCAAATGAGTTTCTATTTCATTTACAGGAGTAATTCGTACAACCCTTGCATTTACTGCAGCGCGAACCGTAAAATCTC
>JBHJJJ010000183.1:0-32426 GCA_050042755.1 Rivularia sp. (in: cyanobacteria)
CTTAAAGCAGTTATTCCCCAACAAAGTAGAAGTTTACACCCTAGATCCAGAATCCACAAAACGGCGTGGAGTACCTCATGCCCAAGACCTTTATTTAAGTTACGACCAAATCGAAGTAGAAGATATTAAGTTATGTTCTCGCGATCTGGGACTTTCCGACGCGAGCATTGATAATGCCAATATTCTTCACGCCGAATTTGGTAAATCTTGGATTGTTCAGCTGCTGAACATGACAAACGATGAAATCAAAGCATTTTGTGAAGAAAAGCGGGGACACCAAGGTTCAATTACTGCCTTACAGCGCAAGTTACTGCGGATGGATAATTTGAAGTATATGCGTGCTGCTTGTCCGCATAATTATATTACTCAAATCATGCGTTCCCTCGAAGCTGGGAAAAACGTTGTGGTGGAATTCGGCTCTCAATCGGATATGCTTTCCTACATGTTGGTGACGAACATGATTACGAGGCGCATTCACCAACAATATGTTCGTAAAGCGGAAAAGTTTTTGCAAACTAAAAATCCCGTTGATAAACCATTACAATTAATGATTACTATTGAGGAAGCGCACCGTTTTCTTGACTCGGCGATAGTACAAAGTACAATTTTTGGTACAATTGCCCGTGAAATGCGGAAATATTTCGTCACTCTGCTAGTAGTAGACCAAAGACCTTCAGGGATAGATAATGAAGTAATGTCCCAAGTTGGTACCCGCATCACCGCCTTACTTAACGATGAAAAAGATATTGATGCGATTTTTACGGGAGTTTCCGGTGCTGGTGGCTTGAAATCAGTTCTAGCAAAATTAGACTCGAAACAACAAGCATTAATTTTAGGTCATGCCGTTCCCATGCCAGTAGTAGTACGTACTCGTCCCTATGACACGGAATTCTACAAAGAAATTGGCGATCCCGATTGGGAAGGAAAATCAGACGAAGAAGTATTCGCTGCAGCCGAATTAGCAAAAGCAGATTTAGGGTTTTAATCAATTAGTACCACCGGAGTTAGTAAAATTATTTACCCCTATTGCCTCCATGTTTCTATCTCTACAAATGTGGTCTAGTTTCCTTGACGCGATTTTCAAATTATGACAGTTTAATTAGGTAGGCATAAATAAACCAAACTATATAAAAGAATGTTTTTAGCTTCAAAGGCTTATTCCTACTCACTACTCCCTTGTCATGGGTGCCCGTCATAAGGATAATTTTTACCACTTACCTACTTAATATCATTCATTGTTGTCTGCAATATATCCATTGAGATGAATTTTGTTAAGTTTTATTCACGACTCATTTTATAAAATGATACATTGTAGTATAATAACTTTTCCATATTTAAAACCAGCCGTCCGGTAGAGCAGCATTTGGCTGGGAACAGGGAAAATACTGATTAAACGACAATTAACTAACTACAAATTCACAATTACTCATTCCGAAATATATTTATTTAGTAACATCCACCCATGACAAATCTCCTTAAGTTCGGTTATCCGGCTATTTGCGGAGAACCGGATTGGCTTTTTTCACGTCACTATAGATATATAGCGCGCAATCAAAAAAGGATACTAGTTCTCTTTTTTGGCAAACAAACACGGAATGCACTATAATGGAAAGATTTATTTGAAGCTCTTTACTATCGACAAAATTTGTCGTAATATTAGATTAAGTAAAACTCATACTGACTTCATATTTTTCTTGTCGCTATTAGTGACTAAGGTAAGCAGAATAAATTTTTGAAACCATAAAAGTTTACTTCTAGGGGATTGATAAATTGGGGGAGGCAGAGGAACTGATGGGGAAGGTTCGCCGTCTGTAAGATCTCTGTATAAATTAGGGGTTGAAAGTTGGTATTTCTTACCAGTTCCGCTACTGATATATTTATTTTCCGCACCCTCCCTAGTAATTAAATACTCATCGTATTTACGGAGTAGAGGAAATCGCACCAATGCCCATCGAAAACACTGTAACAGAAAATAACAACACCAAGTTTACGGCTGATATGGTGCGAACCTATCTGCGCGAGATTGGTAGAGTACCTTTGCTTACCCGCGAGCAAGAAATTGTTTTCGGGAAGCAGGTGCAACAGATGATGAAGCTTGTCGAAGCAAAAGAGGCTTTAGCGAAGAAGCTAGGGCGCGAGGTTAGCTTAGAAGAATGGACTGAGGAAGTTAGTTTATCCCAAACAGAACTGAAAAAGACGGTTCTCGAAGGTAAACGGGCTAAGCAGAAGATGATTGAAGCTAACTTGCGCTTAGTTGTGGCGATCGCGAAGAAGTACCAGAAGCGAAACATGGAGTTTCTGGATTTAATCCAGGAAGGAGCTTTAGGATTAGAGCGCGGTGTAGAAAAATTTGACCCTATTCGTGGTTATAAGTTCTCCACTTATGCTTACTGGTGGATTCGTCAAGCGATTACTCGCGCCATTGCACAGCAAGGACGAACTATTCGCTTACCAATTCATATTACCGAGAAGCTGAATAAAATTAAGAAAGTACAGCGCGAACTTGCTCAAAAATTAGGGCGGTCGCCATCTCCAACAGAAATTGCTTCTGAGTTGGCTCTCGAACCAGCACAGATTCGGGAATATTTGAATATGGCGCGTCAACCAGTTTCTTTGGATGTGCGAGTGGGTGACAACCAAGACACCGAGTTGCAAGAAATGCTTGAAGACGATGGTCCTTCACCGGAGTATTATACAACTCAGGAATTCTTGCGCCAAGACTTGAACAACTTGTTAGCCGAGCTTACCCCTCAACAACGGGAAGTGTTGACTTTACGCTTTGGACTAAATGATGGTAATGAAATGTCCTTAGCAAAAGTCGGAGAACGTTTGAGTCTCAGTCGCGAAAGAGTTCGTCAATTAGAACATCAAGCACTTGCTCATTTACGTCGCCGTCGCGGCAATGTTAAGGAATATGTCGCGAGTTAATAGTTTGATGTAGCTTTATTATTAGGTAATGCGTCTTCCACAAGGGAGGCGATTTTTTTGTGTAATTGTAGGATGTATAACATTTGAATTTAATAGAAATGGTC
Source organism: Rivularia sp. (in: cyanobacteria) (assembly GCA_050042755.1). GTDB lineage: Bacteria > Cyanobacteriota > Cyanobacteriia > Cyanobacteriales > Nostocaceae > Rivularia. The sequence continues at coordinate 3,033 of JBHJJJ010000183.1, forward strand.
GCCTTTTTCTTGTGGGGGCACGTGAGCTTTTGACTAATTAAGAAGGTAATAATGAGGCTTGTAGTGACAATCGCGGCAATTCCTCTTTAATATCCTTTGTCAATATTTCCGCAAAAATCTCTAAATCAAAAGTTTTCCTTCAAAGGCAACAGGCAAGAGGGAACCTCATAATTAAAGAATAGGAATTTAATCTATTTTAGATTTTCAAAAATAAATGATTAATGATAAATTTTGCAAAACTATTGAAAAGAGGTGTTTCAGTTTTTATAATTCCTAAAAGTATTGCAATAAATAGGTTCTGTTCAATAAACTGTCGATTGGTTTGATAACTTTTTATAAATCAAAATATGTAAATAGAAAGATGACAAAAGTTCAAAAAATGAACTTAAGATTCTTTTTTTATTTTGATTTTTTATTTGATTATGTCCATAATTCATCCTTTCGACTCAATCATTGGGATGAAGCTCCAATACTTATGGTTATGTTAATGTAAAGTTAATATTTAAGAATTAAACAAAATTCTGAATAAATTACGTTTTTTAAACCGGATAATATAAACTAATGTTTTGATAGCACTATTTAATTCAACTACTTAGTTATTTCTAATACGAAATACTTAGGATTAGACATTTAATTATAGGAGAAATTGGGTGCTTAAATGTATTAAAAAATTTATTCCACCTCGTCGTTTTGCAGTTCCTCTATTGGGCTTAGTTCTAGTTGTTGGCGCTATAGGACAACGCGCTCAACCAGTTTTATCCAAACAAATGATTCGGCTGCAAGCAAATTCTTCATCAAAAGCTTTATATGAACATGGGTCGAATTATACTTCGATGGGGAAAAAATCTGATGTTATTTCCCAATCAACTTCTAAAGAAGCACGGTTGCGAAGAGCATTGAATAATTCGTCTTCTCAATCCCAATCTGTAGGTGTTCGCATATCTCCTGGAGAGACTTACACTTGGATGCAACGAAATATTTCTTCTAATTCCAAAGATTTAGCACAAAATAACACCAGACTATCTTCAACTCAAATAAGAACAATTGAAAATAAAGCATCTATCAAAGGAAGGATACCGATAAAAAATTTCCCGAAAGATGATGGTGTATTCCTCTATGGAAGTTCGCCGCAACCAGGACAATTTGGTAAAGGATATATTGTCTTTGAAAAGCGAGGTGGTAAGGTTATTGGTGGAATGTATATGCCTGCCTCTGAGTTTAACTGCTTCCAAGGGACTCTCGATCGGTCGGGAGAGATAGCTATGACCGTTAAGGGTTATGCTGGTGAGGCGAACCTAAATCAAGTAGCTTCAAGGGATAGGCTATCGAGAGCAAATGATTCGGAGCCAAGCAACTATGCCTACTCGGTTACGTTACAAGATTACAATCGTGTTGTGATGGTTGGTAATGACGATCGACGTATTTTGAAAGCTTGTAAAGCTAATTTTCGAGAACTTTAGATATTAGATAGTTGTTAGTTTGTGGTTGTTAACCATCAGACAGTGATTTAGCGAGCAGTTGCGTATTTAATTTGTATATGAGAAGCGGGTTGTTAGCCCGCACTACAAAAGTTTCACGTTTTCGCCTACAATGAATGCGCCACGTCAGCCCAGTCACTGACTCAACCCTAAAGGGATTGAGCTTGCAAAGAACAAACTTTGCAACGTAAGCAGCGACTAGCCCACTGAGCCTAATCTCGGTAAACATTTCCGAATACTTCCCCAGTTCGGACACACTGTAAGACTATTTGTTTAGTCGTTGTGTAAAGCCAAGTCATCTTAGATTAGGTGGGCGAGGGGACTTAAACGGGTTTGCTGATTCCTGGGATTATATCCATTTAAAAATCAGCATTCAAATACCACGGTGGTTAAAACCACCCGTGCTGCTTCCCTCCCAGCTTTAAAAAGACTGGGTTTCCCGCAAGCCGAGGGCTTCTTATGAGCTAACAACTATCGACTATCCAATCTTAATACTCAATTCCTGGCTGTGCTTTTACAGCTTGATCGCGGAAAGGATGTTTAATTAAGCTCATTTCGGTAACTAGATCGGCTTGTTCGATCAAAGACAGAGGTGCGCCTCTACCCGTAAGTATTACATGATTTCTTTCGGGTTTTTGTTCCAATCCAGCCAAAACCTCTTCAACTCTTAAGTAACCGAGTTTAATGGCTATATTGATTTCATCTAAGAGTACCAGCTTATATTCCGGATTGCGGATATACTCTAATCCCTTATCCCAAGCTGCTTGAGCTTTTTCAAGATCGCGATCGCGATCTTGAGTTTCCCAAGTGAATCCCTCGCCCATGGCGTGGAATATTAACTGTCCATTTTCCTTCCAAACACTAAATGCTTTTTTTTCAGAAGGTTCCCATGCACCTTTGATAAACTGAATAATAGCTACTTTATATCCATGTCCGAGAGAACGCAGTACCATTCCTAAAGATGCTGTTGTTTTTCCTTTACCATTACCAGTATTGACAATAATTAAACCCTTTTCGAGAGAAGCGTCTGCAATTCTTTGATCTTGCACTTCTTTACGTCGCTGCATTTTTTTTCGATACTGTTCTGATGTTAACGATTTACTTTCTGCAACGTTTACATCGGATGTAGTTTCATAAAACTGATTATCTTTCATAATACCCTGTATTTTCATAAACGAGTTCGAGAACCTTCTACCATTAGCATAATGCTTTAGGTAAAAGAACTTATACTTTATATAGAAATCCTACTTGAAAATTGAAAAAAAACTCAGTACAGCTTAATCTTCTAGAATCTTTTTGCCTAAGCGCATGAGTGCTTATTGCCTGCCTAAACGAATAATTATGACCACGCCACGCTGCACGAACAAAAATCAAACTCGATTCCTATATTTATGCTTAACTATCTTTACGAAAAATTCACTATTAATTAAAAGTTATTAACAGGTTTTAGTGGTAACTTATAAATTAAGTAAAAAGCCGTTGCGGCTTTAGTATTAATTATTTCAAATTCATCGTGTTATTTTTAACCGATAAAAAGATCGAAGAAAACAAATTTTATTTTTACTATTACTAACATATAGACACAGGACTAAGGCTGCGTGTCACAAGACTTGGGTGGTGCGTGACACTACAACCCTCATTATTAGGTTCTAATTTAAATTAAGTGTCACGTGCCCCTACAAGAAAAATATGCCAGTTGCGTAAGTTCTAAGACAATCAAATCAATTAACAAAAATAGATGTTTTATGAAATTAAGTGTTGTAATTCCATGCTTTAACGCAGCTGATACTATTGCGGTTCAATTAGAAGCTTTAAGCAAGCAGCAATGTTCTGAACCTTGGGAAATTATTATTGCTGACAACAATTCAACAGATGAAACTTTAGAAATAGTAAAGCAATATCAGCAAAATCTACCCAATCTACGTATAGTTGATGCATCAACCACCAAAGGTTCCGCCCATGCCCGCAATATAGGCGCAAATGTAGCAAAATCTGACAACTTAGCATTTTGCGATGCAGATGATGAAGTCACTTCAGGATGGGTAGTAGCAATGATCGAGGCACTATCCAAATATGACTTTGTAGCTGGTTGTAGCGATTATGCAAAACTAAATGAACCGTGGGTAGCAAAGTGCTGCGGATTAAGAGAGGCTAACGGAGTCAAAGATTACATATATTTTCCATACGCCGGAGGTAATAACCTTGGCGTTAAACGCTCGATTCATAATGCGGTAGGTGGTTTTGATGAAACAATGCTGTTACTTCAGGATGTGGATTACTGCTGGAGAATACAAAAAACGGGCATCAAACTTGAATCCGCATCAAATGCAGTAATTAATTTTCGGTTTCGCAATACTATCAAAGGTATGTATCGTAGATGTTGGAGATTAGCTTGTTACGATATTTTGCTGCATCAAAAACATCAAAAAATGGGTATGCCTAAATTAATGAAATGGCGTGATTTTTCCAAAGATGCTGCAATTCTTCCTTTAAAATTTATAGTTAAAGTCCGGGATAAAGAAAGTTTTGTGAAATGGTTATTAGATTTAGCCTGGTTGGGAGGACATTTACAGGGTTCCATCAAATATAATTACTTAGTTATTTAGAATAACTCATACCTTGCACCTAACCGTATAAACTACGAATATTGCGAAATAAAAGCTTTGTTATATAAGGATTATAAAATGTGCAAGTTAGGACATCGTAGAAAAACTTAATATTTGCAGCCATTTTCATGGGATGCAATCCGAAGTTTGCGGTTTGTACAATGTGAATCTTCGGGTTGCAATCTCAGCAAAATACAGGGGCAAGCGATTTATCGCAAAGGTACCCTATACACGACGGGAGTGCTCCTAGTTTTAAAGCCTGTCTCTGTCCACTCTAATAAGCCTGCCGGGCGAAAGCAGGAAGGCACAGAGCGGCTATAGTAGAAAAACTCAAAAAAGCCACATACCAATCCGAGTGAGATATTTTCAAGTCGATGCCAGAAGTGGAAAAGGTTTGCTCAAAATAAAATTGTGACTGTATCTCCCTAAATCCAAGCAAATATGAAATGGGGATTTGAGTCAAGATGTTAACCCATTCCCATATCATTACTTTAATTACGAAGTATTCTCTCCCCATTACTTGACCTGTTATGTTATACTTTCCAAGGAGTATGAATTCGGTAGACAGCGTTTGTTTTTAGTATCCACAGACTTATCTCCGAAATGTACATCTCTACACACTCATGATTTCGGAGATAATCCATGTCAATTTACGTAGGCAATCTTTCTTACGATGTTACAGAGGAAAACTTGAATGCCGTTTTTGCAGAATATGGCACTGTAAGACGCGTTCAAATTCCTACAGACCGCGAAACAGGTAGAGTACGTGGCTTTGGTTTTGTAGAAATGAGCTCGGAGGATGAAGAGTCAGCTGCTATTGAAGCCCTTGATGGGGCTGAATGGATGGGACGGGACCTTAAAGTAAATAAGGCAAGACCTAGAGAAGAAAGAGGAAGTTCCTTTGGTGGAAATCGGAGGAATAATAACTTCCGCAACCGCTACTAAGTTTTATAGAATTGGTCGATGTTCCGCCACTCCCAGCCAGTAGAGCAGGAGATACAGAACAAATTAGCACTTTTAAGTGTCGTCAAATCCTATACTTGATAAGTCAGAAAAGACTGAAAAACCTACCCAGGACATCTCGGGAAGATACGCCCAAGGTTCTAATTGATATTCCGGAAAGGAGATATCACTCAGAATTTTATGGCTATGGGGCGAGCCTAGGAGCCAGACAGCGATGAGAGGATATTTCAAGTTATGCTGTCTAGGCTTGAAAGAATTCCCTTACTTCTAGGCAGCGATAGTATCAGTGATTTAGCTTTATCGGTGGAAATTCTTGTACTTAATTGTAGAGAAGTGTAAGAAATATCACCTTAAATAGTTAATTTATTAATTTGGTCAATTAATTTGATTCATTTACGACTCAGGCAAGATTGCTTGGGTTTTTTAGTGGAAAAATTTCAAGAAAATGCCATATATGAGGGTTAGTAACTGTAATATAATTTCTACCCATAGATAAACATATATACCCATATTGTCCAGATATAGGGAAGGCTGTCAGTTAGACAGTTTCAGCTTGTGGATGGGAAGTAGCCGACTACCCCAGTTGAAGCAGGAAGTAAACACTAAAAACTATTTATGGCCAGATATGTCTAGTTATGGGTACTTTTGGGTAAGTTTTATGTAACGGTGCATCACAACTACACCATTTTTACTGGGGATATTTTCCGGGAAGATGTATTTAAGTAAACGTGCTTTGCACTTTATCACCCAATTTCATATCCAACTCCAATTGTGCATTTGAGCTATTCACCGCAATCTCCACCCAACCGTGACTGCCAATTAGCGCAACAACTTCTCCAATATTCACATCTGAATAAGTTTCCCTCACTTTTATTTTTTTTCCTTTTATCTCTAGACTCCAGTTTTTGTCTTGCACATAATTCTGGGGAATGTTGGTTACTAAATTTCCGAAATTATCTATGTATTGAATGCAACCCATAATAATTTTATTTTCCTGACTGCATTCGGGTAAATCCAATTTAACTAGACTTTCTGGATTTATTTCTCTTCCCAATTCTCGCAAAGATATGCCATTAGCTAGATGCGCTCCCACGGGGGCAAAAATATCCCTACCATGGAAGGTAATACTCGGTTTTGGGGTGTACCAATAGTCGGGATTTGTTAATTCGACTGCTGCAATGGCTCTATTTTGATTCAATACCCCACTGACTAAACCATTATCTGGAGCAACCAAAAAACCTTGGGCTAATTCTACAGCGACTGCTTTGCGGTTTCCTCCCACTCCTGGATCTACCACGGCTACGTGTACCGTACCCACGGGAAAATACCGTACAGCATTCATTAAACAAAATCTCGCGGCAGCGATGTTTTGCGATGGGATTTTATGGGTTATATCAACTACTCTCAATATTGGGTTTATTTGCGCGATTACACCTTTCATTACGGCAACGTACTCGTCGCTAATCCCAAAATCACTAAGTAATGTTAGAAGCGGTTGTAAGGGTGGCTTATCGGACATGGAAAAGACCAATAATTCATTTGAGGGAATAAATCTGTATCATTTATAACTAAATTTATGTTATCTTAAGCATGTAACATAAAAACTTTTCTTCTCAAGTTAATCAAAAATAATTCTTGCGATAGACTGCTGTCATTGTAAAAATAAGAGCAGAAATTCAATTTTGATTGTGAATAAATAGTTTTTTATAGTTCATAGTTTTGTTGTGTTAATACCCGCTTTGTGCGGGTTTTTTTTCTGATTAAAAGTATAAATTTCTATGCAAGTTATTTCCGATTTATTGATAATTATATCTTATATTAAATATTTTTATATATAATGAAGATCGCGAAAAACATAAAAAAAATCTATTAATAAACAATTTCTAATTTATATTATTAATATTTTCTGTTGTTTATGAGGTTCTTAAATGTCGATCGGATCGATCGTTTTTGTTCGTAAGCTGACATCTGCAATCAGCCTCGAAAGGTTAATGCAAAAATTAAGGACGATTAAGATCCAAGTTGCCTGTATTTTAGAAAATCAAATATTAAATTTTCCTTAAAAAAATTTAGGTATGGTTTACACTACTGTATTTGTAGTGTTTACGACTATTTACATAAAAGTTTCTCGTATTTAGATTAAAAATGAAAATTAAAAAACCTTGTATCATGGCTAGAGAGGGTATTGTGGAGAGTAATGTAATGAAAGTAGCAAAACTTTTTGGAGATTTTCGCGTATAATTAAGGTGAATTGTATGCGGAAACACTTTAGAGGGATCATCAAAGCTAGACGAAAAGCCAACTCGATTTAATTAATGTCAGGGTATTAAGTCAAGGCTGCATTTGATTGATTAAACTTCTCGTCCAACAATGTTATGTTCAACAACTGAATCAAATTTTAGTCTAGATATGCTTCCATGAAATTGTTTAGTAAGTTGTATACAACTTTCAGGATGAATTATGTATTTCTATCCTGGGGTAGTAGGTATATCTGGCTCGCTTCTTTACAGTTGATTACAAAAACTTTAGGAGATTTATATGCGAATAGCTCAAGTTGCTCCACTGTGGGAGAGAGTTCCTCCCCCCGGTTATGGTGGTGTTGAGTTGGTCGTAGGATTATTGACCGATGAATTAGTCCGACGGGGACATGAAGTGACTTTGTTTGCTTCAGGAGACTCGATAAGTTTGGCTAGATTAGAGTCTGTTTATCCTCGGGCTTTTCGTCTAGAACCTTCTATATCGGAGTACTCTGCTTATGAAGCCTTGCAGTTAAGTAGAGTTTACAAGCAGGCTGCTAACTTTGATGTAATTCACTCTCATGTTGGCTACAATTCTCTTTTCCACGCTAGCTTTGTTGAAACTCCAACAGTACATACCCTACACGGTGCTTTCAATTCAGACACTAAAAAGGTTTTTGCAGAAGCAAGCGAACAGCCTTATGTAAGCATTTCGGATGCTCAACGCGAACCATTTAAAGAGTTAAATTATGCTGCAACGGTGTATAACGGTATCGATACCGAAAGTCATCGTTTCTATGCTCAACCGGATTCTACTCCCTATTTGGCATTCTTAGGGCGGATTTCTCCGGAAAAAGGAACCCACATAGCGATCGAAATTGCCAAGAAATCTGGTGTACCTCTAAAGATGGCTGGTAAAGTCGATCGGGTTGATGTGGACTATTTTGAGAGCGAGATTAAGCCTCATATTGATGGTAAGCACATAGAATATTTGGGTGAAGCCAATCACTTTGAGAAAAACGCACTTTTAGGTGGTGCTCGCGCCATGTTATTCCCCATCACTTGGCGCGAACCTTTTGGACTAGTGATGACAGAATCAATGGCTGCGGGAACCCCGGTAATTGCCAAGCCGCTGGGCTCGGTACCAGAAGTAATTGCAAATGGTAAAACTGGCTTCTTGTGCGACAGCGTTGATGATTTTGTTGATGCTATTCAACGTTTAGGAGAAATAGACAGAAGCGCATGTCGCACTCATGTTGAAGATAATTTCAGCATCAAAAGTATGGTAGATGGCTACTTAGATGTTTATCGCAAAGTGATGCGCTCGAAGTTTGAAAAGAACGGTTATCCTCGTTTTTTGGCAAATTTACTTATGAGATAAACATGGAATGGATGAGTTTAATTAAACTCATCCACAATATCGTCTAGAAGTGCGTCTACGATTGCTTTTTTTGCTGAATTATGGTTAGCTTTGGCTTATCGGGCACAACCGATAAAGACAGCAATTATTGGTTATGTTTGCATTTCCGATGATAGTTGTGACGAGAAGTTTGTTTGTTGATTGAGACGATTTTTGATAATTTTTGCAGGTGTTCCCACTGCGATAGAAAAGGGAGGAATGTTTTTATTAACAACCGAGCCAGCACCGATGATACTCCCTTTTCCGATGATGACTCCATCTAGTACTGTGACGTTATGTCCTAACCAACAGTCATCTTCAATTACAATTCCCTTACGAGTTACTCCTTGTTGTTCAATAGGTAATGTGGGGTCATCAAAAATGTGATTATTCGCAAATATTCCACAACGAGGTGCAATCAAGCAGTTTTTACCAATTATAATATCCCCGGTACCAGTAATAATTACATAAGGACCGATATAGGCATTTTCATCGATGATGATATGTGTATTGTGGAGCGAACGAATATCAACCCCACGTTCTAGTCTAACTCGGTCTTTTATGTTTACTCTATTATTGGGATGTCCTAAAGCGTTAATTTGAACTCCTTTTAAAAGACTTACTCCATCGCCAATCTCAATACAAGGAGTACCAACTAATTCGACAAAATGTTGGATATTAACTTCAAAACCGATACGATGTAAAAGACTCCGATATACTAGGTTTCTCAACTTTTTTCCCAGAAAAATATTTGGGATGCCTCCGAAAAGAGTGGTAAGCAATCTTTCTTTCAGAGATATTTTATTAAAGTTAGTATTATCTCTCATTTTGATGACCTTGATAACTCAAATTTTGCTAACTCATATCAATTATTATCTAGGTCCGTAGAAAAAGACATAATACTTACTAATAAATGTAAATATGTCAATTAAATGCTATTTGCATTTACGAACCTTGAAAAATAGAGTAAAGTTGCTGATTCAATTGTAATTTTAAACAGTGACTTAAATTGCGATTTTTATACCAGTAAAGAAAAATTTTCATAAAAAAATCATATCATCTGAATAATCAAAAATGTACTTTATTGCCGATTGATTCATATTTGCTCGACGGTATATATAAAATTTTGTAACACTATAGGATTCATAGACAAAAACTTATTTTGAGATGGAGACTAAAAAAATGGACCTCTCAATTGATAAAAGATGTCCATTTTTTTAGATTATCTGTTGTTAACTTGTTTTAGAGGCTGAAGAAGGTAGACAATTCTTTAAGAACTAACTAAATAAGCTCCCGTTTTTTTCAAAACAACTCCTACAGTTTGCAGTAAAATTCTCATATCCAGTAAGATAGACCAGTTTTCAATGTAGGTAATATCTAATTTCACAGCATCTTCAAATTTTTCGATATCTGAGCGACCTGAAACTTGCCATAAACCAGTAATACCTGGTAAAACTTCTTGTCGAATAAAGTGTGGTTTTTGGAATCTTTCAACATCTCGAATGGGAAGAGGGCGGGGGCCAACTAAACTCATATCTCCAACTAAAACATTAAACAATTGTGGTAATTCATCCAAGCTGTAAAGGCGGAGAAATTTACCAATTCGGGTGATACGAGGATCGTCTTTCATTTTGAAAAGAACCCCATCTTTTATTTCATTTTTCGCTTCTAGAGTCGCTTGTAATTTTTCCGCATTTGTCACCATTGTGCGGAATTTCCAAATTTTGAATTTCTTACAATGTAAACCAACTCGCTCTTGTCTAAAAAATATTGGTCCAGGAGAATCGAGTTTAATAAGTAAGGCAATTGTTAGATATAAAGGCGAGAACAGACTTAATAAAATAATCGAACCGCAAAGATCGAAACACCGTTTAATCCAAAAATCACTACCTGCAATAATTGGTGCTGGAATTGTTAAACAAGGAACGTTACCAATCGTCCAAAATGTAGATTTGGGATGATGAATATGATTGTTTGTTGGCAGTATGCGTAAAGTGATACCAGCAGTTTGAAAATGCCAACAAACATGTAGACGATTATGAATTGCATCCCAAGATACAAAAGCCTCTACAACACCTTGTTGGCGAAGAAATTCAAAGGTTGCTTCTCGATTTGCTCTATCCAAACATCTAGAATCAGCAATACCTTCTAAGGTGTAACAATTTTCTTTCTGAATTAACCTCATATGACTATCTTGGTCTTGAGGATCGGTAATTACAAAAATGGGATAACGAATTGCTCCTTTTTTACGTAATAGTTTAGTTGAAAAGTCAAAAATTAAGCGTCCCGCACAAGTTAATGTTACCGACAATAACCAAAGTAATAGAAAACTAGAACGGGAAAGATAGGCATCTGGCTCGTAGAGGAAAGCAATTAATAATAGAAAAATATCTGAGAGGGTAACTGCTTTGATTAAGGAGGTATAATTACGACGATATATACCGGCTGAATATAATCCTTTCGTCGCAATCATTCCAATTCCAACTATTAAAATTAGTAGAAGAAATGATGGTTTTTCTGTCCAAGGTGATTCTAAAAAAGTTCCCAGGTTTATTGCTAATCTCCATGCGAAACTTAGAGCAATAATATCTAATGAAACAAGAGTAACAACTCGGAGAAATCTGATTGCGATTCCTTTTCTTAAATTTGTGCCTTTTGCACTCCTTAAGTCAGGTTGAAAATTTACTACTGGAAAAGAACGATAGGCCATAATTTGTATTGCACCTGTATTAATTTTGTTTGCTGCTTTGTTGTTAATTATTGGGTTTAAAGACATCAAGTTTGCTCCATAAATTTGGTGCAATATTTGTGTATATGTCTTTGACGGGCACCCATGACGATCGTAATTTCAGTATTCGGTTTCAAGTAAGATAGTTTATGCCTTATCAAACTTTTCGATAAAGTCCTCAGTTTGATTATTCAAGTTGATTCAAAATCCAAAGTTAATTCACGGGTACCCATGACAAATATGAGGCAATTTATTGCAAAACTTAAGGGTAAAGTAAAGTTTTTATGTAGCCAAATTGTATGAGTATTTGTCAATTTTTTATGTTGCAAACTGTCAAAATTAGATACTGTTAGAGGCTAGTAGCGCTTGCGTTCTTTTGAAACGGGTGCGCCCTTTACGCCGTGCTGTACTGGATAAATCAACAATTTACCTCACAGTTTTGATAATTGCGATCGTCACCATTGCTACTCGTGGTTGACCAGAAAATTTTGGTTTTTCCTAATACTGTGATGATGCTCTACTGCGTTTTATGAATCGTTTTGTAAACCGTTCTTTGAGAAGACGATAAAAAAACAGCGGATTACCAACAACATAACGTTGCCACAATCGTTGTGGTTCGGTAAATAGTCGAGATAACCATTCTAATCCGCGATTAGTCATCCAGCGCGGGCCTCTATTTACTGCGCCGGTGTAAAAATCTAAGCACGCGCCCAGAGGTAGAAAAACTTTCGCGTTTATTTGGTCGAAATTATCAATTATCCAACGTTCTTGCAATGGCATTCCAAAGCCAATATATAGTACATCTGGCTTAAATTGATTTATTTCATCGATAACATATTCATTTTCTATTCCGGATTTGTGGAAATAGCCGTGATGTCCTTTTATTCTCAAATTTGGTGCAACTACTTTCAATTTAGCTACTGCTTTATCAACGACACCTGGTTTACCTGCAAGTAAATACAATGAAACATTGTCTCGTTCGCAAGCAGCAGCTAAGTTTTCGATATAGTCAGGACAGGTCATACGATGTTCTGATTTTACACCACAACCGCACATTTGTGCACCTAATAGTACGCCAAATCCATCACAAAAGACTAAGTCTGACCTGTTAATAAATTCTTTGTACCAAGGCATTTCACAAGCAAAATTCATTGCCCTGACATTAACATTTCCTACTATTGTTTTTCGATCAATTCTTGCTGAGTTAACGATAAAATTGATTAGTTCCTTAACTTTTACTTTATGAAATTTAGTGCCAAGTAGTTCTATTTCATCAAATTGATTAGCACGGATATTATTTGTAGCCATGATTTTTGTTAGATGCCGCGTAATTGAAAATTTTTGAACTATTTACCGTAGTAAATACCTCTACCGTTAGTGCCAATAAAAACTAAACCAAACTCTGTGGAACTAGCTTCCATCACATTTGGATCGTTACCAACAGGTTTGTTTTTATCGCCTATTCTTTCCCAAGTTTTTCCGTTATTTAAGGAACGAAAAATCCCTTTGCCAATGTTGGCAATTTCTCCGTATAAATATAGGGCGTTGCCTTCTTTTACCGTTTGAGGCTTGCCTAATGCAATCAAATATGATCTATTGACTCCTGGAAGTCTGGAAAAATTCTCACCTCCGTCTGTTGAGTGGAAAAGCCCTTGTCTATCCAGACTCAGCCATAATTCTCCTTTAACTCCTGATGTGGTTTTTAAAGAGTGCCAATCTGCATGGGGTAAGGATGCAGAAACGACTTGAAAAGATTCGCCGCCGTTGGTGCTGCGATAGACTTTTCCATCGGCGTAATAGTAAAAGGTATCGCCATCAACTTTGTCTGCAACTAAAGGTTGTGTCCAATTCCACATACCCTCGAAACCATCGGGTAAACCGGAAACCGGAAGCCAAGAAGCACCACCGTCTTTTGTTCGTTGAGGTTGAGTACCGCTGAGGGTGACAACGAATAAGTTTGGATTGGTTGCAGACATGGCTACTCGCGTCGCCATCTGATTCCTGGGAAATGAGGGAAACTGCTTCCAGGTTTTACCACCGTCGCTAGAAGTTGCACCACTATACCTATTGTTATGGCGACTGCCGCCGACACGTACCATTTTTAAGGGATTTTTTTGGCTGTAAGCAATGCTGTAAGTGTCTTGAAATTCATGGGGTTTGGTACTCAACATTTTCGACGGAAAAGTATTTAATCCCCGGTCGTGGTAAAATCCTTCAACGTCTGCTAAACCGCTGATTAATGCTCCATTATGTGTTGAAACCAAGGTAAAGGTGACGACTTCTTCATGCCCTTGTTGATAGTTAGTCCACACAACCGGATTGCGATTAATATTTTCAGTGCGCCATATGCCGTACCAATCTGTTAACCAAACCCTATTTGAAATCCAAGGATCGAATTCTATGGCGGCTAGGGAAGGATTGGATTTCATATAGTCAGACCACCAAGAAACGGTATTATTAGCTTGGCGTTTTTGCTGATTCCATTTGCTTCCACCGTTAAAAGTATGGAATATTTCTGTGGATGCGTCGCTATAAGTAGCAACTATGACATCATTTCCATTTTTTGGGTTAACGGCGATCGCATTGAAAGCTATTCTATTTTGCGTGGGTGTAATATTTTTCCAAGTACCTTTAACAAATTTACTAACGCCCTGAGAATGGGTTACATACAAAATACCATCATTTTCGATAGCAATACGGTTGACTTCAGTAGGGCTTCGTGGTATTAGTAACCAAGTTTCACCGCTGTCGATGGATTTGTATATCCCATTCTTATGAGCGAGGGCGTAAATAGTGCCTGGCTTGTGTTTGTCAAAAGTAATAGCGTTAATACCGATATCGTCGTTGAGTGGGGGAAATGATTTTACTTTTACCCAACTCTTACCAGCATTATTTGACTTCCATAACCCATCTTGGCGCGAGCCAAAAAACAGATTTTGGGTATCAAAAGGATTAACTGCTAATCTTTCTCCCGTCCATCTTTGTACTTCATTCCCACCCATTTTCAAGTCCAGATTTAGCTTAGTCCAAGTTTTTCCCCTATCGTCGGATTTCAAAATCGTTCCTTGATGCTGCCACCAGTCGGCAGTATATTTCCCTACGGCAATGTATACAATATTAGGGTCTTTGGGGTCAAGGGCTAAAGCTTCTCCCCCGTAATAATTGCTGTTAGCGAGAGTAAATTGTTCATTCAGGGGTATCCAGCTTGAATTACGGGCATTCCAGCGATAAAAACCGCCAATATCGGTTTTTATGTAAACTAAATTACGCTCTTTTGGATGAAGGTAGATTCCCGTGACATAACCTCCGCCACCGATTGCGACATTTTTCTTACCTAAAGAAGGATATTGTTGATATCGAGGTAATCGTACATTGGTTTGTTGAGATATGTTGCGAACAGTTCGATCGGAATTAAAAGAAAATTGAAATAGAAGCGTAGCCAATAGAGCGATAAAGGCAATGCCAAATATTTTACTCTGACGACTTGGAAATAAATTGATAAAACGCATTGTTTTTTATCAAGATTGAAATGACTTCATTAAAGCCTTTGCGGTATATGTAGCTTGACAATCAAATATCTCGAATACACTATCGAGTTGAGCTAATTCAATGATGATTCTCACCGAAGGCGATATAGAGCAAAGACTGAAGCGTGTTTTCAAAGTTTGAGCTAATTTCCAATTAGATATCAACACCATTAATCCAGCACTATCTAAAAATTCTATTTGTTCCAAATCAACTAGCAATGCTCCGTGGGGGTTTTGCTTTAATGCTGTTGTCAATTCCCCTTCAAATAAATGTGCATTTGCAGCGGTAACGGAATATTGAGGTTTAACAACTGTGTATTTGGAATTTTCAATTATAGTTTGCATGTTTTGTTCTCGGTAGATGTTGATACTAAGCTGATGATTGGGAGTCAATAAATATGTGGTAATTCCACATATTTCGCTTTATATTGAATGATTTATGATGCTTGTCGAACGGTGTCTTGATTGATGCTTTTTTGTTGCAAATTTCCGATTATTTTGATGGCGATCGCCTTTAATTTTTCGTAGAGGGGTTTTGGAACTATACAAAGTAAAAAAGCAGCGGCGATAGTTTCAAAGGTACGCTGAAAATCTTCTATAATGATAGGCCAATAATTCATGAAGATGGCACGAAACATTAGTTTTAAAGCTACAGTTCCTTTATTGATAGTAATTGCTCTCCTGGCGACATACCTGAAATGATAAGCCCTTGCAGGTTTTACCCAGCGTGCCATTCCGAATGGTGCATAAGAAGCAGTTTTTTCAAACAATTTTTCTCTAGTTTCTAGCATTACTTTGAGGTTAGTTGATAATCCTTGGGAATGGACTCGATATAGAGTTAATGCTTCAGCAAGCCCTGCATATTTCCATTTAGTTTGTATAGCGATTCTTACCCAACATTCAATATCTTCTGATAGAGCAAAGGTATCGTCAAAATAATAATCTTCTACATAACCGTAGAGATTAGCTTGAAATTTTATATCTTCAAAAACCGCTTTCTTGAAAACTCCTGCCGAACCATTTCCGATTGGACTGCGACAAAGAATATCGAGGGGAGTAATATCTTCAAGTTTGGTAATTTGATAGATACCTAAAGGTTTATCGTTTTCATCAATAAAGGCAGAACGACTAAAACTTACACCCACATCTGGATTATTTTCCAAGTGGGCGATGTGCTTTTCTAACTTTTCTGGTAACCAAATATCATCGGCATCCATAAATGCGATATATTCGCCTTCAGCATGACGAATACCTGTATTTCTTGCACCAGCGAGTCCCCGATTCTTTTGATGAACAATTTTAATTCTGGAGTCTGTAAATTGCTGACATACTTTCACGCTGTTGTCGGGAGATTCATCATCGACAATTATAATTTCTAGATTTTTATATGTCTGATTCAAAATCGATTTAATGGTTCTACCGATATATTTTTCAGCGTTATATAGCGGCACAATTATAGATGCTTTTTTATTCATTGATTCTTGCTTCATGATGTTTTTGGTAGGTTAGATTACATTACATAAAAAAAACTGGTAGTAGGTAAAATACTACCAGAATTTACTCTGAGTGAATCTTTTATTCGATTGCAGATGAACTAATAAATTATTTATCAGGAGAGAATTTTAATATTTATATGAGAGTCTCATATACCTTCTAATTCCTAACTCCAGTGGTACTAACTCCTAACTCATAATTACTAACTCCCGGAGCAGCATTAGTTTGTAATCTCGGATCGGTAACTGTACGAACTGACCCCATTTTCTTTAAAATGCCACTGGCAATCTTTGGAGAAATAATTCCTAATATAAATAGCTTGATTAATAGAAGTTGAGCTTCTTTTATGAATAATACTTGAGGATAAAAACGAATTGCTTTCGCTAATGTTTGAGCAGCTTTTTCTATAATTTTCTCATTATTAGTTCTACTTAAACAAAGTCGCGTCATAAACAAATAAATATAAGAAAAACCCCGACTTTTTAAGTATTGTAATTCTGACGGTGCCGATTTAAATGCTTTTTCGAGTACCAGAGTTTGATATTTTTCCATCACATCGAGTTTACTTGACATTGCTCCCGAAGATAATCGATAAATAATTAGAGGTTAGGGAACAACTACAAAATCCCATTTTGGAGCTAATCGCAGCCAATAATCCCAATCTTCACAGGATTTCAAGCTTTCATCAAAATAGCCTACTGATTCAATCGCTTTTCTACGAATTAAAACGTTTGAACCACTTGCGATAAAGTTGCCGACTAATAAATTTGGATAAACATTACCTTGAAAACTTTCACTGACACCGGGGTGAAATGAATTCCCATTATTCCCCATACAAATTGTCCAACTATAAGCAACTCCTGCTTGCGGATTTTTTTCTAAAGCCTTTAGTTGCAATTCTAATTTATCAGGTGTCCATAAATCATCAGCGTCGATAAAGGAAATAAATTCTCCTGTGGCGCAACCAATACCGCGATTGCGAGCTGTTGGTAAGCCTCCATTGGGATAAGAATAAATTTTCAATCTTGGATCTTGTATGGTTTCTAATAATTCTAAAGTTCTATCTGTTGAACCATCATTAATAACTATCAACTCCAAATCTGAAAAGGTTTGCTGTAAAACTGAAGTTATTGTTTCTATAATTGTACGTTGAGAGTTGTAAGCTGGGACAACAACTGATATTTTAGACATTACAAATTACCTACTTTTTAATGGTTAATTATGGAAATTGTGTAGGCAGCATAATTAATCGTCATTAACTATACTGCCCGTAAATACAAAATATTATTGCGAGTGGAGTGTTTATTTATAGGTAAACACTCAACTCGCAATAACACGAATATTTATTTATACTCACTTGATTTGAGGTTAAATCAACCGTGACAAGCGGAATAAAATTTTACGTTTTTACTGGTTCCATATAATGATTCTGCCCAGTTGCAAATTCAACAGGAGGTATATCTATTTTTTCACTTGTAAATATTCTTCGATCTAATTTATCTAAGATTGTACTATCCACATTCACATCAAACTTTCTCGCAAAATGAATATTGTCTTTAGTTAGAATCGAATAATCTTTACTAGTCAATATCCGTGGGTGCCCGTGTCGGCTATTGGCAAAATCCGTATACCTGTAATTACTGTTACATAAGTTAAATTTGTTACTGTTAACTAAAATTGTCTGTATTAAAGACTCTTCTGGAATAAAGGTCTTTTTGTAGTAATCCAAGACGCGGGAATGCTCTTTAGTAAAGTAATGTAAATATTCCGCGCATTGGCTAGAAATTGTGGCAAAATAAGAACCTCCATAGCAAATAAAATTTTTGTCGAACAAATTGTAGAAGCTTTTAATTCCAACGGTTATTCCATAAGATAAATCTAATCGAATAAAAGGCTGAGAATTATTGATTGCGTGTTTAATTGGTTTTAAAAGCAACCGGTGGGAAGGAGATAAGTAACCATGAAAATGTTTATATTGATACAAATATCTTGCGTCAACAACTTTTTTGCTCCAGGGACTTTGCTTTGATTGAACATCAAAATACTCTATAAAAGCATCGTATTTTGTATTTTCTAAAAAATTTTCAATTTTAGAAAGAGGCTGTGTCGGATAATCTTGACCAGTAAGATTTATCAACCAATCAAATTTAATTTTATTATCTAATAACCAGCTAATAGCATCAAAAAAACCTTGAATGATAGCAAAGCTTCCCATCATTACTCTATTATTAGGAATAATCTCCACATTCTTTAGTTTTTTGAACAAGCTGGTATTCAAGCTACAACCATTAAAGTTATGACTTACGATAATAAAAGAATTGGGAGAGGTAGTTTTAATTAATCTAACAAGTCTGTATATCTGTTCGGGATTCTTATAGGTTTGAATCAAATAACATACGGTCATATTGGTTTATTTCTCCATGCAACCCTCATGTTAAAAACCATACCGCATCAAATCAAGTAGTTTATCGAAAATTTATCAAAACCGTCAAAGTTTTAATCAATCTTTAATGTGATTGGGCAATTCGACTGAGATTCATATACCTTAATAGATGGCTGCCATAGACAGCTAGCATGGTAAACAAAGTACTCCGAGGCTCTCTCAGTACTAATTGCCAATCGGAGTTTAATGCCCGATTTAAAAAGTCTACTCCTACTTGAGAAGCAAGTCGCAAGCGAAAGGCTCTGCGTGCAAGGTAACGTAGATGGTTACTTCTAGCTTTCGAGTAATGTTTTTCAACCAATTCGGGTGCGCGTACTCTCGCTTTAGCGATCAAAGTTTCCCAACCTTCTTCCATTTTGTAAAGCTGTGAAGAAAGCCCTCCTTGTGTAGTTCTATACCCTAACAATACTTGAGCGATACCTTCAATTCTCCAATGGCTACAGGCAACCCGAAACAGAAAATCTAAATCTTCTGAATATTGCATAGTGCAATCGAAACAGCCAATTTCTTGAAATACTTGTTGACGCACCACAAGATTTGACACTGTCATTGTCGGATTATTATATAAAAAATGCTGCGGTTGCAGCGCCTTTAAACGCCCCCGAGCAATTTTTCCGGTATGCTTTCCGTCGGGATGTAAAAATTCAACTTTTCCATAGCTGACACCTAAGTCGGGATTTTCTTCTAAATGCTTGAGATGGCAGCTTAAGTTATTGGGCAACCATTTATCGTCAGCATCTATAAAGGCAATGTATTTAGATTTGGAATGATTTATTCCTTTATTCCGAGTCGCTGAAACTCCCTGATTTGATTGAGGTAAAACTTTTACTCTCTTGTCTTTTTCCTGGTAATTATCAGCTATTGCAGGAGTATTATCTTTAGAGCCATCGTCAATTATTATTAGTTCAAAGTCGGTAAAAGTTTGACTTAAAACTGATTCAATGGTTTGTGAGAGATATGCAGCTGCATTGTAAGCTGGCATAACTACTGTAAATGTGGGGTTCATGATTTTTTATTAAGTAGTAAAGTTGAGTTTCTGGCAAATACAAGTATTGTTGCCCATACTGTAAACACGGGCATTGCCACAGCATGAGAAATTAATACGGATACTGCGACACCAAAAATTCCCCACTGCATACCAATAAATATGGAAGCAATAAAAATTCCGGTAAATATTAGACTCCAGCGTACATTAATCCAAGCTTTATCTAAAGATTGCAGCAGTAAAGCCGCAGCTTTTTCAAAAGGGCGCGGTATAGCAGAAAGGCAAATAAGTACTAATATTGGCACTGCCATTCTCCACTTTTCGCCAAACACAATCGGTACGTAAAATGGAGCTAAACTGGACTGAAGAATAACTAAAGGAACTATCACCAAGCTGATAGTTTTGAGACTGTGAAAATATTTATGCTTAAATTCAACGAAGTTACCTCTGGCAGCACAAAGGTGAGGATACAGTGGCCAAACCATTATATTTATCACATTTAAACTAATGCCTAATCCTGCATTGAAAGCAAAAAAGTAAACTCCCAAATCTTCAACACTGAACAATACTCCTAATAACAAGTAATCTAGATTTGCCCGGAGTTTTTCTAATAACTCATAACCAAGGACATCCTTACCAAAATTTACTATTTCTCTCCATCTTTTAAGAGTAAAAGACATTTTTGGCCGCCAAGGTTCGTTAATATGAGTAACTACTATCCAAACCGGCATCGTAAAAAGTCCTGGTAATACTAAAGCCCACATACCCATACCCGACAAGGCAAAAATCGGAATGAGAATGTTATTCAGCATTGACTGAATTGCAGTACTTATCGCTGTAATTTTTAGTCTATTTGCTCTATCTATTAATGCATTATGAACCGCAAAAAACGGCATCATTAAATAGACTAAAGCGTATACGCAAAGTGGTAGAATTAGTTTTTCATCTTTGTACAACCAAGCGATAGGAAAAGCGGCAAGACATTGAGCCACAAATAGAAAGATACATAGAATCCAATTCAACCAGTAAGCTGTATTGCAAAAAACTTCTACATCTTCTTCATCGGCTTGAACAATTTTGCCTCCAATCCCGGCTCTGAGGGTAAAAACAGTTGTAAATTCACTAACAGTTAAAACAATTGCTGCTAATCCGTAATCTTGGGGGCTTAGAGCCCGGGCTAGCACTACTGTTGCTCCCAAGCGAAATACACGATTTAATAATTCAGCACCTCCAAGCCATCCAATATTGCGGATAAACTGATTTGATAGCTGCTGTTTAATTTTGGCGATTATCATCAATTTGTAGATATTTCTGTAATTTTTCTTTGAGGATAAAAAACGATCGCACTGTACGGATAAAGCTAATTAAAAATTCTCATATAGGAGTTTTGTGTCTCGTTACGTAGCGCAAATTTTACCTCACCCCCTTCCCCTATCGGAAGCATGGGAAAGGGGGTGAGGTTGAGGATGTATTGCAACCAAGGGAAAACCACTTATAGATATAGCAATTATTTTACAATATAAAAAAAACTCACTTAAATTTATTTGATTATCTATAAATAGATTGAAAAGATCCTATCAAAATGTAAAACTTATCGGGTTTTTCAGCTTTTCTTTAAAAGCAATCCCTATAATTATTAAACTTGGCCAACAAATGTATGCTAAAACATCTATTTGTTCGCCAAAAGAAAACAAAATTAGTACCAATAAAATACTCAAAGCTGTTTCCGCAATTTTGCATTCGCGTGCCTTAATTAACAAATCTATAAAACTACAGAATACAGGCAATAATAAAGCGAGAAAGCCGACTAAACCCTTTGTATAAAGCAATCCTACCCAGGTATGATGGGAACCAATAGGCTAATTTGCTAATACTGGTGGTCCAGGTTTTTGGGTTCCATGCCCCCAAATAGGAGCTTCTTTCCAAGCCTCAATTCCTACCCTTTGTAAGGCTGCACGTACTCTTGAAGAATCTGCTCTTGAACCATGGAATGAATCAACAAATTCTGTCGCAGCATTTGTGAGTGGAGTACTGAAAATACCGGCAATGAAGCTAACAATTCCAGCAGTAATTTGTACCCCAGGGCGAGCAAAGTTTTTCAAGCCCCAAATCAGCAGCAATACTACTGGTAGAGTCACAAGGGCAGCTCGCGAAACAGATACGATATTCATCGCAATTGCTCCAACTATACCAATGTATCGCCATTTTTTATTTGATTCTTGGAGTACCATGAAAAAGTATATATTACTTACAAGACCTAAAGCCGGACACCAAGGAGTAAATAAGAATAAACGGACGTTATCGGCACCATAATCTGAAAAATAAAATCCTACTTGATGAAAAATTGGACCATTTTGAATCAATCTTTCAATAGGAGAACTATAAATAACATCCGGTAGATTCATATAATAGCCTGCATAAGCAATCGGAATTGCGATTAAACTTTGCAAACATAATATACATACCGCTCTATAAATCAATTTTGCTCTGATATTTAAACAGCCACCTAACAGAAATAATGGTATTATTGCCGAACTCGTCAACCAACCTATAATAGCTCTGAGGAGAGCCGTCATTCCCAACTTAAAGTCAGTGATACCGACATAAGTTGCAACTAAACTAATTAACGAACAAATTCCCCACAACCAAATTATCCACGGAATGCGAATTTTTTCTGATGCTGGGGTATTTTCTGTTTGCAGCAAAATTTTATAAACTAAATAGCCACCATAAACCCATGCTAATAAGCAGTAAAGAGTAAATAACATTCCAAGTACGTAAAAGCCATAGGTGCCAATGATGACATACCAAGTTAAACTTTCTTCAAAGTTTCGGGGTTTCATGCTTTAGTAATAATCTTCTATATATTCCGGGTATTCTAAATATTCTGAAAATTTACTTTCTTGTTTTTGTTGTTGCGATTTACGTTGTTTCCATAACCCAATAATTCCGCTACTAAAGAACAATGAGCCTAATGTTGCACCTAGCAAAACTAAATTTTTTCTTGGTCCTGCAGCCTCTTTTGGTAAACTGGGTCTGGCAAGAATTTGAATTTGTGGATAAGAAGCAGAAACACTCGTTCTTGCTAAGTCTAATTTCGCAATAGTCGATGAAAAGACTGCTTCGGCAACTTGTACGTCTCGCTTGAAATCTTCCATCACCGATTGTTGCTGAGATAATTTTTGTAACCTTGTCTCTAAGTTAGGAATTTGTTCGTTTAAAGCATTTATTTGACCTGTTATTCCTTCTTTTTCTACACTTGTACTCACCAATTGTTCGGATAATATAGCCCGTTTAGAACCGGATGATTCGTTGTTACTAAAGTTGAGCCTATTGATTGATGCCATACTTATCGGACGATTTAAAAGGGCTTGTGCCCTATTTAAAAGCGCATTTTGGGCTGCTTGTTGTTCTGTTCGGATGTTAATAAGTGTTGGATGAGTCGGTAAAAATTTTGCACTTAAAGTGATTAATTTACTATTGGCTTCGCTATAATTTTTCAGATAATTTTGAAAAAGTGGATCTGCTTGTAAAACAAAAGCATCTGAAGCTTGATTGGAAGATAAACTCAAATTATTTGATAACTCCGAAAGACGAGCCTGAGACTGTTGTTGTTGAGCTGCAAGTTCGGCACGTTGTTTGCGTAATTCCTCTATATTTATAGCTAAATTCGTGAGTTGTTCGTTAGAATTTAAACCCGAAGCTGCTTTGAAAGCACTAAGCCTTCTTTGAGCGGTTTTTAATTTTCGCCGCGAAGTTTCCATCCCAGATTCCAAGCGCGTTTTCTGCTGGACGATTTCTTCGTGTCTTAATCTATCTAATTTGGTTTCAAATGCATTTTGTAAGGCTGTCGCTTTTCTTTTCGCTTCTTGGGGGCTAGAGCCTTTAAACTCAAATTTCATCAGCGATGTATTGTCAACTATTTTAATTCGCGGCTTATCGAATTTTTTCAGCGGAATGTTTACGCTTGCTGCTGCTGCTTTTAATACTTGATCGCTGGTTGCAATGGCTTTATAGTTTTCTCTGGGGTCATAATTTGCTCCAGCATAAGCTGAATAATTTTGGGATATTGCTTGTCCAATATCGGGAAGGTTAATGTTAGAAGTTGAACCACTACCAGGAATATTGACTGCCCATTCACTAACATATTTTGGTTTTGCTGTATTTAAGTATATTAGTGCTCCAGCCCAAATTCCCGCATTCACCATTAGGAGAGTAAGTAAATAAAATGGTGAAACTTTTTGCCCTGCTGACCTTTTTTTTGTATAAGCTCGGTTTTCATTAAAATCAGCTGTTTTCACATGTTCAACGCTTACTATTTTCCCGTTCTTAAACTTAATAAACGGATTCTTGTTCAAAGTAACACCTCTTATGCCCTATTTTTTTACCAATATTAGCTTAATTTGCTGTGCAGAAAAATTACAGAAGTTGAATTAACTCGGCTGTCTCTTAAATTAATCATTCAGTTCACCCTAATAAAAATATTTCTGACTTCAACTCTTCAACTCTTCCTACACACTTCTAAAGGTTTTTAGAGCTAACCATTCGCGCATGTCTGCGAGTAAATTCGCTAACACTCGGGTTTCCTCTGGTTTCATCTACCCCTACAGCCTGTTCCCACATATGAGCAGGTGCTATTGATATCGAATAAGAGTTATGTCCAATATTTTGCTCGGCTTTACAATTAGCAGATTTTATTGAGCTTTTGCCATTTTTTTTGACATGGTACCATTTCGTTTGCTGGCACTCATCGCACCAAAATGCTTCCAACCACTCATCTTCTAAAAGTACTGCGGTTTGAGAAGCAATTTATATCAGTGCATTTTGTCGCCCTATTCCTTTCTTTTGAAGTTGTCCGGCATCGGAGGCAAATAGTTTATATTTCTGACTTACACTATGCAAATAGCATCCATGCACTGGGCAATAGATAGCTCGTCTTTTGGAACGCTTGCGATTGCGATCGCATCTTCTAAGCAATTTGACTTCTTTCATAGAAACATACACTACTGATAACTACACGCCCTTAAATGAGCTTCATTTGGATTCACTGTCTCTAACCCTTTACAGATACGCTGCACTTGGGCTAAAAACTCACCAAACTTAACTTTTTACCAAGACGGAAAGTAGATGCACGCAATTTCCTTAACTTATACTCCATATAAAGAATACTATTCAACCTTTTTTGTCAAAAAAAATACAAAGAAGGTGACTGGGAGGACTGAAATCGATTAAAAATAACGCAACTATTTGAATCTTTATATCTGGTTATCCCCAACACAGTCCAAGCATTGGACTCGATACTGTAAATTATTCAGCGATTTATCAAATTCAAATTGCACCCAAGATTATTAGGTGAATGAATGTCTACTCATTTAATAAAACAACAGGGGAATAAGTCCCAAACCCAATCATCTGTAGTATTTCATTTCTGAGAGCCTCAAGTCTTTCAAACCGGCGGCAGTCTAAATTTTTCATCGTTTTTTTGACGTTATTTCACAAAAACTCTTGTGGACACAATTGAATTTATATATAGGTTGTGGTATTCTATACCTATATCTATTTAGAAGCATAAGCTTTCTTTCGTAAGTATCCTGTGTATTTCCCAACCCAATTTTTTAAGGCTTCTTTATATCTCTAACAATAATTACTTACAAGAATCATACAATAACAGTATATTTACTTGCAAGCAAATTATTCATGCTTATTGCACAATTATTAACTAGTAATCCTTAAGCGTGAAAAACGCTCATTCATTAACAGTTATACTAGTGAATAATAATTTTGATAATCCGCAACTTTTGATACTGCATATTGGATTGTATCTGACGGGCACTCATTAAAAATTTTAATGGGAACCCTTGATGGCTTATATCTACGTGTTTTTTATCCTACCCTTGTTGAGGCTGCAAGTAACCTATACAACACCAACATCAGGCTGATTTGGAAGGACTGAGATCTAATTGACCATCAAAGCCCTATTCCTTTAAAAGCGTACATAAATTGTCACAGAATGCGGTAAAAATACACCACCATCGGTATACAGGTTTAACAACCCACTAAATAAATCTCTTCATGGCACCGCAACCATGATATACTTCCAACTTTAGACTATCTAAAGCTTTCTAATCAATCACTGGTTAAATCTTTTCCTACCCCAACCTTGTTAGATTTAACAGAAATTGCCTGCCTATAAAATAAGTTATAATTTTGGTAATACCTACCAGAATTGACAAACAATTGCGATCGTTTAAAATCCATCCCTATAAGTTGGAGTAAACATTATTCCTATATCTCAACTCTACTGAAGTTACGGAAAATCAAAGCAGAGCCAAGATTTAGCTTGTCTCGGTAAAATCAACATTCCACTAACAACATTAATATCAATTAAACAATTCTGAGCGTGGATGCCTCCTTTGTATTTATTTTTACAATTGAAATGTTAACAATGCTTGTGACAAGGTAACAATACCTTACCTAAGTGCTTCACAATATCTTGACACTAGCTTTACAGTATCTTAATATTGTCCTCTGAAATACTTTTCTCAAGTAGTACCGCAGCTGGCGTTTAAACGTTAACTATGATACATGGTTTTGAGAATATGGAGAAAACACTTTTTTTTTCTTACCAGTAATTATACAGTATTTTTATATTTTCTTTCAACTAAATTTTTATACTCCTCAATTTGCCTATGCAACGGACTAGATCGTACTTCACATAATTACTTTTCATAGATTTTTATCTTTATAAACTGGTAGTTATGAGCCGATCGAAATCGTATATAAGATGCTTTTGCTACCTGATTGCTGGCGTTGGGACTTATTTTCTTACTTTTCTTATTTTTTCATCTTGTAAGCAATATATTCATACATGGCATTTCTACGTAAAAACCACTAATATTTGAGAAAAAGTATAATAAACCTACAACAAAAAGCTATATTTTTATCGCGAAATTAAGCTTTTGTAGCTAATACTGAGTGATTAAAGACATCACGCTTCTTAGCGCAAGACATGAGTATATTAAAGAGGGGACGCTAGTAATGAGAATTATTTTTTTAGTCCTCACATAACATTGATGAAAAACTAAGCATCATAATCAAGATGGAGGCAACAAAAATCAATATTTTTTAATGAGAGAATAAATAAAAGGTACTCTTATTAATTAAGAAGGCGCTGATAACAATATTATAATTAGATATTTATGATACAGAAATTTATTTGACGAGATAGTGTATAGCTCAAAAATTTATTGGTTGCTGGTCCGACATCAAAGTATTATTAAGCTATATTGAATCCGGCTAGACTATGGGATTGTGGATGTAGGGTTTTTAGATTTCGGATTATCTATTGCCCCTAGTGGACAAGCATTTAAACCTCAGAACTGTAAAATTTATTTTTCTTTATCGGGATTTTTTTTAGATAGTAAGGAGATAGAAAAGGATGGGGAGAATAGGGGGGAAGAAAAATTGATGAGCTATGAGTTTTAAATCCCCACTCACCATAAGGGCTAATCTTATCCCAATTCTCCTCCAAAATTACTTATCTTTGGGCTTGTATGTGGAAGCAACGTGCAATTCTTTAAGTTGAGAAGCATCTACAGTAGAAGGTGCATCTGTTAACAGGCAGCTTGCTTGTTGTGTCTTGGGGAAAGCAATGACATCGCGAATTGATTCTTCTCCTGCAAGTAACATTACCAATCTATCCAAGCCGTAGGCGATACCACCATGGGGAGGAGTGCCGTATTCAAAAGCTTCCAAAAGAAACCCAAATTTACTGTAGGCTTCATCAACTGACAAGCCGATTGTTTCAAATACTCGCTCTTGAATTTCTCGTTGATAAATCCGCAAGCTACCTCCGCCGATTTCAAAACCGTTTAAGACTAAGTCGTAAGCTTGGGCGCGTGCGGTTTTTAAGTCTTCTAAATCATCAGGATGGGGCGCGGTGAATGGATGATGTAATGCTTCAAGGCGTTTTTGTTCCCCATTCCATTCAAACATGGGAAAATCAGTAATCCACAGTAAGTTGATTTTATCGTCTGGGATTAATTTGAATTCCCTAGCTATAAATTGGCGCAATCGATCTAAAGTTTTGTTAACGGTATTAGAATCAGCAGCAGCAAAAAGTAATAAATGTACTGGTTTTGCTTTAGTGCGCTGTAAAATTTCTTGTTTTTGTTCTGCACTTAAATTATCTTTGATTGCACCTATGGTATCTATTTCGCCGTTTTCCTTGACGCGGATGTAAGCTAAACCTTTGGCACCGGCTTCGCTGGCTTCTTTAAAGATGTCACCACCCGGTTTGATACGGACATTAGAAATTATATCACCACCGGGGATGGGTAGAATTTTGATAATACCGCCTTTGGCAATACAATCGCGGAATACCTTGAAACCGCTATCCTTAAGTAAATCAGAGACATTGACTAATTCTAAACCGTAGCGTGTATCAGGTTTATCGCTGCCGTAACGTTCCATTGCTTCGGCGTAGGTAAGCCTGGGGAAGGGTGCTGGTAGATCGATATTTTTGACAGTTTTGAAGATATGAGAAACTAGCTTTTCATTGAGTTGGATAATTTCCTCAAGAGACATGAAACTCATTTCCATATCCAATTGAGTAAATTCCGGTTGTCTGTCAGCGCGTAAATCTTCATCGCGGAAACAACGCGCAATTTGATAATATCGATCCGTACCCGATACCATCAAAATTTGTTTAAATAGTTGTGGTGACTGCGGCAGGGCAAACCATTCACCGGAATTAACCCGACTCGGTAAAATATAATCCCGTGCACCTTCCGGAGTTGAGCGAGTAAGTATGGGGGTTTCAATTTCGATAAAGTTTTCTGCATCTTCAAGGAAGCGACGTATGGCTTTAACAACTTGATGGCGTAATTGTAGATTACGCGCCATGCGTTCCCGACGCAAATCTAGATAACGATATTTTAACCGTAAATCTTCCCGCACGGGTTCGGTATCGGCGGTAGAAACTTGGAAAGGTAATTGACTTCGCACCGCATTTAGCAGTTCAATATTATCGACATAAATTTCAACTTCACCGGTAGGTAAGCGGGGATTTAGGGAATCATCCGGGCGTTGCGATACTCTGCCGGTGACTTTGACAACGTACTCATTTCGCAGGGAATTTGCTTGTTCGTAGGATAGGGGAGTACGTTGTGGAGCGCTAACGATTTGCACAATGCCAGTGCGATCGCGTAAGTCTAAAAATTTCACACCTCCATGATCGCGGCGACTATCCACCCATCCATATAAGGTAACAGTTTCTCCGATATTAGATGAACGGATTTCGCCGCAATAGTAAGTTCGCATAGGTATTACTTCTGTGTGTTAGAGCAGGGATTTTCAAGTTATTGTGTCGGGTAGGGCGGGCGCATTGCTGCCCCTTTCCCCCCTAAGAACTGGACATGCAAGTTTCCAAGCATCCAGCTCAAGCAAAATCAATCAATTTTGGTAATGTACCTTATGATGGCAGAATTGGTGTATCCACTAGAGGCTTTTGATTTCATCATTCCCACCTTGACA
>JBHJJJ010000184.1:0-10389 GCA_050042755.1 Rivularia sp. (in: cyanobacteria)
TGGGAGGACATTCTTTACTTGCAACCCGTGTCAATTCCCAACTCAAACAGGCTTTTGCTGTAGAATTACCATTGCGATCGCACTTTGAAAATCCCACTATTGCCGAACTTGCGCGATTTATCGAAACAGCTAGCCGAAAAACAGTAGCACCACTGATTAAACCCGTTCCTCGTGAAGAAAATTTACCTTTATCCTTTGCTCAACAACGACTGTGGTTTTTATGTCAGTTGGAACCAGATAGCCCCTACTATAATATCCCGGCAGCAGTAAAGTTAACTGGTTCGCTTAATATTGATGCTCTACAAAAAAGTTTAAATGATATTTTACGTCGTCACGAAACTCTACGGACGGCTTTTATAACTGCTGACGGACAAGCTATACAGCAAATTAACTCGGTTGATTCTTTACCTTTATCAATTATCGATTTAACTAATATTCCTGAATCAGCACGGGAAAATCGAGTTAAGGAATTAGCATTAGTTGAAGCAATGCAATCCTTTAAACTTGATGCTAGTCCTTTATTACGAGTCAAATTACTACGTTTAGGCGATACAGATAATGTAATTTTAGTTACCTTGCATCATATTATTGCCGACGGCTGGTCAATTGGGGTATTAGTAAGAGAATTGGGAATTTTATATCAAGCATATCTTCAAAAACCTAACCCCCCAGCCCCCTTCCCTACCAGTGAAGGGGGAGAAGTCAAAGCCTCTCTCCTTACAGGGGAGAGGTTTGGAGAGGGGTTTTCCGATTCCCTAACCAAATTACCAATTCAATATGCAGATTTCGCTGTTTGGCAAAGAGAATGGTTACAAGGGGAAGTATTAGATAATCAACTTAATTATTGGCAGAAACAGTTACAAAATGCTCCCAATTTATTAGAATTACCTACAGATTATCCGCGTGCTGCTGTTAGAACTTTAAGAGGAGATAGCTATACTTTTCAAATTTCTCCAGAATTAACCGCAGCATTAAAACGTTTAAGTCAACAGTCTGGCTGTACTTTATTTATGACGTTGTTAGCAGCTTTCCAAACTTTACTTTATCGCTACACGGGAAGTGAGGATATAGTTGTTGGAACCAGCATTGCTAATCGTAATTATCCAGAAATTGAAGAGTTAATTGGTTTTTTTGTCAATACTTTAGCACTGCGGACGGATTTATCAGAAAATCCGACTTTTGAGGAATTATTAAATAGGGTACGAGAAGTTTCTTTGGGTGCTTATGCTCATCAAGATTTACCTTTTGAACAACTTGTAGATAATTTACAAATCCAACGTTCTTTAAGTTATACTCCATTCTTTCAAGTAATGTTCGTGTTGCAAAATGCCCCAATGGAAGCTTTAGAAATTGATGGTTTACATTGGGAACCATTTGAAAGTAATAGTAACACTGCTAAATTTGATTTAACTTTATCAATGCATGAAACCCCATCAGGTTTGACTGGGGTATTAGAATATAGTTTGGATTTATTTAAGTCAGAAACTATTGAAAAAATTGCAGGACACTTAGAAACTTTATTAACAGCAATTGTTGATGAGCCAGAGCAAAAAATATCTGAATTACCTATATTAACTGCATCAGAAAAGCAACAGTTAATTCTAGATTGGAATCAAACTGTAATAGAATATCCACAAGATCAATGCGTACATCAGCTATTTGAAGAACAAGTTAAAAAAACACCGGATAATATAGCTCTTGTTTGGGAAAATCAGCAATTAAAACAAGAGTTTAGCTATGACGAATTAAATATAAAAGCCAATCAATTAGCTTCTCATCTGTGTAGCTTGGGAGTTAAACCGGAAACACCAGTTGGTATTTATTTAGAACGTTCTCCCGAAGCAATTATTAGCATATTAGCAATTCTAAAAGCTGGAGGTATTTATGTACCTTTAGATCCAGGATATCCCCAAGAGCGATTAAATTTCATCTTAGAAGATGCTGGGGTGGAATTTTTGATTACAGATTCTAAAACCTCACCCCCAACCCCTCTCCTTAGCAAGGAGAGGGGAGATAAAAGCTTAATTTTACCCCCTCTCCTTAATAAGGAGAGGGGTGATGAAGCACAGCTTTATCGGGGTGAGGTTATTAATGTTATTAATATTGATACCGACTGGGAAATAATTAAACAAAACAACTGTGAAAATCCAATTAATTTTACAACACCAGAAAATTTAGCGTACATCATGTACACTTCTGGTTCAACTGGAATACCGAAAGGAGTTTGTACGCCACATCGAGGAATTGTTCGCTTAGTTAAATCGAGTAATTACGTTAATTTAAGTGCAGAAGAAATTATATTACAAGCAGCACCAATTTCCTTCGACGCTTCTACATTTGAAATTTGGGGTGCTTTATTAAATGGAGGAAAATTAGTACTTTTACCAACTCAAAAGCCTTCATTAAAAGAGTTAGGAGAAACATTAGAGAAATATAATATTTCGACTCTGTGGTTAACTGCTGGTTTATTTCATCTAATGGTAGATGAACAGATTCAAAGTCTAAAAGGTGTTCGACAATTATTAGCTGGTGGAGATGTCATATCACCAATTCATGCTCAAAAACTACAGCAAATTCATCCTAACTGTCAGTTAATTAACGGTTATGGTCCCACAGAAAGTACAACATTTGCTTGTTGTTATCGAGTTCCCCCAAACCATCCAGTAGATAAATCTATACCGATTGGTTATCCAATTTCTAACACCCAAGTTTATATTTTAGATAATAATTTACAACCCGTTCCTATAGGTGTACCTGGTGAATTGTATATTAGTGGTGATGGTTTAGCTCGTGGTTATTTAAATCGACCAGAATTAACAGCAGAAAAATTTATTCCTAATCCGTTTGTAGAGACGCGATATAATGCCCTCCGGGCACGCTTCGCTAACGCGTCTCTACAGCGTTCAAAATTATATAAAACTGGTGACAAAGTTCGTTATTTATCAGATGGTACGATTGAATATCTTGGTCGTTTTGATAATCAAGTCAAAATTCGCGGGTTCCGAGTTGAATTAGGAGAAGTTGAAACTGCTTTGTGTCAACATCCGCAGGTTAAAGAAGCTGTTGTAATCGTCCAAAATCAAGAAAATATTCAGCGTTTAGTTGCTTACTATGTATCCAATGAAGAAACTACAAATACTAATTTAACTCCTAATTTACGAAGTTTTTTAAGCGATAAAATCCCAGAATATTTAATTCCCTCTATTTTCATTTCTCTTCGGGAATTACCTCTAACAGCAAACGCTAAAGTCAATCGTCGCGCTCTTCCTTTACCAGATATTATTACTTCAGAAAGTGACTTTGCCGCTCCCACTAACTTTATAGAAATAACTCTTGCACAAATTTGGACGGATATCCTACGAGTAGAAAAAGTTGGAATTAACGACAACTTTTTTGAATTGGGAGGAGATTCAATTTTAGCGATTCAAATTATTAGTCGTGCTAATCAAGCAGGAATTCAAATCACACCAAAACAATTATTTCAACATCAAACTATCGCTGAATTAGCAGCAGTCGTAACTCAAACTCCATTAATAGAAGCCGAACAAGGAATTATTACAGGTTTCGTTCCCCTGACACCAATTCAACATTGGTTCTTTGAACAACAAAAATCTAATCCACATCACTTTAATCAAGCTGTTCTACTGAAAGTAAAAACTGAAATTAATTTAATTTATCTAGAAAAAGCACTGCAAGAACTATTATTACATCATGATGCATTGCGACTGCGATTTAAACATAATGAATCTGGTTGGGAACAATTTCATATAGAACCAAGTTCTGAAGCTCCTTTAACTTATTTTGACCTTTCCAAACTAACAGATTCACAGCAAGAAAATACAATTAATAATATTGCCAATCAAATTCAAATAAGTCTTAATTTTTCAACAGGTTCAGTAATGCGAGTTGCATTATTTAATTTAGGAAAAAATCAAGCCAGTCGCTTACTATTTGTAATTCACCATTTAGTTATTGACGGTGTTTCTTGGCGGATATTACTATCAGATTTACAAACTATATATGAACAGTTAAGTCAAGGAAAAGCAATTAAATTACCATTAAAAACTACTTCATTTAAACAGTGGGCAGAATATTTACAAACATATGCAAATTCAGATGAAATATCTAACTTTTCATCCCATCTAACTTCTTTCAAATCAGAAAAATATACAAAAAATTTCCCTAACACAATTGCTACAAGCGAACAAATAGATATTATCCTTTCCCCAGAACACACCCAAGCATTACTAAAAGAAGTTCCTCAAACATATAATACTCAAATTAATGACATATTACTAACAGCTTTAGTCCAAACATTTGCTCACCAGACGGGTAAAACATCCCTTTTAATTGATTTAGAAGGACATGGAAGAACCGAATTATTCGATAACCTTAATTTATCCCGTACAGTGGGATGGTTTACTAATATATGCCCAGTCAACTTAGATTTAAAAGAATTATCAGATATTAATAATCCAGGAGAAGCAATCAAATGCATCAAGGAACAATTACGTATACCTAATAACGGTATAGATTATAATGTATGGCGCTATTTAAAAGCTGATAAAACACAAAATATTACCTTATTGACACCAGAAATCAGCTTTAATTATCTAGGACAATTCGATTCGATGTTAACAACATCAAACTTCTTTGAACTAGCAAAAGAATCACCCGGTTTAACCCAAGATATCAACTCAGAAAGACCCTATTTGCTAGAAATTAATGGTTCAATCATTGATGAGCAACTTAAACTTACTTGGACTTATAGCAAACATTTTTACGATAAATCCTTTATAGATAATTTAGGTAAAAAGTATCTAGAAGCGCTGATAAAATTAATCGAACATTGTCAATCTCCCGACAGTGGTGGTTACACACCTTCGGATTTCTCTTTAGCTAAACTTGAGCAAAACCAATTAGATGATATTTTGAACCAGGTTGATTTTGAATAGAATTTTAATTTGATTGTAGATTCCTGTGTTAGCCATGAATATATATGGCTTAGAAGAAAAAGTTTTTTGCGTCGTAATGTATTTTATAATTGGTGCGTTACGGCAATTTCAAATTTTATTAAACCATCAAATTTTGCATAGCCGTAACACACCCTACAATGTTCTACATTTACAAAACACTAAACTTTGCGACATAAATTTTTTCAATTATTCCACCTAAAGCATCTTGATTCAGGGAACAACCTACTATTTCTAAACCGCTAAAACATTTAGGTTCGCCATGTAAATAACGTGACAAACTTAAATCTAAGAAATCTATACATGGTACACCATCAACAAAATCAGCATAAATTATATTACCGTCTTCTAAATGGAAAATACCTTTAGCACGAATCACTTTTCCATAGGTATTACAAATAATTTGATTCCAAAATTCATTTAAATCATCTCCACCAATAACCTTTCCAGTAGTCTCTATACGAAATGTCTCTACTCCCTCTAATGAAGCTTTCATTGCTGCACCTGTAAGTACCTCTTTTGCCCAAGAATGCCATCTACACCGCTTACATCCTGGAGGTAAAATTGCTATTGGATAGTAAGGTAAATCATTTAAAAGTTGGTCGATATATCCTAATCCTAAGTTATTACCTAATTCTATATAGGCTATATCAGCTGATTCTAATTCTGCCAGAAACTCAACTTCCTGAGCATCACCAAAAACTTTAACTGTGGGAAAATCAACACTAATTCTCTTCCCATCTATCTGAACTTGTCCTGTACCAGCTTTTAAGTATAGTATTTTTTGCAGGGATTTAGGACAAGCTTTTTCTTTTGAAGCTATTTGCTGATAAATCCAAGAAGTTTTACCACAACCAACATAACCACCAACAACAATTATCCTTTCTTCATCCATTATGTATTTAACTTAATTTATTTCAATAGACATTTGGGCAAATTCCATAAATGTGTAACAAAGTCCTTGCATCAAGTACTCCGGTACACATTCTTTGACGAACAATCAATCGAAAAACACAACTGTAATATCTTTTCTTTAGATATCTTCTTGAGAATCACTATTACCAATCTGTAATGCTTTTTTGGAGCGCTTCAGACGTTTATAAGCAGCTTTTACTTGGAGATATGCTTGAAAAGAAGATATCTTTCCACCAGTCTGCAAACTGGTAATATTAATTATAGTTTGAGAGAATTCCTGTAAATCAGCATTAAAAACTAAATTTTTTTCGAACCCTTCATTATAGGAACTACAAGAGTATACAAAATTATTCTTTTCCATTGACTATTCTTAATCAAAGCATAACTATCAGCAAAATGCTGTATATTTCATACTTTGTTAATAATAATTTTCAATAGTACCGTTTTTCTGTAATTATAGTTACATTTATCTGAAATCTTTGAGATTAAGATTTTTCGTCTTGGGAAGGATGAATAGGTGGATAGTAGAGTTCGTTTTTGAGAATCCAGCCAGTTTCTTGTTGGAGATAAGCATGGGTACTCAGCCCAAGCTGCTTGGCTAGAGTTGCAACGGTTTTGTAATCAAGTCCTAAAAGTTCGCAAAGTTCCCGTTGACGGATTCCAGTTTGGTCTTCCATGAATTGAGAATAGAGTTTGTATGAATATTATCACAAAAGCTATTAAAAATTATTCTCAATAAAATAATTAAAAGAGTCAGTTTGTTTATTCCCCAAACAATATAAAGACGTAGCATTGCTACGTCTTGATAAGTCATGGATATTAAGGCTGATTAATTTCTAAACAGAGTATAATTAATATTTAGGCTACAATTCGCCATTTACGCGATCGCTGTTGTGCGTTCCATAAATCTGCATAGCGTGCTTTATTGGCAATTAATTCCTGGTGATTTCCACTTTCTACTATTAATCCCTTTTCCAAGACAAAAATATTATCTGCACCTGTGACAGTTGAAAGTCGATGGGCTATTATCACTACTGTTTTATTTTCCACGAGTTTATCTATTGCGGTTTGCACTGCTACTTCACTTTCCGTATCCAGTGCTGATGTCGGTTCATCTAGCAATACTATGGGCGCATCTTTGAGAATAGCACGGGCAATGGAAATACGCTGACGCTCTCCTCCTGAAAGTGCGCCACCTATTTCCCCCACTTGGGTATCATAATCCTTGGGTAAGCGCGAGATGAATTCATAACAATTGGCGGCTTTTGCTGCTGCTTCAACTTCTGCGTCAGTGGCGTTGGGTTTTGCGATACGAATATTGTTGCGAATGGTATCGTCAAATAAATATACATCCTGGAAAACTACTGAAATGTGTCGCATTAACTCTGTCGCATCTACATCCTTAATATTTGTTCCACCCATACAAACGCTTCCTTGTTGAACATCAGCATATCTACTGATTAATCGTGTAATTGTTGTTTTACCGCTTCCGGAACTACCCACCAGTGCTGTTAAACTGCGTTCTGGTAAATGAAAGGAAATATCACGCAATACAGGTTCATTTTGGTCTGCATAAGCGAAAGTCACATTTTCAAAGGAAATATCAAATTTGTTGATAGTGCCTGGGGGATTAGCTGTAGGTAAGGGTTGAATTGCCATTAAAGCTTCAATTCTTTCCAACGCTACTTCCATCAAGTCAAAGACAACTGTGATACTACCAAAGATGGCGATGGGTTCGCTAAAGCGAGTAGCAATTATTACTAATGCAAATACAGAAGCGAGGTCAATTGTACCTTGGAGTAAAAATAGTACACCTAGAGCCAGGATAACAACAATTCCTAGTTGAACTACTGTAGATTGGAGAATCGCTGGCATTGTTGCGAGACGATTAGCACGGGATTGAGTTTGGCGTTGTTGAGATATGGCTTGACGTAATCGTTGCGATTTTTCCCCGATTTGATTGGTAGCACGCAATACTGGTAAACCTTGTGCATATTCAATAATCCTCGATGCTGTGTCTGCATCTGAGACAGCAACTTCATGAAGCTCTTTGAGGCTGACAGTTCGCTGTTGACGATAGAAGGGAATAGCTAGGGGGAAAATAACCAACATAGCAACAGCAAGTCGCCAATCAATGAAGAAGGTAATAAAAACGATGACTGTAGGGACAACCATTGTTTGAATAATGATTTTGGAAATTTCCCCAATAGACAGCATTGCATCAGAAACATTACCACTGAGAATGACATTTAAATCCCCATCACGACGATTATTAAGTTGTTCTAAAGGAATGCGACGTAATTGTTCTCCCAAACGCGATCGCATTTCACTAGCTGCATCAATAGCTGTCACCCAGCCATATTCAAGTTCTCGCCATCGGATGAGAAATTCGACTATGACTAGAATTGCCATTAAGACGATGAGCGTCCAAACCCTGTTAGTATCGATAGGGTTTTGAGTTAAAGCCTTGAGGAGAGGAACTAGTAAAGCAAAAACAATTCCCTGAATCACAGAAGCAAAAACTGAAAGAATGAGGGAAGATTTATAATCTGGAGCATAGGAACCAGATGCTTTGATAGCACGTTGAAAACTGTTTATCATTGGATTTTAGATTGTGGAAGATGTGAATAGAAATCATCAATTAATTTCTACTTGAAGAATGCGACCATTGTTTTTAAATAATGGGATTAAAATAAATGAAATATACTTCAACCAAAAAGGTTTCATGCGTTGAGGATAGTTAGCAAATTCGGGAAGATAATAAATTTCACCTTTGAGAGTAATTCCTAAATTCCATGTTTGTAATTCTTGAGAATTATCAATTCCCCATTTAAATTCAGCACTGGTTTGAGATACAGTATCGTGACGTTGTGTTTTTGCTGCTGCTTTTTTACTTAATACATCAAATACCATAGTTATAGATGCAAATTTAGGAGTTAACATCCTTTGTATCTGAGCAAATAAAGCTTTATTCTCCTCTTTGCTCAGATACATTGATACTCCTTCCATAATGATAAATAAAGGTTGATTTACATCTGGATTTATTTGTTCTATCCAAATAGAATCTAGAATTGAACTAGCAATTAAGTGATAGCTATTGCTCTGTTCTACCAGTTTATCTTTCAGTTCAATCACTTCTGGAAAATCAACTTCATACCAATTAACTTCACCATTATCAATTCGGAAAAAGCGCGTACAAAGTCCTCCTCCTAAATTGATAACAGTTGCTTGGGGATGATTAACAAGAAATGTTTTTAATAAATTATCAATATTTTTTGCTCGAATAACAGTACCAAGTTGTGAAGCCCACCCTTGAGCATATTTAGAAAAATCATAATCAATCTTTTCGGCGATTTCGACCGCTTTTTCATCTTTGAGAATACAGTCAGGATATGATTGCTCGGTATAGCGTCCGTAAAGAGTAATCATTAAAGTCTCCGGTACGCCTTGCAATTTTGCTGTAGATTCTTTTTGAACAGTCATAGTATTTTGGATTTTATATTTTAGATTTTAACAACGGATGTATTTGTTTTAGATTTTTATGTCCTACAAATACAGATGATTTCATCCATTACTAACTTCGTTCTAACACATACTACAATACTCAAAATATAAGATAAAAAACTCTGCGCTCCTTTGCGTTAGAATATATTATTTTTAACTATTACCCATTACCTATTACCCATTACCCATTACCCATTACCTAACCCTCACAAATATGGTAAGTATTTAACCAGACACAGTATGATTTCTAATACCCCAATTTTGAGCAAGTTGATAGTTATTCCACAAAGATGCATAAATTGCATTGGCTGTTGCTAATTGTTCGTGCTTACCACGTTCAACTATTTTTCCTTTATCTAAAACTATAATTTGGTCAGCATCGACAATAGTAGAAAGACGGTGAGCGATAACAATTAAGGTTTTACCTACTGTGAGTTTAGCTATGGCTTCTTGAATCAAAGCTTCATTCTCCGGGTCGGTAAAAGCGGTAGCTTCATCTAAAATAACGATGGGATTATCTTGTAAAATAGCCCTAGCAATCGTAATCCTTTGTCTTTGTCCACCAGAAAGCCGAGTACCGCGCGAGCCAGCAATTGTATCGTATCCTTGAGGTAATTCCAGGATAAAATCATGTGCCCGTGCGGCTTTTGCTGCTGCTTCAACTTCTGCATCGCTAGCGTTAGGACGACCTAAACGAATGTTATCTTTGATGGTGTCATATAGCAAAAATGTATCTTGAAAAACAAATGATACATAGTTCATTAGAGTTTCTGATGTCATTTCGCGAACATCAACACCACCGATTTTAATTACTCCACTATCAACATCCCAAAACCGGGGAATTAACTTAGCAACTGTACTTTTACCCGCACCGGAAGTTCCGATTAAGGCTGTAACCGTACCTGGAGCCATATAGCAATTTATTTCAGATAAAGCTTGATTTCCCTGATTGTTATAGGAAAATGTCACATCTTGAAAACTAATTGAAGTATCGGTA
>JBHJJJ010000185.1:0-3474 GCA_050042755.1 Rivularia sp. (in: cyanobacteria)
ATCAAATCTGAATTTGAGCATTTTTTCTAAGCTAATTCTTCTATTTTATTTGTGGGTGTAAGCAAGTTATAATTATGCACTAATTACCATGTTTTTTGATAAACCAAAAGTGGGATTTTTTTGTATTGGTCGGAGAAAATAAATAAAGTACTTAGCAAAAATGTACATTTTTATTGTAATGGAAGGGCAGGGTATTGAGAATGTTACATTTATTAACTCAGTTTTCAATATTCACTGAATTGGCATTAGTTATACCAAGTAAATAGTCTGCAATAGGTAACTTTTTGAGAGTATAAACTATACTAATGAATAATATTATTTACTGAGCATATAGTCAGCTTTATCGAGATTTTTATTAGTAATTAAGTAGGTAGGCATAAATAAATCAACCTATGTAAAAGAATGTAAATGACCCATCTTACCTTATTCCTAGTCACTATTCACTACTCACTACTCACTTGTCATAACAATAATTTTTCCCACGTACCTACTTACCACATATAAGTTACTGAATAAACACAGAGTGTATTTCCAATAATTAATCGCAATCGTGTAAAATCTCACATTTATTTGGAATACTAATGAGCAAGTTTAGATTCCGTAATATAGTTGAGTAAATTTTCGGCCGACTTACTTAGTAATTTCTATATAGTTAGTTTTATGGAGATTTTTGCTAGCGATCTTTTAAGAAAAGTTACTTCAGAACCACAATATTTATGTCCAATCAATAATAGTTAATGTTTAAAATCGTACATCTAGCTTAAATACTAATTATGAAGAGTCATCTTATAGAATTCAAACTTACCTCAGTATTTAAGAAGCATTAAAAACTACCTCTGTTCTCAGTTGTTATATTAATATTTTCCATTCCGCGCAGACGACTAAAAAGCGCTCATCTACCACGTAATCACTGCTCTGTACTCTTTCCTGGGAAGGTGGCAACTACTTATCCGCTCCTCCTTGTTATTAATTTTTGTAAACAAAATTGCCAAATTTCATATACAAAATTTACTCATACTTATAGTAATTTTAAGAAGGCAGGGGAATGATATTATAATAGGATTTTATGCAATTTGATACCACATCTTACACAACTCAAGGCGGTATATTCGTATCGCGTTCGGTTACGAATACTTCGATTAATTCAGCGATTGAAGAAGTCTTGATGCGTTTGGATTCTCAAAGGGGTGGCTTGTTGGCTAGTAGCTATGAATATCCAGGACGTTATAAAAGATGGGCGATTGGTTTTGTCAATCCACCTTTAGAAGTAGTTACACGCGATCGCACTTTTACAATTACGGCTCATAACGAACGGGGTCAAATTTTACTGGCTTATTTGAGGGAATTGTTATTAGATAAGCCATATATTGAAGATATCAATCAAGAAGATAATTACATTTCGGGTTCGATTAAAGCTACGCAACGTTTGTTTTCAGAGGAAGAACGCAGCAGACAACCATCTGTGTTTAGCATTATTAGGGAAATTATATCTGCATTTTTCAGTCATTTGGATGAAAATTTAGGGCTTTATGGTGCATTAGGCTACGATGTGGTTTTCCAATTTGAACAAATGCCCAAGCAGTTGGAACGGGAATCAGATCAAAGGGATTTAGTATTATATTTACCCGATGAGTTGTTAGTTGTTGACTACCACTTGCAAAAAGCATTTCGGATGCAGTACGATTTTGTGACCAAGAATGGTAGCACGAGAGATTTACCTCGTAAGGGTGAAGCAATTGATTACCGTGGTAAGCGCCTCAATGTAACTCAAGGTTCCGATCACGCTCCGGGAGAATACGAACAACAAGTTACCAAAGCTCTTGATTATTTCCGACGCGGCGATTTATTTGAGGTAGTTCCTTCTCAATGCTTTTCTGAAACCTGCGAAAAATCTCCAACTGAATTATTCCGCACCTTGAGAAAAATTAATCCCAGTCCCTATGGATTTATTTTTAACTTGGGTGGAGAATATTTAATTGGTGCATCTCCAGAAATGTTTGTCCGCGTTGATGGTAAACGTGTAGAAACTTGTCCAATTAGCGGTACAATCCGTCGGGGAGAAAGTGCGATTGATGACGCGGCGCAAATTCAAAAGCTGTTGAATTCCCGTAAAGACGAATCCGAACTGACTATGTGTACGGATGTAGATCGTAACGATAAATCGCGGATTTGCGAACCCGGTTCTGTAAGGGTTATCGGTCGTCGTCAAATTGAATTATACAGCCATTTGATTCACACAGTAGACCATGTAGAAGGTATACTCAAACCCGAGTGCGATGCTTTGGATGCATTTCTGACTCATTTATGGGCGGTAACTGTCACCGGAGCGCCAAAACGTTGGGCAATGCAGTTTCTCGAACAAAACGAACGCAGTGCTAGACGCTGGTATGGTGGTGCAGTAGGAGGTTTTAACTTTAGGGGTGGGCTGAATACTGGTTTAATTTTGCGAACCATCCGACTTCAAGATTCAATCGCGCAAGTACGAGTCGGTGCAACAGTTCTTTATGATTCCGATCCGGTTGCCGAAGCCGAGGAAACTATTACCAAAGGAAGCGCTTTATTCCA
The DNA here is from genome assembly GCA_050042755.1 of Rivularia sp. (in: cyanobacteria). Classification (GTDB taxonomy): domain Bacteria; phylum Cyanobacteriota; class Cyanobacteriia; order Cyanobacteriales; family Nostocaceae; genus Rivularia. The sequence goes on from JBHJJJ010000185.1 coordinate 2,566, forward strand.
AGCTCTTAATAGGAATACACATAAGGAAGTAGATTTGTCAACACTTTCACAAGTTGACATTCCCGAAGCGAATCCGGCTGGAGGGAAAAACGTCTTGCTGATTGATTACGAAGACTCATTTGTTCATACCCTCGCCAACTACATCCGTCAAACTGGTGCGACAGTGACAACATTGCGACATGGTTTTTCCGAGTCGGTATTTGACGAAAAAAAACCCGATTTAGTTGTATTATCACCAGGGCCAGGAAAACCCAGGGACTTTAAATTAGATTTGGCGATCGCTGCGTGCAAAAAACGTCATATTCCTTTATTCGGGGTATGTTTGGGATTGCAGGGGATAGTTGAAGCACATGGTGGAAAGCTAGGAATTCTAGATTATCCGCAGCACGGTAAGATATCTTTAGTATCTGTGGTAGATAAAGATTCTGTAGCTTTTAAAGATTTACCACAATCCTTTGAAGTTGGTAGATATCATTCGCTGTACGCACTGGAAGATAGTTTACCTCAGGAATTAAAAATTACAGCGATGTCTGAGGATGGAATAATTATGGGTATTGAGCATAAGACATTACCGATAGCTGCAGTACAGTTTCATCCCGAATCTATTATGACTTTAGTAGGAGGTGTAGGGTTGAAAATTGTGACTAACGTTGTAAGTGAATTTACCCGTACTAGTAATGCCCCTGCTTTGACATCGTAATTTATAGGTAGGGGAGATTGGGGGATGGGGAGAGCTTTGACGGGTACCCTGCCAAATTTTTTTCTCCTAAAAAAATTCTCATGGGAGCCCTTGACCTAGATATTGTTTTTGTGGTCAAGAATTGACAAAAATAGACAGTTGTCAACGATTTTTGCTATATTTTATGCCTAATTTTTGGTATAGTAAAAAAATATTTCATTTATATCTTG
>JBHJJJ010000186.1:0-9881 GCA_050042755.1 Rivularia sp. (in: cyanobacteria)
CAGTGTATCATCTGAAACGATAATTAAATACATTGCCGCACAAGGTACTAGAAACTAAGAATCACGGCACTTAAAAGTGCCTATTCCAATTTCATCCCACGATTAAAAACCGTGGGCTTTCATTGTCAGGAGTTCTGTAAAAATCATCGTAACTGAATGATTTATCCGATATATCAAATCTATTTAAATCGAAATTGTATATTTAAACGCAGAGGAGCGCTAAGATAGACGCAAAGGAACGCTGAGTTTTTAACTGATATAAATTACTCTTCTGCGTCTCTGCGGTTTTTATACATTCAGAGTTTACGGCATTATCAAAATTACCCATTGGTGCGTGACGACATGATTAATATACCCCTTCAAAACCATCATGATTACATTCCTCTCCTTGATAAGGAGAGGGTGCATAGGGTGAGGTTATTTATAAACCAAAACTGGAACTCTCTTAAAAGCCGGTGTACCACAACGCTCTTCAATTTCGGCTTTAAAAATTACATTAACTTCTGGATAAAACATCACTCCCGCACCTTCACGCACTTCTCCATATATAATTTCCACATTTTCTAATTCTCCCACATTTCCCCTTACAGTAACCCCTTGATGTTCTTCAAAACCAGCTTTATCAACGTCATTTTTATTCATCAAAATACAGTTACGATGAGGTATTCCCCGATATTTATCTTCAGTTTGATAAACTACTGTATTATGTTGAGCATAACTACGTCCGGTCATTAATACTACTACTATACCTTGCGTACCATCCGCAACTTCAAAGTCTTTTATTTCGGGAAGCTTTAATTTTGGTAATGGTGTAACAAACATTTTGGCTTTACCGGAAGGTGTCGCAAATTGAGGACTTTTTAAAATGCGATCGCCAATTGTAAATTCTTCTTTGGTTTCATCAATTGTCGCGATTTTCTCATATCCAGGAATTGTTTGAGCAATTAATTGTCTGACGTATTTTGTATCTTGTAATTTACGCCAATTTACCGGATATTCACCATGTATACGATGAGCTAATTCGGTTAAAAAATCTACTTCTGCAATTAAGTCAAATTTTTTGAGATGGGTTTCTCCTTCGTCGTTTAGTCGTACGAAATTATTACCAGATTCCACAGTAGTTTTATGGGGATTTTCAAAGCGATTAAATACGGGAATAATAATTGTATTTTTATTAGCTAATCCGTGGAAATGACCGAGATTAGGTTTTGTTGCTAGATAAATTATCGTTTCAATTTTACTTAATGCCCTTTTAACTTTCTGAGAATCGGGATTAGCACCATATAAATTACCACCAATACAAATTAAGGTATCAACTTTCCCAGAATCAGCAGCTTCAATTAAAGCGTGAGTATCGTATCCTTTGACTTTACTCAAAGAACGACCTAATAATGTTTCTAAAGCTTGTTGAATTTCTTTTTTAAGCCTTACCGTTACACCCATTGAACCAAAACCTTGGACGTTGGAATGTCCCCGTATTGGCATGACTCCGGTTCCTTCTCTGCCGATATTAGCAGTCATTAAGGCGGTATTCACAATACTATAAATATTATCAACACCATTTCGTTGTTGGGTGATACCCATAGCCCAAGCAAATACAACTTTTTGAGAATTGATAATTATATTCGCAGCGCTTTCAATTTCTGTTTGAGAAACACCGCAAGTTGTAGTAATCGTTTCCCAAGATGTGTTTTCAACGTGAGCAATTACAGCTTGCCAATTTTCAGTATAAGCTTGTAAAAACTCACTTTGAATCTTACCTTTTTCCAATAAAGCTTTTTGAATTCCTGTAAATAATGCCACGTCGCTACCGGGAATTGGCTGTAAATAAATTGAAGCAATATCGGAACCTGTAAACAGCGACTTAACAGGAAAAGCAGGAGAAGCAAACTTTACTAAACCGATTTCTTTCATCGGATTAATTACAATTACTTTACCACCACGCTCTCTTAATTTAATTAATTCATTCATCAACCGGGGATGATTGTAAGCAGCATTAGTTCCTGCTAAAACTATGCAATTAGATTGTTTTAAACTTGATAAACTAACAACAGAAGTACCAGTACCAAGAGTTTGTTTCAACCCAAAACTTGAAGGAGCATGACACAAATCCGAACAATCAGCTAAATTATTAGAACCGAGAGTTCTCATCATTAATTGTAATAAAAATGCTGCTTCATTAGAAGATCGTCCGGAACTATAAGAAGCTATTCTTTCCGGTGTTTTTTTAAAAGCTTTTTCAGCAATTTGATAAATTTTATCCCAGGTAATTAGTTCGTAATAAGACTTACCAGAAGGTAAAATTACAGGAAAACTCCATCTTCCGAGTCTATCAGCTTCTAATGAAGTGAGTTGTTGAAGCTGATTAATACAGTGTTTATCAAAAAATTGCTTGGGAATAGCTGGTTGAATTTCTGCGGAGATAGACTCAACACTCTTCATACAACGCTGTAACTTTTCCCCTGACTCATTGCTAAAACCACCTTTTTGTCCACCAGTACCCCAAGCACAAGATAAACAAGCGCTGTTATGAACTAAAGTTTTCCATAGTTTAGCTCCTTCTGGTGACAGCGTATGTTCAGCCCAATAGCCTATTACAGATAAACCTCCACCCTTTTCTGGTACATTCTTTTTGTCATCAAATGAGGGATTAGTTTGAGGATTGTAATTATTTTTACTCATATAAATTACCAATGATGAGAGGTGAGTATTGATTCTGTTTTAAATTAATTATTTCGTCTCGCCAAAAATTAGAAAAAGACGATCGAATAGCAAAGCCTAATTTAATTTTATCTATATATTTAGGATTAAAAATATTTATCTCATCACGGATAAATTAATACCAAAGGTTTGCAATTTATGTTAGGTGATAATCGGGTAAAATTATTTTAGGACTTACGCAACTGGCACATTTTCCTTGTAGGGGAGGCAAAAAGGGGTGTAGATTTTCTTCCCCCTTTATTGAGGCAAAAAGGGGTGTAGATTTTCTTCCCCCTTTATTGCCGTGCCGTTGCTTGTACACTGACTTATTGTTTACGCAATAATAAGGCAATCAGTGTACGGCACCATCCAAGTATTGTGACAATATCGTAAGTTCAATATTTAGAATTATTCTTAATAATCATTTATTTTATGAGATTGATTCAAAGTATATAAAAAACCTTCACCTGTTAACATCAAAATATAATCAAAAAAATCAAAAATCATGGTCGCAATTCCTAATTATCAATACATGACACCCCAGGAATATTTAGACTGGGAAGAACAACAACAACTTAAATACGAATATATTAATGGTGAAGTCGTCGCCATGACAGGGGGAACCATTCCCCATAATGACATTGCTTTAAATTTAGCCTCTGCCCTCAAAAATCCTCTACGAGGAAAAGGTTGTAAAGTACAGATGGCAGATGCAAAATTAGGAGTATCAGAAAATGGTCCTTTTCATTATCCTGATGTGATGGTAAGTTGTGACGAAAGGGATAAACGCGCCACAAAAGTGATTTATCATCCTTGTTTAATTGTAGAAGTTCTTTCTCCCAGTACCGAAGCAATAGATAGAGGAAAAAAATTCCAAAACTATCGACAAATATCAACTTTGAAAGAATATATTTTAATCGGTGCCGAACAAATGATAGTAGAATGTTTCCGACTCAATGAAAAAGGTTTGTGGGAACTTCAAACTTATAATCAAGGTGATGAAATTGATTTAATGAGTGTTGATTTTAAATTCCCCATTGAATTACTTTACGAAGATGTAATATTAGAAAATTTAGAAAAATAAAGCTCTATTCCCAACTCCCAACTCCGCGAGCTCAATAACAGACGTAGCAGTGCTACGTCTCTACAACTGATAACTCCTAACTCCGCGAGTTCCCAACTCCTAAATCCCCATTTCCAAGTACAATAACCACGATATGAATTAAATTTACAGGAAAACATAATGACACAAGCTCAAATTGGGGTTATTGGTGGCAGCGGTTTATACAAGATGGATGCACTTAAGGATATAGAAGAAATTGAAGTCGATACTCCTTTTGGTAAACCTTCCGATGCTTTAATTGTAGGGAAATTAGAAGGAACCCAGGTTGCTTTTTTACCACGACACAACCGCAATCATACGCTGTTACCTTCGGAGTTACCCTTTCGCGCTAATATCTACGCCATGAAACAGTTGGGTGTAGAATATATTATCTCAGCTTCGGCGGTGGGTTCGTTAAAAGCAGAAGTAAAGCCACTCGATATGGTAGTACCAAATCAATTTATCGATCGCACAAAAAATAGAGTTTCCACCTTTTTCGGTGAAGGAATTATTGCTCACATCGCTTTCGGGGATCCAATTTGCAATAATTTAGCTGCCATTTTAGCGGATGCGATTGATTCTCTCAAGCTTCCCGATATCACTTTACATCGTGGCGGTACATATGTTTGTATGGAAGGACCAGCTTTTTCTACGAAAGCCGAGTCTCATCTTTACCGCAGTTGGGATGCAACGGTTATTGGCATGACAAATTTAACGGAAGCGAAGTTAGCACGAGAAGCTGAAATTGCTTATACAACTTTGGCTCTAGCGACGGATTACGATTGCTGGCATCCCGATCATGATAGTGTAACTGTAGAAATGATCGTTGCTAATTTACAAAAGAATGCCGTCAATGCACAAAAGGTAATTCAAGAAACTGTAAGTCGTTTAAGTAAAAACCCACCGCAAAGCGATGCACATTCGGCTTTAAAGTATGCAATATTGACACCTTTAGATAAAGCACCAGCCTTGACGTTGGAAAAATTGACTTTGTTGTTGCAAAAGTATTTGTAAAACAAAAAATGTAGAGACGTAGCAGTGCTACGTCTCATGCAATTTGCTGCGATATCTCAGGGAATATGCTGCTTTTCTAAAGCTGAAAATGATAAATTATCTATACAAATCACAATATTCGGAAAGTGCAGTGCTACGTCTCTACACTATGTATGCTGAAATTTTTGTAGCGATCAAAAACTATTCCTCAATCAATTTTTTAAACCTTTCTAAATCTCTCATGGATTCAAAATCCGGATTATCTTTCACAGCTTTCCGATATTTGTCAGCATTCAATTCAATTGCTCGATCTAAACTTTTAAGAGCTAACTCAGTTTCGCCTTTTAATGCATGACAGCTAGCTTTATTGTACCAAGCCCAATGAAAATCTGAATTAAGTTCTAAAGATTTATTATAAGCAGCAATTGCTTCATCATATTGTTGTAAGTCTCTTAATGTATTAGCTTTACCATACCAACCTATATGATTGTCTGGCTTAATTTCTATTGCTTTTTCATAAGATAAAAGTGCTTCTTTATATTGTTTTAATTTTTTTAAAGAACGACCACGATTAGTCAAAGCTAGATAAGAAGATGCTTCTCTTTCTAATACTTTATCATAACAGACAATTGCATCTTTATAACGACTTTCATGAAATAGAGCATTACCTAAATTTATATAATCATCTGTACTAAAAAACAAATTCGGATCCTCAGCAAGTAAAGCATCAAGCTTGTTTGTCTGTTCGGTAATTTGCTTTTGAATATCTACTTGATTTGTACTCTTGCTGTTTTCGGAATCAGAAAATTTTTCTAAAGTAAGAATTAGCTTTGATAACCTTTGAAATATTCTCGCTTTTCTAATCTGAGCTTCTGATAAAACTTCTTCTAATATTTTTTCTTCTAAATTTTCAGTCTGTGATTTAATCTTTTCTTTCAGCTTATCTGCAGTTGTTTCAAATTTTTGTGTTACATCTTTTAGCGTACTTTCAAAGTTGTGGGTTACGTCTTCTTTTAATTGGTCAATGTCTTTCTCTAAATCTTCAAACATTTTACTTGTCTCCAATATTTTATTTTCTATTTCCTTATATTTATCGTCAATATCTTTGAGCTTATCTCTAATTTCAGATTCTAAACCTTTGATTATACTTATACGTAAAGCCCAAAAAGTTATTGTTATGATCAGCGGTAATACTATTAGCCAAAAGTTTATTATATTCATATTGGCATCTAATAAACTTGTGGTACGTTCAAATCTTTCGCCAACACTGCGATCGACTTCATATTGAACAATATCTTCTATCTCCTTCTCTCGCCGAAGTTTTCTTAATTCTTCCGTTTGTCGATCCACATTTGACGGTTTAGGAACTCTTGATGGTGTAGGTTGAGTTTGAGCAGTTACAGCCCCAGCGAATATGAGAATAGTTGACAAAGCAAGCGTAACCTGATTTTTTATTTTCATGGGACTTTCATAATCAGGTAAATTTAAACACAATAATAGTGACCGTTCAAACAGTCACTAAAGTTGTAGTATATCTATATTTATGTAGATTTTGTGTTTTGTTTAATACATAGACAACAAAATATTACGCAATCAAACGACCTGAAATACAAAGTTAAAGCTTGCCCAATGATTAACATTCCACACCCAAGAATCAGCAGGTACATTTTGTGTTGGATCTTGTTTAATGGTGGCTCCCTTCAAATCTTGTAAAAGCGCTTCGGCTACTACCAGAGGATTTAACAACGGTGAAATACGTGGCGTTTCTCCTGTAGAGTGTTTACCTTCTTGCAGGGCTTTTAATGTTTGAGTGAAAGGTTCAGTACTAACTATCATTTGAGTTTCGCAGCAAAAATCAGGTCCTGAAATCACCCATTCAAAACCACTAGTAGTGCTTGGTATTACTACCGATTCTCCTGGCGAAACAATTACTTGTTGAAGTTCGGGTTTGCTGGGATTATCTTCGGAATCCTCATCTTTGTGCCACGAGTAAAGAGCAATTGGATTTTGACTGCTATTCAATCCCAGCAACATTATATACAACGGTCTATCTCCGCTATTTTCTACTCGATAGCGTAATTTAGTGCCAGTTGATACCGTAGGTATATCCTGATAGAAGACTTTATTTGCTTTCTTGCTAGACACTTCCATACCCAATGCTCGCCTTGTTTGGCTCTGTATCAAAGTACGTGACATTGTTTTGTTGTTGACTATTTCTAAAGTAGCTTTGACGCTCAAACCAGAAGAGTATTCGTTTTGAGTCAGCTTCCATAATTTGGCAGCTAAAAGGTTTTGGAATTTGGGCGCTAGCCGGTAAACTGCTACTTTTAAAGCTTCTCCCTCTTCTCCAACAGTATCGGGAATTAACTCACCTCCCAAAGTAAATAAGCCATAGCGACTTGAAGACATGGCGATTGAATTATTTACTTCGGTATCGGGAACTTCTGTTTCTGGTAGTTTACCAAATAAATAATCGGCAGCTTGTTCCCCTGCCATTACACTCCAAACTCTTTCAATGGAAGAAAAAGCACTTGTAGCGTCAACTCGCTCAATTCTTTCTAAACTCACATCATCAAGGGCGATTCTTAAATTAATATCCTTGTGTAAAACTCTCACTCTTTCCCTAACAAGCTCTCCGACTTTGGGAGATCTTTTACCGTTTACTTGCTTGAATGTGGCTTTTGCCTTCAAACCATTACGACTACGCAAGACTAAGGGCGCAGTTGGAGTTGATTCTGTAGGCTCTTCAAAGCTAAATTGGGAATGCTCTTCATAATATTCCAGCACTTGCGGTGGCATTCCTCCCAACCACAAATGAAATGTTTTACCGTCATCTTCTGCATCCATTACAGCACCTTCAGCTCCAAGAATACTCGTGGAGTGAAAGTTATAACGAGCTAAGGCAAGGGAAAGATTTTCCTTTTCAAGTAATACTGGTTTTTGGCTGCTACCCAAAGAGAGCATAGAACTTTCGACGCTGGATAAACTTGTTTGAATTGTTCTTGCTTCGCTGGTTTCCCAAAGGTATTGTGTCAAAGCATAGGTAAACAACCCAGCACTAAAATCAGAAAATATGATTTCTTTAGCCAAATCTTTTGGGTTGGAGCTAGACGCAAGCAGCACGCTCAACTTATCGGGAGCAATATTCTTCGTAAGTTGCTTTTGAAACTCGATTTCTTCGGCTAAAAACTGCCCTTGTAGGGGCGCTTTCCAAGAACGAATTGCCAATCCCGTGGGCTGCGATATGCTCGGCTTGTAATAACTTGTATCTAGTATTGCTGTAGCACGCTCCGTAGCTAATGACTGCATCATCAGCAATAAAGTATCTTCTAGTAAATAATTGCCAATTTTCTCTTTGCTACCATCGACGGGAATCAAAGTATTTTTCATCCCATCGAGTAAATTTTTGGTTTTAATCCGACTACCGTAACCGCTAAAGTGAAAAACTACCACATCACCCGGTTTTGCCTGCTTGACAAGATGCTCTAGAAATGCATTCTCAATACCTTCTCTAGTGGCTTGTTTGTTTGTCAAGGACAAAATATCTGACGGTTGGAAGCCGAAACGATTAATTAAAAGTTCCTTTTGTAACTCCACGTCCGTCAGACAACCCTTTAGTGCGGTCATTTGGGGATATTGATTGATGCCCACTAATAACGCCAACTTCCGTGGAGTCGGTGAGGCCATTGCCTGTTGGAGACGGCTACCCTTAGTCCACCATAGTGACTCACTAACTCCCAATACCGCTAAAATCGAGCCGATTCGTTGTAAAAAAATTCGCCGCTTCATAAGTTCACCCCTCAACCCTCAACTCATTAGCTATCAGATTAAAGGGCTGAAATCGATTATGTAAAGCTATAGCTTATACGGTTTTTGAAGCAAAATGTCTATCAAGCCTCAATTAAGACTTGCATTGCACGTACTAATTCCGCTGCGACTTCTGGACGAGAAAACTCTGCTGGAGGTGATTCTCCCCGACGTAACATTTCCCGTACCTTAGTTCCGGAAAGGTGAATGCGTTCTTCAGGTTTGCTGGGACTAGTTTTTGAAGTTGCCATTTGCTTGGTGCGAGTGCAGTAAAAAGCATGTTCAAACTTCATCGGCATAATGCCCAATTCTCCCGGCTCAAATTCATCAAAGATATGCTGTGCGTCGTAAGTTCCATAGTAGTCACCTACCCCAGCATGATCCCGTCCGACAATAAAATGAGTACAGCCATAATTCTTGCGAACTAAAGCGTGGAATATTGCTTCACGAGGACCAGCATAACGCATTGCGGCCGGATTTATTGCTAAAATTACCCTATCATCCGGATAATAATTTTCTAGTAAAATTTCGTAACAATGCATCCGCACGTCGGCGGTAATGTCATCTGACTTTGTTGCCCCTACTAAGGGATGCAAAAATAAACCATCAACGGTTTCTAAAGCGCATTTCTGAATATATTCATGGGCGCGGTGGATGGGGTTGCGAGTTTGAAACCCAACAATCGTTTTCCAACCTTTGTCCCTAAACATTTGTCGAGATGCAACTGGATCAATTTGATACTTGGGAAATTGCGGATGAGACTTGCGTTCTAACAGCCACACATCACCGGCAATATTTACCGAGCCTTGATTGTAAACGACTTTGACACCAGGATGCTTCTCTTCATCGGTACGATAAACATTAATTGCTTCTTGTTTTTTATCGTAATCATATTTTTCTGTAAATTCTAATACCCCAATAAATTCACCATTGGGAGCGTCCAAGCGGATTAAATCGCCTTCCTTAAATGAATTAGCAACTTCGGGTGTAACTGAAAGTGTAATCGGGATCGACCAAACAACTCCATTAGCCAACCGCATTTCGGACACTACGCGGTTATAGTCTGACTGATTCATAAAACCAGTGAGCGGGCTAAAACCTCCGATAGCGATCATCTCTAAATCGGAAACAGCCCGTTTGTCAAGTTCGACTCGCGGTAACGTGTCAGCTTTTGAGATAAATTCTTGCTTTTGTTCGGGTGAAGCGATGCGATTTACCAACTATCCGCCGTGTGCGGCAATAGCTTCGAGATGATTACTCAATGTATCTCCTTCTTTAC
>JBHJJJ010000187.1:0-13262 GCA_050042755.1 Rivularia sp. (in: cyanobacteria)
TTTTCCCATTTCAGTTCCTTTAACTTTGCGATCGCCACAGCAAAGCTGAACGCCAAGCGCATACCTTTTGAGCTTATCGCATCTTCTTTCTCTATTTTTTAACTGATATCATGTTCGCTAAATCACTTACGATATGTCCGCAGCGACTGGAACGAAGCAATCCCAACTCCTGAGATTGCTTCGCTCCATTACATTACGTAAGCGCTTCGCGCACGCTGCGCGAAGGCAATGACAAAATATATTTTTAAAGATTTGAGATGCTCCCATATCAGAATCCTTCTGTTTTGATATATTACGAAGCTTCTACATATTCACATAAAGTACTCGGTTGAGGAATGGGTAAACCTTCCTCTCTTAAACCTTCTAAATGAAACGTAATAGCTTCTTTGATTTGTTGATTAACTTCTTGAATTGTGACACCAGTTGCTACACACCCAGGTAAATCTGGAACATAAGCTGAGTAATTATTAGTAGCTTTTTCAATTACAATTGCATAACGCATCAGTTTTCTTCCTCTTCCTTGATTTCTTCTTGTTTTACTTCTTCTGCTTCTTGATTTTTTTTATCTGCTTTTAATTGTGCTTGTTTCAAAATACTATTTAATGTTCCTGGAGCTAAATCGTCAGATAATTTTCCTGGAACCGTAACCAAACCCGACTTTGTAACGTGTTTGTATTGACGATGACTCCCTTTAGTTCTCGCAAGATACCAACCATCTGCTTCTATTAGTTTAATTACTTTACTGACTTTCATTTGGGAATAAACAATTCACAAATTTATTTGCACCTTAAACCCAAATTACCATCTCTCTGCGCTCCTCTGCGTTTAACTCCCCGTTCCTCTGCGTTTCCAAAACATTGCTGTTGGGTTACGGCGCATTCTTGCTTGTCGTTAACGATAAATTTATCTTGCGCCTTTAACCCAACCTACCATCTAAAAAATCAGCGCTAAAGCGCAACTACGAACCCAATATCATACTCAACACTTCAGTAGGTGCTGACTTCATCAAAGAAGGCAAGAAACTCACAATTTCAGGAAACACAATAATCAACCCCAACACCAACAATTGAATCAAAATAAACGGAATAACTCCCCGATAAATATCTCCCGTAGTCACCTCTTTGGGAACCACACCCCGTAAATAAAACAATGCAAATCCAAAAGGAGGTGTTAAAAACGAAGTTTGTAAATTAGCTCCTAAAATAACCCCATACCATACCAAATCTATTCCTAACTGTTGCGCTACTGGAACAAATAACGGTATGACAATAAAGGCAATCTCGAAAAAGTCAATAAAGAAGCCCAGTAGCAACACTACTGACATGCTAACAATTAAAAATCCCACTTGTCCGCCGGGAAGATTACCTAAAACATCTGCCATAAATACATCGCCGTTAAGTCCGCGAAATACCAAGGCAAAAGCAGTTGAACCAATTAAGATAAATATCACCATGCTGGTAATTCGCATGGTAGCGTTACAAACTTGACTCAAAGTTTTTAAAGTCAGTTTGCGATATACAGCAGCAAGAATTATTGTTGCTATACAACCTACCGCACCTGCTTCTGTAGGTGTGGCGAATCCAAAAAAGATGCTTCCCAACACTAATAATATCAACACCAAAGGCGGCAACATTACCTTAAATATTTGTACTATTAACTTCACCACGCCAATATTTCTGACTTCAGGGGGTAATGGTGGAGCAATTTCCGGTTTCAAAAAGGCGATTATCAATACATATAAAGCAAAAGCTCCCGCCATCATTAAACCGGGAATTATCGAACCGATAAATAAATCCCCCACCGAAATATTGCGATCGCCAATTCTTAATTGATCGGCAAGTACAATTAAAACCACGGATGGTGGAATTATCTGTCCTAATGTTCCCGATGCAGCAATAACTCCCGTTGCTAATTTTTTATCGTAACCGTAGCGCAACATAATTGGTAAAGATATCAAACCCATTGCTACTACCGTCGCCGCTACAACTCCCGTCGTCGCTGCCAATAAAGCACCAACTATCACCACGGCTAAAGCCAAACCACCCCGCAAACGTCCCAGGAGAATTCCCATAGTTTCCAAAAGACGTTCGGCGATACCCGTTTTTTCCAGCATCGACCCCATAAAGATAAAATAAGGAATAGCTAAAAGGGTATAATTGGCCATGATTTTAAAAATCCGCAACGGCATTAAGCCAAATAATTGCAGATCGAAAATCCCCAAAGCTGTTCCCAACAAAGCGAAGAGAATCGAAACTCCACCCAGAGAAAACGCCACCGGATACCCCAGGGATAATAAAACCAAAGCACCGGCAAACATTAATGGTCCAAGCCAATCAATAATCACGGCTTTCCTCCTGGGGTTGTAAATAACCTTTTAAAATCGCAACGTTTTTTATAATTTGAGAAACTCCCTGCAATATCAATAGAGCAAAGGAAATAATTATAGTGGTTTTAATGGGATAGCGCGGTAAACCATCTGGATCTGGAGAATTTTCCAAAATTGACCAAGAATTAAAAATGGTTTCCCAAGAATAGAATATTACTAAAATACAAAACGGAATTAAAAAGAATATCGTACCCAATATTTCTATAAGTGCTTTGCGACGGGGATTCCATTTACTGTAAAATACATCAACCCGCACGTGTTCGTTATGTTTAAGCCCGTAAGCAGCACCGAAAAAAAAGATTAAATCGAAAATATACCATTGAGCTTCAATATAAGCATTAGAACTCAAATTACTACCAATTAAGCGTCCTAAATATCTGCCGATAACGTTCCATCCACCGATAACTACCATAACTAATACTAGCCAGCTGGTAATTTTACCAATCATTTCATTAAAGGCATCGATGATTCGCGATATTTTTAATAATTTCTCCAACGCCCCTATCCTTTATCAACCTTTGTTTTAAGTAGTTTACATCTCTAAGGGGGAAGAGTTATGTTTGGCAGTTAACAGTGTTCGCGAAGCGTGTCCGTTAGGACATTAGGACATACAGTGAACAGTGAACAGTGAGCAGTTAGGAATTCAAAATTTCTCTTTAACGAGTTCTATTTTATAACCGTCTGGGTCTAAAATCACCGCACGCCTTCCCCTTTGAGAATCTCGTGGTGAGGATAATACAACTACTCCAATTTTTTCTAAATCCTCTATGGCTTTATCTACTGAGGGTACCCGAAAACCCAAACGTACTGCTGAAGTATCTACATTATCGCTGCGGGGGTATATTTCAAATACTACTCCTTCTAAGACTGCGGATAAATGTTTTCTACCACTACCATGTTGTTCGTATAAGAAACTAATTCCTAAAGTTTCGTAAAATTTCTTGCTTATTTCCAAGTCTTGTGAATGAATGACTATCAGATTAATATTTATTTGATTCACGACTGCTTAAATAGACAAAATAGGTCCAAACAGATTATATATATTTTTATATTATATGAAATTGTTACCTAAATCACTATCAATAAACAACCTAATTAAAATTGTTTCAGAGGTTCTATTCCTAGTATTAATGAAAGAGATTTTCACTTAACTAGCTTACTATTAATTTTTATGACAATTTAGCTCGTAAACAGCGTGTTCAAATGTAGATTTATTGCATTTTTTCAGTATTTTAAGTATTTCATATAACTCTTTAAATCATAAGTCAGTATTTTAACTGATAATATTCCTATATTATATAAATCGTATTTCTCTAAATAGCAGTCAAAAGTAATTAATTTTTATTCGCTGCAAAATAAAAGTTACTTACTTTACTAGATAAATGCAAAAACCGTATTTTTATTTAGAAAAAAGCGGTGTTATATAAATTGAGTTAGTTAAAATTACAGCATAGCTTACGGAATATTGTTCTCAGAACTACATCTATATAAATCAAATTCAAATAGAAATTAAAATTTGAGTTTCGCTACTCGAAAAGATAAAAATTGTCCCTTGATTGGCGATCGCGAATCAAGGGACTTAGATTTCATCGGTATATTATCGAGTAGATTACTATAGCAACAGAGGATATAGTGTATTAATAAGTACTATAAATTTATCAGTAAATGAAATATAGTTTAATCTTTAAAGGAATATTATTAACAACATTAATCGTTGTAATTGGGACTTGCTTGAAAATATTTAACGATAATCGAATAAAACAGGCGAAACGTGCTGATTTTTGTGGTAAAGCTAGGGCATTAACTCAAAAAAAAGTTGATAAATACGACAAAAATGGGTTAAAAAAGCGTGAAGGAGCAGGAGTCAAAGTAGATGGAGGGACAATGTATAGACAAGTTTCCTTTAAAACTAAACCTATAGTTTCAGTAGTTATATTTCCGGAAGCGCTCGACGGTAAAACTTGGTCAAAAGTTCCCCAGTCATCAATTAAATATATTGGTAAGGGGGGAGATGGTAATAGTTTACGAGAATGGTTGAGTCCGGATTACTTTTATTTACTGGAAGTTCCTGAAGATGCTAAGGGGCTGGCTTTTGGTAGACTGTGTTATAAAAATGGTGATGCAACACCTTACTCGATCAAAAATTGGAAAGAGGTGGGAAATAATAAAATATCCATCAACAATAAAATTCATCTTGAACACGCTACTCCCTTACCTAAAATTAATCCCGCTCATATCTTGGTAAATGCGGGAAGTAATCAAAAAGATAGTTTGGGAGATGCAACAGAGGTTTATTTTACTAAAGAGAGGGTGCGGATTCCCTAAAAAAGTAAGTAAATTTATTCACGCTAGATGGGAATACCTTAGATATTCTGCTCTGTAAAGTATGGACAACCCGACCATTGACTCTTACAACTCTTACTTCCTGTTTCAACGGGAGCATGGGAGCTGTTATCCCTCCACAGACTTGCACGGCTGAGCCCTCCGCACTTGAATATATTGGTTTATTCCCTTTATCCTTGATAAATGCTTGGTTTTCGCATATTTAGCAAGATATAAATGAAATATTTTTTTACTGTACCAAAAATTAGGCATAAAATATAGCAAAAATCGTTGACAACTGTCTATTTTTGTCAATTCTTGACCACAAAAACAATATCTAGGTCAAAGCTCTTCTGTCATCGAATTATTCATGAAGATATTAAACCCAGCAATCTTTTAATTAATCTAGAAATAAAACAAGTTAAATTAATTGATTTTAGTATTGCTTCTCTAATACAAAGACTCACGAATTGATAGCATAACCGTTCTGTATTATCAGTGATCAATTATCAATTATCGAGACATTTGGGTCAAAAACCCCATTCAATTACCTCTCCCTCACTCCCGGAGCTCTCTCACTCTTTATTCAGGACTAAGGCTGCGTGTCACAAAACTCGCGTGGTGCCGTACACTCATTACCTTATTATTGCCTTAACAATTAGTCATCGCGTAATTAAAAATGATGGAAGTCTTGGTGGTTATCGTTGGGGAATTGAAAGAAAACGAAAGTTGTTAAATCAAGAGTGGCGGGATTTTGAATTTTAGTAGTTAGTGGTTGGTTAGAAAATTATATAAATTTCAAAACTCAGCGAAACTCCGCGCTACCTCAGCGACACTCTGCGTTTAATCTTAAACTAACCTTATTCCCTCTCCCCTAACAACCTTACCAATAATCCCAGCTTGCTCATAACCCAACTCCTTCAACCTCTTCACACAACCATCAGCTTTTTCACTCTTAACCGTAGCTAATAAACCACCAGAAGTTTGTGGATCGAATAACAAAGGATAATTACTATGGAATAAAAATTCTTGTGAATTAAGAATATAACTCGAAGCTTTTAAATTTTCCGGATAAAGTGAACTTAAAATTCCCTTTCCTACAGTTTCCCTCGCACCATCCAAAATTGGAATATCATTAAGCCGTAACTCAACACCAACCGATGAAGCCTTCACCATTTCCAATAAATGTCCTAATAAACCAAAACCCGTAACATCAGTACAAGCAGTTGCACCATATTCCAAAAAACATTCAGCAGCAGCTTGATTTGATAACAACATTGATTTTATAGCTTCATCAATCCAACAACATTTAACTTCACGGCGCATTTCCGCTGCAAATAAAGTTCCCGTACCCAAAGCTTTCGTTAAAATCAACGCTTCATCAACATTCATTCCACCCTTACGTAAAAGTTGATTTTCTTCCTTCTTACCATTACAAGACAAACCAAACGCCAACTGACTCCCCTCAATAGTATGCCCACCAATTAAAGATACTTGTGCTTGATTTAACTGTTTTACCGCACCAGATAATAATTGAAAAAGAGTTTCCTCAACTGCCGAAGTTTTACCGTAGGGAATAGTAGCCAAAGCCAAAGCACTAGTGGGAATCGCACCCATAGCAAAAATATCGCTTAAACAATGATTGACAGCTATTTGTGCAAAAATGTACGGATCGTTAATTAAACTAGTAAAATAATCAATACTTTGTACCATCACCTTTCCTGTAGGTACCTTCACCACAGCAGCATCATCAGCGTATCTTAAGCCAATAAGGATATCTTCTCTTTCCTCAAAAGACTGTTCCTTTTCGATCCGCCTTAAAACTCTTTCTAAAACATTAGCACCAACCTTAGAACCACATCCAGTGCAATGCATCGAGTTAGAAGTTGTAGAACTTTGGATTGTCTCTTTATTATTCCATGACTCATCCCCCATACCCATGGACGGTAAATCGCGAAACCTTTGCATAAATTTACGGTCAATGCGATCCTTCCAATGCCACAATAGTTTATTGGGTGGTAACACCAACCATCCGCGAATAGCGATCGCCATGGAATCTCCAGTACCGATTAAACTTAAATAATCTTTCTGTGGCTTATAAGATTTAAGAGTTTTTCCGGAGCTACTGCGGCATAAATTGTCAAACAAAGGTTTTCCCTGACGTACAGCAAATACACCCGCTTTTGCACGAGGATGATTTTTCATGGTGGCAATATCCCCAGCAGCAAATACCTGTGGATGAGATAAGGATTGTAAATTATCGTTGACTAAAATAAACCCTCGTTCATCGGTTGTCATTCCCGTTGCTTTTAACCATGTAGGTGCGGATGCTTGCGTTACCCAAAAGATATAATCGCATTCTATCTTTAATCCAGATTCGCTTATAACATTAAATCTTTCTATATCTTCATGTGGTGCAACTTTGCATACTGTCTCACCCAAATGCAACTTTATATCGCGTTGAATTATAATCCTCTGCAACAAATTCCCTACCAAAGGATTTGACAACGGCATTAGCTGATTATCGCGACCAAATAAATGAACTTCTAAATTAGAATTATATTGCCGCAAATTCCCCTGCATTGACAGCGCCAACTCGACACCCCCAGCGCCACCACCAACAATTCCAATATTTAAAGCTTTTCGAGGATTATCCTTAATTTTTTCAATTAACCCATACCAACTTTGCAACAATTTAGCTACAGGTTTCGCAGGAATTGCATATTCTGTAGCTCCCGGTACAGAAATTGTTTTAGGAGTAGATCCTATATCAATCGATAATAAATCAAAACTGACATCAGGACGATTTGCACAAATAACTTGATTATTTTTTAAATCAATATTAGTTACAGAATCTATATATAGTTGTGATTCAGCAAAATTTGCTAATTTCCGCAAATCAATAAGACAGTCATCTCGAGTATAAAATCCAGCAATATGCCCGGGTAACATTCCGGAATAAGGAGTATCGCTAGAATCCGTAATTAAAGTTACTCTTAATCCTGGCAAAGGATTCATCCCAAGCATCTTCAGTACGATGACATGAGAATGCCCGCCACCAATTAACACTAAGTCTTTTACAAAAGATTGTACTTCTTGTTGCATATTTCTACCTTTGATTTGAGATTTTCTATAGAAATACAGAATTGAGAGTGAGAAATTGGAAGTGAAGAGTTAGAATATTTTGATTTATTTAATCTCCCCCATCTCTACTCATCCTCTATTTTTGTG
Source organism: Rivularia sp. (in: cyanobacteria) (assembly GCA_050042755.1). Taxonomy (GTDB): domain Bacteria; phylum Cyanobacteriota; class Cyanobacteriia; order Cyanobacteriales; family Nostocaceae; genus Rivularia. The sequence continues at coordinate 7,940 of JBHJJJ010000187.1, forward strand.
ACAAAAGCTTTTATATTATCAAAATTAAAGGAAATTAAAATATTATGTATTGGGAGAAATAATATTTACTTGAGAAATAAGATACATAAAATAACTTAAATTTTTATTATAGTAAACATGAAACTAAATACGTACCAAATATGTATTTTGTAAAACAGTGAAAAATCTAATTTTACTTATAAATCTTTTATTTTTATACTTAACTGGTAATTAAATATGAGAGTATTTAATGATAACTCAATACAAAAATACTTACAAATTGCGATTAAACAAATAGATAAACCCCATATAGAAGACAGATTAATAGGCATAAATAATTTACGAAAAATCGTAGAGCAACATAATCTAGAATCCCATAATATTATTCAGATTATGACTAATTTCATCAAAAAAAACAGGTCCTTAAAAATTTTAAACGATTCCGAAACAAATCCCATAAGCGAAATTAGTGCTGATATTCAAGCAGCTCTCTCAATCATCTTTCATCCGGATATCGACAAATACTTGCGTAAACAGAAGATTGACTTAAGTTACATCGACATTAGAGGAGCAAAACTGGATAAAGCTAACCTACAAAAAATAAATTTACAACAATCAATCCTTTACCGAGCCAGCTTAATCGATGCAAACCTTGAAAAAGCCAATTTGAATGCCACTGTATTAAGTGAAGCAAATTTTTGTGGTGCAAATCTTGCTCGTTCTAACTTATCTGGTGCTATATTAAGTGGAGCAAATCTTTGTAGTGCAAATCTTAACTATGCCGATTTGCGTGGAGCTAACTTGTTTTTAGCAAATTTGCAGGGAGCAAACCTTAACGGTGCTAAATTGGAAGGAGCAAATCTCAGAGAAGCTAATTTTTGCAATAATAAAGCGACTGGTGAGGCTCAAAACTAAAATCACAATATTCATCAGGTTATGAAAAGGCGATGTTTCTGCACCAATCGCCCCTAGGTTATCTACGTAATTTTACCGTGCCAGAGAATATCACTTGGGCATTATATTAGAGACAATCTGCTAGCTGCCAAGGGCTTCCATGAGAATTTTTTTCTCCTAAAAAAAATCTCGTAGGTAGTGTCATACAGCGGTACAGATTTCAACTGCAACTTTCGACAGATATTGCATTTTTAAAGCAAATGGTATACTCTTTAATCCCAATCATTTCGGTAAGAATTCTGTGTTGTGAGGAATACTGATTCTATGTCTGCTAAAAAGACAGACGCCCTGATGAATTGGTTAATAGGAATAACAATATTTTTTTCTGTTTCACCAATTCTTATTTACACAGCGATTTCAAAAATAGAAGGATTGTCAAATGAAGAAAGAATTGAATATAAAAGTCAAGGATTAATGACTTCTACCGGATTTTTTCTGGGATTGGCAATAATTATCAATGCTTATTATGGAGCAAAGCGTACCGCCATATTGGAAAAAACCTTGTTAGCGGCTCAAAAAGATAACCAAATACATCAAGAAAATATAGAAATCCATCGACAAAAGCTGCTATCTGAGCGCTTTATGAGCGCACTTAGTCAACTTGGGCATGATAACGTTGCTACTCGCACTGGAGCTATTTATGCTTTAGAAAGAGTTGCTCAAGAATCTCCCCAAGAGTATTGGACAATTATGGAAATTCTTACAGCTTTTGTAAGAGAAAATGGCGTAAATTCACAATATCAGGCAAGCACCGATAAAGTACATAAAGTTTCCACAGATATTCAAGCAGCGCTTACTGTTATTGGTAGACGAAATGCAAGTCTCGATCCTGAAAATCAAAAACTTGATTTGAGGAATGCCCAAATCCGGGGAGTAGATTTGAGTAATGCCAACCTACAACGAGCGGATTTACGCAATTCGGATTTATGTGGAGCTTGTTTACACGGTACCGATCTTTATCGTGCTAACCTTGATGGTGCTGTGCTCTCCCAATCCAACCTTTATGAAGTCAATTTGCAAGAAGCAAGCTTAAAGGGTGCTAATTTGGCAGGATCCATTATAAATAAAGGCTTGTTGTATGGTGCTAATCTCCGAGATGCTAACCTTTGTGGAGCTTCTTTACGTGCAGCTAATTTAATGGGAGCTAACCTTTATAAGGCTAATTTGCACGGAGCTAACCTCAAGGCTGCTAACTTAGCCGGAGCAAAACTATTTCTTGCTAACCTTCAAGCAGCAAAACTTGATAAAGCCAAAATGTATGAAGCCGGTTTAATTGGAGCTAATTTACAGCAAGCTAACTTAAATGGAGCTAACTTGCGACAAGCTAATCTTAATGCCGCTAAACTTCAACAAGCAGAAGTATTTTTTGCTAACTTAACCGAAGCTTCCTTAAGAGAAGCGGATTTTTCTGGAGCTAACCTGATGGGAACAGATTTTCAAAAGGCAATTCTCTATGAAACCAACTTCAGTGGTGCTAATTTGACAGCTGCAAATCTTTCTTGTACAGATTGCTATGATGTAAACCTTGAAGGAACAATCCTTAAAGGTGCTAAAAACTTGCAACCGCAGTTGCAAAAAATGGCTATGGGTGAATATTAAATCCGATTTTTTTTAACCCAAACCATTCATCTACCACTTTCTCGAACATAATTGAATTTTGAGTTAATTTTCCACTACCAGGGTGCTTGCCACCATTTGTGCTTACCAGTTCATATTTTCGGCTTTCTCTTCATCAAAATAATTACTAATGATTAATTTGCTCTATCATAACAGTTGTTTTCCCTCAGATACAGACAACATAATTAGTAATTCTTTATCAGCCGTAGCTTAAAAATTATAAACCCAGATTTTTCTAAATTGCAATCAAGTTAATGTATTTCTAACTCTAGAAACTGAGTTTATTAATATAAATTACGAACATTTCTAAATTGACTCAAAAGGTTATACCATGTTCGTCATCCCAGCATTTACCATTTTCCCACATTCGATTTGTATGCTTGCATTCAGCTTCACTCTTAATCCAAGGTAGTGACGTAGGAGATATTGAAACAGGTTGTAAAAGTAAAGATACCGAAAATTGTATAGCGCAAAAGGCAGATACTATAAATGAAGTCAAAATTACGCCACTAAATACAATTCTACTGGGAGTCCAAAAAGAAAGATTTATTCTAGAAGTTTTAAATTTAGAGCGCATAGTTATTCCTAATCTCTATATTTTATATTTGGTAAATAACCTGGTAGAAAACCCTGACGTCAAATAATGTTTGCGCCACGATGATTCCTAATAATGGGGTTAACCAATTTTTTTTACAATCTTTGTAAATGCTGACTTGAAACTATTGGGCTAATTACCTGCCAATATTGGCATACTTTTTTCCGGAATTAAAAGGTGCTATCCGTGATTTTAATTAAATAAAAATACTTATTATTCTTTTTTAAAGATTAATCGTGACGCTCTCCACAATTAACTTGTAAATTTGTTATATAGGGAGATTGATGTATTGGCAGGCGAATAAATACTGTTCTTCAGATAAAGTTCTCTTTACAAAGCCACAGAGATCGGCATACCATTTAGCAAAGGAGAAAAGAGGGCAAAAAAATTACTTGTACCCCACCCTCAATACCCAACTTCTAACTAAAGAATTTCTCGACACAACGCACGAAAATCTCCACGCCCATTGCTAATGCTGCTTCATCAAAGTTAAAACGGGGATGATGATGGGGATATGCTAAGTCTTTTTGGGGATTTGCAGAACCCAAAAAGAAGTAACAACCGGGAACTTCTTGCAAAAAATAGGACATATCTTCGCCACCCATTGTTTGACACTCCGGCACTATACTTAAGGGCGTTTCTACTACTTCTTCTGCTACACTTCTCACAAATTCCGCCATTTGAGTATCATTAATTGTTGGTGGGTAAAGATACCAGTAATTTAAGTTATAATCAGCACCATTTAATTCGCATATGCCGGCAATTATTTTTTCCACACGCTGCTGAATAAAACCTTTAAAATCAGGATTAAAGTACCTCACAGTTCCGCTCATTCTCGCAGTATCAGCAATTACATTACCTTTTGTCCCTGCATGAAGCTCTCCTACCGTTACCACAGCCGAATCAATGGGATTAACGTTACGAGCAACAATAGTTTGTAAAGAATTGACAATTTGAGCCGCAACTACAACAGAATCAACAGTTTGGTGAGGCATGGCACCATGGCCGCCTTTACCCAAGATGGTACAGTTAAATAGTTCGACAGCTGCCATCAAGGCACCACCACGAACACCTACCGTTCCCAAAGGCAAATTATTCCACAAGTGTAGACCAATAATTGCATCTACATCTGGGTTATTTAACACCCCAGCTTCAATCATTGGTTTGGCACCCCCCGGTTCTTCTTCCGCTGGTTGAAATATAATTTTTACAGTACCGGCGAAAGTATCTTGTATCGATCGCAAATAATAAGCTGTACCGAGAGCGATCGCAACATGTCCATCATGCCCGCAAGCATGCATTAATCCGTCGTGTTGGGAACGATAAGACACTTCATTGAGTTCCTGAATTGGTAAAGCATCCATATCGGCACGAATTGCCAATACCCGATAATTTTGGTCGGATTTAGCTTGCTTGGTACCATTTATAGTGGCAACAATCCCCGTTTGTGCAATTCCAGTTTGATGTTCAATTCCCCACTCTTGTAACTTTTGGGAAATAAATTTACTGGTAAGTTCTTCCTTAAAACCTAACTCAGGTTTTTGATGAATTAGCCTCCGCCATTGTACAATTTGCGGGTGTAAGGAACGAATCGCAAGTCTAACACTAGATAAATTGGTATTATTTGGAAATGTAGAAACCATGATTATAAAAGTTAGTTGTTAGTTGCTAGTACCGCTGAGCCTTCGTCAAAAGTATTGTAGGATTAAGGTTCGCCGTTACATAAAACTTACCCAAAACTACCTATAACTAGACAAATCTAGACATATGTCATTTTGGTGTTTACTTCTTGCTTCGACTGGGGTAGTCGGCTACTTCCCATCCACAAGCTGAAACTGTCTAACTGACAGCCGATGATAAATTAATTGCGGCGTTTAAATCCCGATCAATTTTAAAATTACAGTTTTCACAAGAAAATACTCTTTCATTTAGTTTAAGTATTTCCTTTTTATGACCACAATTAGAACAAGTTTTAGAAGATGGAAACCATCTATCTACTACAACTAGTTTTGAACCATACAACTCGCATTTATATTCAAGTTGTCTCCTAACTTCATAAAATCCCATATCAGCAATAGCACCAGCTAGCTTATGATTTTTCATCATTCCAGATACGTTTAAATCTTCTATCACTATAGTTCCGTGGTTCTTAGTTAATAGTGAAGTTAATTTATGAAT
>JBHJJJ010000188.1:0-21987 GCA_050042755.1 Rivularia sp. (in: cyanobacteria)
TTTTATTAAAACTACGACGTTGATCTTCATCAAATCGCTTTGCTGGATAATGATTAACTGCTATTTGAGGATCGTAAATTAACTTCCAACCAGCTCTTTTTAATTTCAGAGAAAAGGCTAATTCAAAGTGAACTTGAGCGCCAGTACCTTTCATCCGTTTGTCAAAACGCCATTCACCAATAGCAGCGCGTCGAAAGCTCATGTTTACTCCTTTGAGTACATCAACTTCCCGCGCTTCACCTGTACCTATGTGATGGTTGCCAATTACTCTCCCAAACCAGCTAACTTGTCCAACTGTTTTTGAACTTCCATCTTCTAAGTCGTGCCCATGATAAACCCAATCGCGCCCTCCAACTGCTCCTACATGTTCGTTTGTAAGATAATGACTTTCAATACGCGCTAACCAATCTTTGTGAGGAGCTGCATCGTCATCGGTAAAAGCAACAATATCAGATGTTGCTGCATCAAGCCCAGTATTCATTGCTGCAACTACTCCGGTAACCCTTACCTTCGCAGTGCGTAATGCTAATTGTTTGGGGTTAAAGGCTGCGAGGAATGACCAAGTTTCAGTATCCGTATCGCGGATTACCACTATAACCTCATCAGCTAGTCGAGTTTGATTTTGCAACGCCTCTAAGCAGCGAGCCAAGTCTTGGCTGCGCCGGTAAGTTGGTATAATCACCGCGATAGACATTGTTAATTCATCTCCTCAAATAAATCTACATATTGCTGTGCCATCTTCTTCCAAGTATGTTGTAGAGCGATAGCTCTTGCAGTTTGGCCCATTTTTATTCTTAAGTCGGGATTAACGCTCAGCTTGTGTAATGCTTCTGCTAGTGCTTTGCGATCGTCGGCATCTGGTAAAACGATTCCTGCTTCTTCGCTCACCAAGGGAGCCGCTCCCGTACAACTTGCGGTAATTACTGGCAATCCTGTCGCCATTGCTTCTGTGACAACTAAACCAAAGGGTTCGTAGCGTGAAGGAAATACGAATAAATCCACGACTTTCATAATCGAGGAAATATCGCGTCGGAATCCCATAAAATGGACTCTGTCACTAAGTCCAAGAGATGCTGCTAGGTGTGGATAGGGACTGCCATCAGTTACACCCACCACCGCCAAATGCAAATTAGGAACTTCCACTAAAGCGTGTAATACTGTGTCTAAATTTTTACGAGATAATCTGATATCCCCAGCAAACATTGCTAAGGGAACATCTTCAGGTAAATTCCATGCTTGACGACTAAATCCATTACCGGGTGAAAATTCCTCGACATCTACGCCGTTACTAATAACTCTAATTGAATCTTGAGGTACGCCAATTCCTCGTAAATCTTCAGCAACTCGATCGGAAACTGCAACTACAAGTTTTGTATTTTCAAAGGCTTCTTTCTCCCAAATTGCGTTGAGTTTCGTATACAGCCACTGATAAAAATTATATAAAAAAAGATACGGATTTAAGGTAACTTTGCTTGGAGAAGATATTGCTTCTAAATTAGAAAACTTCAGCCAAGAATTATGTACAAAATGTACTGCATTTACATCTGATTTTGCCCAAGTAATAGCACCATTAGTTTTAATTAAATCAAATTGTTGACAATGTTTGCCCAGCCAATGGTTACTTCGCCAAGCAAACATCATGTTCCGAATTAATTCTATGGGTAAACCTTTTACAGAAATAGGAACCCAATTAATTTGATGATGTTTTTCTAATTCTGGAGCAACCTGACTTGCCAATACAGTCAGATGATGGCCACGACTAATTGCCTCACAAGCAACTTCGTAATTCACCCTTCCTTGGCCATCACCTTTTACTAAACTGTGAGTAATAATGCAAAGCTTCACGATATGAGCACGCTGTAAAATTAAGATATAAATTTCAAGAAATCATTACCGAAAAACTTACTTCTACTTATGAAGCATTTTTCTATTGCCATAACAGTTGCAAGCGAGAACGACGAATAATTTCTGGCCAAGCTTGAATGGCTCTTCGCTTTAATAAATATCCGCTCATATGAACAAAATATCTTGTTAAAAAAGCTATGAGTTTCATTGTATTGGGGAAAAGATTTTTGTAGCGTTTAATACCTACGTAAAGTCTCGCTGCTTCTATATACAATTCATAATTACTCACACCACCAATACCAGGTGCATCAAGCACGCTATCGGTACTTTTTACATGTACTTGTAATTCCGGACAAGATACTATTTTGTAACCGTCTTTAATGGCTCGCAAACACAATTCTGCATCTTCATAACCGAAAAATATATCTTCATCCCATTGTTCTTGAGAGAAAAATTGTCTGGGAAATAATGCTGCATGAATTACTACTGTTTCAGGATTATCTTCGGTGGCACAAAAGTATCCTTGAAAAGATAGCTTTGATGGTAGTAACTTCTCTCCTTGAGTACCCGTACTAATACCCGTAAGAATCGAATATTTTCTCTCCTCATCTGGTATTTGAGAATATCTAGTTATAGCATTAGCGATAAATTCTGGCTCAACACAAATATCGTCATCAACAAAAGCAACCAAATCTGTTTCTAATTCAGAAGTTGCATTAACTGCGTTATTTCTATTCGCGCAAACGCCGCGTTTGGGACCTATAACATAAAGTGTTCATGGGTATTTTTGAACAGCTTCCAAATTTTTTAGCTGTACCTCAACATCTTGGGAGTCATCAGAAACAACCACCGAATGTGGTTTAACAGTAGAACTCCATAAAGCCTTTAAACAAGCATCAAGTTGTTGATGGCGATTCCTAGTTGTAATACAAGCTGCGATTCGCATATGAAAACACCTTCTATTAGTTTAAAATAATATTTATTCCCAAATATATTTTCGATCAATTATAACTAGAATTTAGCTGCAATTTGAGGAGGAATAAAACTAAGCAACAGTGCGGCTATTGTCCGCCAACTAAAGCATTGACGTAAAGAATCCCAAAAACGAATGCGTGCCTCTCTTAAATTTTTACCCCGCATCAAGCCGATTCCTAAATTTGTACTAATATATCCCCATTGCTTTTGAAAATAGGGACAAAATTCTTTTAATCTTTCGTCTTTCATAAACTGCTCGTAACAAAAAAGATCGGCTTTCGCTTTGCGAATTTTCCCTTGAAAATTAAGTCTGCCACTTTGCATTGTATCTGTTTGTTCGTGTTCGCGATATCTGGTCAATTTAGCCGGATAATAATAAGCACCATTACCAGAACGACAACATAGATAATTCAAGTAAATATCCCAAGATCCACCTACTTCTGGTGGAATGCTATCCCAATCAATAATTTCTCGACGAATTACAGCGGCAGTTGCGCTAGAAACGGCTCTATCTATTAAGCTTAATTGATAAAAAGGTTGGTAGATTCCTTCTTTTAAATTTGCCCGTTTATAGAACTGCGAACAGTTTTCTGTTGCAGTAATATCAATTGTGCCGTCCCCTTTAATAATGTAATGATCGCAGAAAGCTAAAGCTAAATGAGAACTAGCTTCTAATGCGGGTACCAGTTTAGCTAAAAAGTCTTCCTCCCACAAATCATCATCTAGCAAACAAGCAACATATTTACCTCGCGCTTTTTTAAAGGCGCTCATCGTATTGGCAAACATTCCCAGGTTACTTTGGTTGCGAAAAAAGCGAATTCTCGAATCTTCAAAAGACTCAATTATCTCTAAAGGATTTTGAGGACTGCAATTATCAGAAACAATAATTTCGATATTCTTATATGTTTGTTGAACCGCACTTTTCAGAGCCGCTTTCAAATATTCGGGACGATTATAAGTAGGAGTAATAACGCTGACTAAAGGTTGATTCTGTTGATATTTTTCGCTCATAAATTTAAATTTCTGCACTTTTTTTATATCCGCGTAACGTTACCATTTTTCTGAAAAGACTTAAGGTACAATTTAATAATAATATACGACTTGCAGACTGAATTACCCGGTAACTTCTACTATAATTCAGTGCTATTTTTAATTGAAGTATCCCTCTAGATATATCTCCATTTTGAATTAAACATTCTGCTGATTCTAAAGCAAGAAAAGCACAATTCTGTTTGACAGTTCGAGCAAGCTTACTATTAGTTTCTTTCGGGAAGTAAGACTTTAATATAGTTTCAACAGTCTGATAATTTTCCTTAATAAAAATTTCACTTTTGGCATTAACATTGTTTGCAGACTGCAAATGTACCCGCCACATAGCTAAAGGTTCTGCTTCAAACCACATTTGATAATTAGCAAAAATTCGTGTCCACATCTCCCAATCTCCGCTAATACCACAATGGGGGTTGAATCCTCCCAGTTTTTCATAAACTTCACGCCGCACTACGGCAAGGGAAGGTACGGAAATACAGCAAATTTCAGCAATTCTGTGCAACCAATTTTGAGGTAAAATACCACTGTGGGGCATCTCAAAATCAGACAAACCTTGCCATTGATTGTGCTTATCAATCAATATACTGCGACAAAAAGCAGCACCTACCTCGGGATGTTCCTCAAAAGGTTGTGCCATTTTTTCATAAAATCCCTCTCTGACGCAATCGTCACTGCATAATAGATGAATCAACTTTCCCCGAGATAATTCAAAGCAGGTTTGAAAATTATTCATCATACCTACGTTGCGTGGTTGACGGTAAAATTCTACACGCCCTGCCCCTAGTTCCTCTACAACTGCTGCTGGATCGTCTTCCGTAGAATGATTATCAACAACTACAATCTGCATTTTATCTATTCCTGGATCTTGCGCTAAAACACTCCTCAGGGTATCCCGTAGATATTCTGCACAATTATAGGTAGGAATCATTACAGACCAAAGTGGGCGTTCCACCTCTGGCGATACTGGTGGAATGCTTGGAATCTCAGAATTTAAATGATTCATAGCTGATTTTAGAAGGTTTTTATTTCACAAAAGTAAGGTATCACGATCGACCGATACTTGTAATTATTTTGTTATATGGTTAATCGCATTTTCACATTTCACCCGCAATGCGGGTTGCCGTTTTAAGCTATTTAAGCTCTTTCAGTTATTCTTAAGCAACAATCCTAAACTAAGTCATATTTTTTACTTACAGTCTTCCGTAAGTAAATTGTTTATGGATAATTACTGTAAGTATCTTTCCAATAGGTTATATCAAAATATCTGTATGTTCGACGAGAGGTTGTACGTAATTTTTTGGAATCAAAATCTTAGAGATAATCTTCTTTATGAAAGCTTTAAATTAGGGTTCGGTAATTCCAAAAACCTGCTTGTCAAGGGTTCCCTTAAAAGGTTTTCTCTCAAAAAATTTTTAAGGGTGGTGCTCATAAAGAATTGTAAGTATTTTAATTGAAAATAGTACAAGTACTATGAAATCGAAGATACTGGCATATATTTTGTAATAATGTTAGATTTTAAAACTTTAAAATAAAATACTTTTGTGGAATAAAAATAATTAAATCATTCCGAAGCCATATAAAGCACCCTCCATATCCCAAGAATGAACATAAGTAAGTCGGCACAAATAAACCCAACTATGTTATAGATGGAATGCTTTTTTGGCTTAAAAGCCTTATTCGTAGCCCTATTCCCTATTGTCTTGTCCTAATTACTATTTTCAATGCCTCGCGACTTAGCTTTCCCCTAGGATGTCTGATAATACTTGTTTGCTAGCAAGTCGGATCTATTTTTTATCGCAGCATTTGATTCGATTACGTATTAGCAAAACCTATGGTATTTATATAAAAAATTAAGACTTGCCGCTGACGGGTACCCATGGCAAGTCCAAACCTTAATATAGCGGTTTTCAGTTGATTTTAATACGGAAGCTCAACTCTCCTAAAAAGAGGGGAGAGAATTTTCACTTTTACGATAAATTTAATTTATACAGCTTACTTAGTGTGAAAACCGCTATATTTCTACTGGAATAGGATAAGCACAATTTTTATAGGTCAAGACAATACTTAGTAGTTTTTAGTTTGTTTGACCAATTTCGTTCTGCATTTGATGATATTTCCAAAGCTTGCCATGTTGTTGTAGCAAATCTTGATATTTTCCTTGCTCAACAATATAGCCTCCCTCTAACACTACTACTTTATCTGCTTTAGCAATTGTAGAGAGTCTATGGGCAATGGCAATAACTGTTCTACCAACAGAAAGCTTTTCTAAAGATTCCTGAATCAAGCGTTCCGATACAGAGTCTAAAGCACTGGTAGCTTCATCCAAGATCAAAATTTGGGGATCGCGAAGTAATGCACGGGCTATAGCTATACGCTGTCTTTGTCCTCCAGATAACCTGACTCCGCGATCCCCAAGTTGGGTATCGAAACCTTGAGGCATATCTTCGATAAACTGTAACGCATTGGCCAGACGAGCCGCTTCTTTTATTTCAACTTCGGTTGCACTGGTTGTACCGTAAGCAATGTTATTCCAAACAGAAGTATTGAAGATAAATGTATCTTGGCTAACAATAGCCATGTTTTTTCGCAAGGAATAGACATCCAACTCTTTTAAATCAACTCCATCAATAAGAATATGCCCTTGTGTTGGATCGTAAAATCGAGGGATCAAATCTGCCAGGGTGGTTTTTCCAGCACCAGAGGCTCCCACCAAGGCAGTAGTCTTTCCCTTTTCAAGGGTGAGGGTAATATTGTTTAAAACTAAATTACTGGAGTCGTAGCCAAAATCAACAGATACTATGTCAATGGAACGATTTAACCCTGCAAACTGGGCAGATCCGTTTTCAAAGTAAGCTTGATTATCACTTTTTAAGAGATTTTTAATATTCTCTAAGGAACCGTTCAAGGTGCTAAGGAATGCTATTGTGCCATTGATATCCTGAATAGCTGGTGCAACGCGAAGCAGAATGAAGAAAAAAGTTAGTAATGATGCAACTGGTAAAGTAAATTTCGCAAAGGAAAGAATAATTAAACCAATCAAAACGGTTGTTACAATAGCTTCAGCTATGGGTTTTACTAGAGTCCAAGCCCTGGCAACTTTTATTGAAGCATTAAGCAAATTACCGCTAACGCTGTAAAAACGTTGACGTTCAAAATCTTGCGTACCCGATGCATGAACCGTACGGATACCGTTAATAAACTCCGTGGCTCTTGAATGGAAATCACCGTTAGCCTTAGAAATTCCAAAACTTGATTCTCGAATGCGAGCATTAAGTGTTGAAAGTCCTACCGCTAAAAGTGTAAACAACAACACTGAAATAATCGAAAGCTGCCATGATATTAAAAACATCGAGGTAAAATAAACAGTGACTGCCATACCTCTAGTCATCACGAAAGCAGCACCACCAAAGCCCTGCTTCAATCTCTCGATTTCAGTGGTTATTGTATTGATCAGTTCGCCAGAACGGGTTTTAACAAAGTAAGCTAACGGTAATGCTTGTAAATGTTCAAACATTCTCTTACGTAGGCGGTCTGCAAGATGTAACTGTGCCGACTCCGTGTAGATTCCGCTAAAGTAATTGAATCCCGAACGCAGCCAAGTGCTGAATAAAATCAATAGAGATATTCTATATAACCGACTTGTTGCAGAAGTATTGATTCCTAATATCCAGATATCAAACCAAGCAATACCTGTCTGAATAGGTTCCGCATCGGCTCCCGCAGTCATACTTTGTAAAAAAGTTAGCAAGAAACCAATACTAAAACCCTCAAAAGCCGCTGCTAGTATCGAAAAACCTAAAGCTAAAATAGTTATCTTACGAAAGTATTTAAACTCTCGCAGTACTAAATAGTTATCCTCCCAAAACTTAGTAGCTTTGAGTAAATTGCTTAATGGCTTGTATAGTTTTGAACGCATATATAATTTTTTAAAGTGGTGGAAGCAAGCTTTTCAAGCATTGATTTTTGGTTAAGATTGCGATTTTGATTCCTTAAGAGCGTCAACCCCTCGGTACTATCAACTTTATCACCAGATTGTCGCGATCCTCTCAGGGACTAGAATGCCAACACAAAAGGTAAATATAGTCTCTAGAAGTGCTGGCATGGGGCGATGGCTCTGTTTAAGATTGATTTGTAAAACATAAATGATATCAATCTTATGGCACTACATCAATTAGGATGTCTGGCTATCTAAATGTAGGATATTCGGTTCTTCCGATTCTATTTCCCACGAACTCGTGATTCCGGGTAGTTCATTCAATTGTTTTTGCGCTTCGGGAGCTAACCTTACCGCATCTTTCAAAGCCCAGCAACGAGAACCAAATAAGCTCATTTCTCCTCGAAGTACGTTCAATAACTGCGGCAAGTTATCCAAACCGTACTTACACATCCAGCGAGCAAATTGTGTGCTGCCCTCTTCTGTGTTTTGATCTACAGATGTTGTACGATATTTAATTAATTTAAATAATTTACCTCTTTCGCCGACGTGCCAGGAGCGTTCAAATAATGGTGCCCGAGCATCAATTTTCATTAATAAAGCCAACAGCAACATTAGTGGACTCACTACTAGTAGAATCACGCTGGCGATCGCCCACTCAGTTAAACGCTTTAACCACCAGAGTAAAGAATTATTGGATTTTGGCTGTTTTTGAGCAGCGCTTATACGTAAATATACTGGTTTGTCAGCCGCACTACAAGCCTCTGCCCAAAGCCTGACGTTTTCTTCACCTAATTTGGGATCTATACGAACCAATTTAACCGAAGAATGTTTTAAGCATTCCTTCAAAGATTCATGGGTATTCAAACCAGGCATATAAGGCTGCTTAATTGCACCTGATGATTTTACCAATAATTGATTGCGTCGCCATTGAAGGGTGCAGTAGCTTGAGCGATCGGATTCAAGTAGACTAGAGCTATTTTGTAAAGTTGGAACTATTGAGATTGTCATATCAATTTAAACTTATAGAGTGGTAGACAGCTTGTCTTACATCCAAAGCGAAAAAACGCCTATAATATCCGTAATATTTCGCATCACTTCTATCAAAACAAAATGATGCAGGCAAATAATGAATAGAGAAAAAGCGCCATTGTGGCAATTACATAGCTTTCATCAAATTTCTTGAAGATGTATGCCGGGAGAAGAAGCGAGACTGCGGATAAATCTAGGTCACTTCAAGATTACTTTTTCTTTTTGCAATGGTATTCAATAAATAGGATATAAGAAACGATAGAATTAACGCTATCTAAAATAAATTCTTTATTTACTCTTTAAATACTAAGTGCTTTCTTCTCGTTATTATTAAGGTATTATGAATTATATTTGCTTAACATTCTATTTGCATATTCATAATAATTGTAATTGATTTTTACATAAATATTTTTTCGGATTGAATAAACTTTCATTTTTTTATGGATTTTACCTAAAAAAACGAAATGTATACGAAAATTTACGTAAGTTAAATTTACATATTATTAAATACTACGCAACTTTTATGAAACTTAGTTTGGTATCGGCTTCTCTTGAGATATTCAATAGTCATTTAATTTAAACTTGAATTAATATCCGCTACAATTTGAAGTTATATAGTATACTCTTGTATCACTTAGCCACGACCGTAGTAAATATAGCGAACTTCCCTCGTTCTCAAATATAATATGACGGAAATGGAGATACTTGGTCGTCCCCGGGTACATCAACTCCGGCTAATTACTTGCGATATAACTCAGAGCTATCATAATTTCTTATTACCTATTACCCAGCCTCACAGAATGGTAGCTTAACCGGATATGATATTTATACAAGATTAGCATTGCATCCCATATGCAGATCTCGAGGCTTTGCTGAAAAAATAATGGATTACAATTTCTGTCAAAAAAATTGTAACCCACTGGTAAATTAGGGGTTTTGCGCCCTTAGATTTTCGATGGAAGATCCGTAGTTATTAAATATCTATTCTTCCAGGGCTCCTTTCAATGCCAATTGCTGTTCCTTGATATGGGGAACATAGCTATAGTCAGAGTTTGACACTCCATTTGCAACAACCCCAAGTAAATTTAACTTACCGAGCATGCCTGTAGCTTGTGCAAGTTGGGTGCGAGTTACCCTACCAATACTTGCTACCATGATTACGCCGCGACAAATTGATGCCGTGAGTAAAGCATCTACCAAACCGAGAACAGCAGAAGCATCCAGAATCACCAAATCATAACTTTCTTCAAATGCACTCATCAATTCTTCCATACGAGGAGAACTTAATAGATTTGCAGGGTCTTCTGGTGTTGGCCCTGCGGTTAAAATATCTATGTAAGATGAGCCTGAAGACTGAAGAGTTATTTGGTTAGGTAGAGCCACATCACTTGTGAGCAAGGTAGAAAGTCCTTGTTCGTTGGGAAGATTTAGATGTTTGTGTACGCTTGGATCGCGTAAATTGGCATCAATTAATAATACCTTTTTATGCAAACGAGCAGCACTCATCGCTAAACCTAAAGCTAAAGCTGATTTACCTTCATCGGGTAACGCCGAGGTTATCATTAAAGATTTAAAGCTAGAAACAGAGTTAAGCAGTTCTATATTTTTATAAATTAGGTCTAGCGATTCCCAACGCGGTGGTGATTGCAAAACCTGAATTGTCCAAGGAGCTAGAACTTCGGGCTTTCCGAAGGGTAATTTAAATATCGATTCTTTTGCTTTGGCTGGAGGTAACTTAGGAGTTGTTCCTAAAAGTGGTATGGCAACTTGTTTCTCTAATTCAGCAGTAGTACGAACTGCATCGTCACCTGCCTCGCGAGCGAAAGCCGCTATCCCTCCCAACATTAAACCAACTACTCCACCTAACAACAGGTTTTGCCGTAGATTTGGACCTAAATAATTTCCTTCTTGCGGTTCTTCTACTACTTCCCAGCTAAATCCACCTTTGTCAAGTTCTTGCTCAAATTCTTGCTCTACTTTCAATAGCTGCTGCAAGCGTTGGCGGCTAAAATCTACCTGGGGTTGTAAACGATTATATTGAGCTAGCAGGAGAGGAAATTTTTTCAGATCTTCCTGTAGTTGCTGTTCTTTTTGAGCTAAACTTTTGTCCCGGGCTGCTAAAGCAAACATATTTGTTTGCGTCTCTACTAAGTTACTTGCAAGGTTGAGATCTGTTTGAGAAAGTTGCCCCTGGTTAAGTAAGTCTCCAGTATTAACCCCGTTTGCATCCCCATTACTTCCTCCTAAAGCCCTTCCTACCTCTTGTTGTAGTAACTGCTTTTGTCTTGCAAGTTGTTCTCGCAGCTTTAACACGTCGGGATGATTGGACGTAAAACGCAAACTCGCTTGCGCGATGGCAAGTTCGGTTTTTTGAATTTCGTTAAGCAAGGATTGATAACGACTTGACTGACTCAAGCGAGAAGAAACTAGAGCTTTTTGGGGATTACGTTTTAGCTGTTTTTGTAATGATTCTAGTCGAGCTCTAGCTTCTCTATACTGATTGTGAGTTGTGCGTCGTTCTTGCTGAATATTATTTAAGGCATCTTCATAAGCTTTAGCTTGCGTCCCCGGATCTGTTAAATTATGAGCTTTGCGAAACCTTAATAACTGCGCTTCAGCTTTATTTAGCTCATCGGTGACCTTTCTTTTCTGTTCTCTGCTAACTTTCAGACCATCTTTTAAACGCTTTTTCTGCTGTTCTTCGTTGTAATCTAGATAAACTTGCCTTATGGATTCTAATACTCTTTGAGTCTTTATAGGGTCGTTATCTCTATACTCGACTTGAAAGATTTTAGTTGCAACGTTATCTTCTTGCGATCTTACTTGCTTTAAGGACAAAGCACTTTTTACATGTTTTACGGTAATTTCCGGGTATTCGGGCTTAAGTTTTTCAACTGCTTGTTTTATAAGTGAAGAACTACCCATCAAGTTTAGTTGGGTAGCTGTATCTATCTCCACGTTAGAGTCGGTAAACTTATTTTTTTCTTGCCCTGTTCCTTGAGCTTTTCCTTGGTAATTTGGCTCTACTAGCAGTTCCATTGAACTCTGATAATTTGGCGGTGTTTGGCGATACACGTAATAACCCGCGCCTACCGAAGCCATAAATACTATCAAAAACCAAGGGAATCTCCGTATTAATACCGCAAACAGCTGCCCGTAACCAGGTTCTGTATCAGCAGCTGGATTTACATGGGGACTTAGACTGGTTTGCATCACTTTATTAATTTCCTCAGCTAACAAATCAGGGACTTGGTTCAGCAACGCTTTCCCGAAAGCGATCGCTTCTCGCTACTAGTTTGGTCAATAACCTGCTCAACCTTACTAAAAAATGCCTCTTCCGAAAAATTGGCTACAGCATGATTGCGGATGCTATGGTAATTCCAATAGATTTCCCTGGCTTCTAATAATGCACTTTGCAAGGAGTCAGGAGTTTGCCTTTTGAAGAAGACTCCTGTTTTACCAGGAACCTGAGTATCTAAAACTCCCCCTGCCCCGAAAGCTACTACTGGGGTTCCACTAGCGTTTGCTTCTACCGGAACTAATCCATAGTCTTCTAAAGCTGCAACTATGACAGATTGAGCTTTAGAAAACAACTGGGTACGTTCATTATCTGAGACGTGACCCACAAATTCGATATTTTTCAAAGCTTTTGATTGTAACCGTTCTCTTTCTGGTCCGTCACCTGATATTTTCAGTTGCCATCCCAGCCAGTTAAAAGCCTCCACTATTATATCAAGTCGTTTGTAACCTATCATCCTTGCTGAAGCAAGAAAATATTCGTCTTTAGAATCTGAATAAACAAACTTACTGGTATCAATTGGGTAGTTAATAACTATTGCTTTTTTACCGTAAGTGCTTTTTATCCGACGTGCGACAACACTGGAATTAGCAATATAAAGGTCAGGCTCTTGGGCATAAGTTAGATCTACATTTCTCATTAATTGAAAAACTTTTTCAATTAATGGAGCAAAATATTGATAGTCAGCATATTCTCTTAAATAAGTTTCTGTGTCCCATAGAAAACGGGTGACATTATGACAGAAACAAACGTGCTGTGCCTTTGGACTTTTTCGTACTGCTTTGGCGAAACTAGTGCTACTACTAATAATTAAATCATATTCTTGCAAGTCTAAAGCGCGAAAGGCGGGGAAATAGAAGGGAGCCATTAACCGGAAGTATTTGGCTGCGCCAGGAATTTGTTGTAAATAAGTCGTGTTGACTATTCGTTCGCCTAAATCAATTGTTTTTTGAGCATCATACAAGGATGTAAAAATATCCGCTTGAGGAAAGCGTTTACAAAGTAATTCAAATACTCGTTCTGCGCCACCTCTCTGAGTTAAATAATCATGGACTAAAGCAATTTTCATTTTGTTACCTATAAAATGATGATTCTACCCCTGACAATACGTTGAGTAAAAATATTTATGATGATTAGGCTGCAATTCATCCATAATTGAATTTTAATAAAAATCTTATTTGCAGTCTCACAGATGATTATTACTACAGCAATTTAATCTTTAAAAACATTTCGTTCTGCGAGAGTATTGCCTGCTTCAAACTTGAAGGTAAATTCGGAGTTTGCGATTTATAAATAGTAATTGCTTGCTGTTTTTTATCTTTAAAGTTACCGATAAATAATCGATAAGCGCTACTTGTTTTCTGTAAATATTTATGAGAGGAAAGTGGATTTCGCCACAGCATCCAAATCGGATATTGCAAAAGTTCTATCTGCATTTTTGAAGCTTCAATAGCACTCCTAACTAAAGAGTAAGTTGCTTCATGATCTGGATGCCCATCGTGGTGGTGTGGAACGTAAACTTCTTGTGCTTCAAAGGATTGAAGAATTTCAACTAATTTAGCAATTAACAAGTTTCGTTTTTCTGTAGATAATTGGGCTAATGAACCGTCAGCTTCATTAAGAAATTGTGTTTGTGACGGTTCTATTCCCAAAACATTCAGGGCGTTCGACGCTTCTTCTTGGCGATATTGGATAATATTCTCTGGCTCTATCCAACTTGGTCTACCGTAGCGTCCGTCTGTAAGGAAGACAACTTTTACTGGTATTCCTTGGGAACGCTTGAGAGCAATCATTCCTCCACAACCTATAGTTTCGTCATCTTGATGTGGAGAAAAGACTATTGCTCGTTTTTTACTCGCTTCTATTGGTTTACTTTTAAAACGTAGAAACCAATTGTAGAGTATGTTGTAGTTCATATCTCTAACGGCAGCACCAGTATAGATTCGCAATTGATTTAGAGATAGTTTAGACATAGGTTAATAATTCTTTTTTCACTGCGTGTTGCGACATGATTTTTTCAATCGTTTCTCTATAGACTTGAGTAAACTTTTCTCTGGTATGATTTTCTCGAACAAATTCCCAAGAATTTCTAGTCATTTGTTGGAGTTCTGATGCACTTCGCTGGGAAATATTCTGAATAGCCTGCTTAATTTCTTCTACAGAGTTTTCTTTGAAAATAACACCGCAATCATGGCTGATATCTACACTTGATTCATAGCTGACAACTGGGATCAGACCTGCATGCATACAGTTGATAACGCATCCACCGCCACCTTCGGAGCAAGAAGGATAGACAAGGGCCAAACAACTATTAACAATATCTAGATACTTTTGAGAGGTAACATCAACCCAACCAACTGTATGAATGTTAGGAGTTTGATAAAGTTCTTTGTAAAAAGCTGTTTCAAAATCTTTTTCCTTACCGATGGGACCACAAATAGTTAAATGGTAATCCGGCATTTGGGAAAATGCATCTAAGAGTAAATCCAATCCCTTGTGAACTAAACCACCGCTACCAAACCAAAGAAAGTTTCGACGGCAGGCTGCAAAATCTTTATTTTCTGGCCAAGGATAAAGTGTCGGAGCAGAAATAGGAATTCGATAAAGCGGTTTATTTGCATATGTAAATGTATTCATAGTAAACTCGTTACCAAGAACAGTCGCGCAATCAGCATATTCGATAGCTTTGTTTGGGTGCTCGAATCTTTTAGGACTTAGAGCTATATTTCGCCTTTGCTGCAATCCTAGTAATCTATTTGCTTCAGCAGCGTTATGAAATAGCATATGCGCTGAATCAGAATGAAATATTTTTATACAGTCTTTATTTAGAAATGGTGCGCATCTTTGCAAATTCCAACGTGTCTCAATGAAAAAGGCATAGTCTTTTTTAGGAAGAAATGTATCGTTGAAGAACCATATAACATCAACGTTGTAGCCTAAATCTAAAAAAGTTTTAGCCATTTGTAGGCATTCACTATGTTGAGTATGAGATATTGAAATAGGTTCGCCCGGTTTCAACGTAAATGGATCTAAAACGTAAGAAATAAGTACGTTTCCAATAGCTGGTTTATTTGGTTGGAGTGAAACCATACGCCGTCTTTCGAGACGGTTTTGTATTTTCTCTGCTACTACAGCAACATTATCTGCTACGCGCTTAATTAAATTGGTTTGCATAAATCCCCCCGCCAAGTTTGAATTGAGTTTTAACTAACGCCGGATAAATTAAATGTTGTGGAGTGAAGAAGTTTTAAATATGTTTAGCATAAAAAAAGACTCCTCACTACACAAAACATGTATTATACGCTACTTACATCAACGGATTAAGTTAAAGAAGTAGCATGTTATTAAGCTACTGCTAAGGTTTTAGATGGAGCGAATATTGCGTTTTGTTCTTCTCGGAGTTTGTCGCAAAGTCTACCTTGTGGTAATTCTACGTCATCGTAGGTGAGAACTTGGTCTTTGGGGATGTCTCGCTTTAAACGACAACCTTCAGCCAATCCCATTGGTAACAAGTTTTCTTCGCGAACAACTTCGGAATTCTCGCATTGACCATAGGTCATATAGTAACCAATGCCATCGAGGATATCTCCGGTCTTAAGGTTAATTTTAGCTGTGGTTACCACATCTACAAGGGGACCTCCTAAGGGAGACATCACAGCATCACTGAATAGTACGGCGCGAGCTACTGATAGAGGTACTTCAAAATGGCATAGATGGTAAGGAGTATAAAAACTGTAAAGAGGACCTTCACCTAACTTATACAGATTTAAGTAATGCTGCTGTTTGGGGTCGTCATGAGTTGCAAAAACGAAGACACCAGGACCGGGTTTGGCACCTACAACGTAATCAACAATACCGCCAAGTTGCTTTAACTGTTCTACATCATACATCGAGGTCATTTCATCAACATGACCTTTAAAGTCGTATCCTAGCATTCCTCTTTGAGCAACTTTCATTCCCGTAGCGTTAGCAACGATCGCTTGCTCAAAGGAGATTTTACTACCGTCAGCGAAGCTAGTCACCATGTGAGGTTTTTGTCCCCAACGTTTAGCAAATGCTTCTTGAGTGGTAGGATTGCGATAGGGATCTTGCAATCCTTTAATGTTTCCACATAGTAACGGGGTCAAGCCAATACTCTTCACGAACCGATAGAGGTTCATTTCTACCCCTGGTTGATCGCCGTCACAAGCTGAGAGAATAACTCCTGCTTTATCCGCATAAACTTTTAAAATAGAACCAATAGTACCGTCTAGTTCAGCATTCATCATAATGATATGCTTGCCATGGGCGATCGCTTCGGTGACAACATGAGCGCCAAACTCAATAGCTCCGGTTACTTCAATAATTGCATCAATACCGGCTGCACGACACAGCAACATCGCATCTTCAGTTACTGCATATTCACCTTTTTGGATGGCATGTTCCAAATCTGTAACATTGGAAATTTCTTTAATAGTTTCAATTCCCGCTTCTACATTAGCCCGCTTTGCTGCCTCTAAATTACGGTTGGAAATTGCTACTAACTCCATTCCAGGAACGGAATTAGCTATCTGATTAGCGATTCCCCTACCCATAAAGCCAGCACCAATCATTGCTACTTTGACGGGGTTTCCTGCTTCAGCACGTGCTTGTAAAGCGCGATCTACAATAATCATTAATTAAACTCCTGTTAGATATCCTGGTTTGAGTAATAAATTTTGGCGTTTTCTATCTAAAACTGACTCATAGGAATGCTGAAATATATATTTAGGACTTACGCATCGACAAAAGTTTAATTATCTCGACTAAGTCATACCTATTTACGTGATGGAATATTTAGCTAAAAAAACTCAATGTTCCTTTCTTATTAATGGGTTCAGGTTTAATCAACTTATGCACTCATGAGATAAAAAATGGCAGATGCTCGATCGCGCGATAGTCTATGTGTAAAATGCGTAAGTCCTAGTTTTATTAATTCGTTTCCTTAATTAATGTCTGCCATATTTCAGCATTTTACGAATTAGTTCGTAAATATTTATGAAGCGCCACCAACGCTCATCATTCTCATCAGAGGCCACTTAGTATCTTTTTCGGACATTTCCGTGACTTCAAGAGGCCATTGAATGTTAAAAAATGGGTCGTCATAGCGTAAGCCCCGTTCGTATCCAGGGGTATAAAATTCACCCACCATATACATTACTTCACACCCATCACTTAGTGCTTGGTAGCCGTGAGCAAACATTTCTGGTACGTATAAAGCACGGTGGTTATCTGCTGATAATTCCACACCAAAATGTTGTAAGTAAGTAGGAGACTCGGGACGCATATCGATAATTACATCGTAAATAGCACCTTTTATGCAGCGGATTATTTTTGTTTCTGTTGCTGGAGCTACTTGGTAATGCATTCCCCGCAAAGTACCTTTTTTATAGTTAAAAGATAAATTACATTGAGCTACCACTGGTTTTAAACCATGTGCTTCGAGTTCCTTAGCGCAGAAAGTACGAGCAAAGAAGCCACGGTGGTCGTGATTTTCTTCTAAGTCGATGGTATAAGCGCCTTGAAGTTCAGTTTCGGTAAAAATCATGACAACCTCATTGATGATGATTTGATGCTTGGGTACGGGTAAATAGATACCCGCACTTATTTCATGGAGATGAAATCTGATTTAAGTCTAGATATTTTGACTATTTCTTAGCCCAGAAGAAATCTTTATCGATTTGTTGAGTGCGAATTAGATACTCTAACTGTTTTAAACGGGTAAAACCTCTAGAGAAAAATACATCCTCAGTCATATCAATTTGATTGAACACGTCAAATAATTGCTTGGCACCAAGACGTGCATCCCAATCGCATTTAAAACCAGGTAAAAGAGTATTTATTTTCTCAAAAGATACTCGATAGCTGCGGTTATCTGAACCACTATCGCCAAAGCTCAATTTACATCCAGGAAATGCTTCGGCAACAAATTCGGCTATTTCCTTAACTCGATAATTATTCGCGGTATCTCCAACATTAAATATTTGGTTGTGCACGATGTCGCGAGGAGCTTCCAAAGCACAAATAATAGCTTTAGAAATATCTAATGCGTGAACTAATGGCCGCCACGGAGTACCATCACTAATCATTTTAATTTCTTTGGTAGTCCATGCTAAACCACCTAAGTTATTCAAAACAATATCAAAGCGCATTCTTGGGGAAGCACCAAAAGCCGTAGCATTCCGCATGAAGGTAGGAGAAAAATCATCACTTGCAAGGGGTTTGACATCTCTCTCCACCATAGTTTTACATTCTGCATAAGCAGTTTGTGGGTTAACCGGGGATTCTTCAGTAACATCGCCTTCTGTAGCCACGCCATAAACGCTACAAGAAGACATATACACGAAGCGACGTACACCTGCTTGTTTCGCCAGCTTCGCAAGACGAACTGAACCTACATGATTGATATCGTAAGTAATATTTGGTGATAATTGTCCGGTAGGATCGTTGGATAGTTCAGCCATATGAACTATAGCTTCCACACCTTGTAAATCCTCCAAGGAAATATGGCGAATATCTTTATTTAAAGTTTTAGCAGTAGCTTGGGTACCGTTGTATAACCAACCAACTTTGTAATAACCAGTGTCTACACCAATTACTTCATGTCCCTTTTCAATCAATAAGGGAGCTAACAAACAACCAAGATAACCTTCTGTACCGGTAACGAGAATTTTCATTGATTTAGATTCCTTTTTTTGTGTTGATTATTTAGATTGAGATTATTAACTTTGAGACTTGCCACCTTAGCAATTGACGAGCACCCATTAAATTTTTTATTCTTAAAAATAATTAATGGGAAACCTTGACTGCTGCTGGTTTGAGATGTGGAAGTTCTGGAATTTCTGCGGCTACAGCTTTACCTATTTCAATGGAAGAGTTAGCTGCTGGAGAAGGAGCATTGCACACATGAACGGAGTTGTGACCTTTTACAATCAAAAAATCATCAACTAACTTACCGTCGTTCATTAAAGCTTGAGCGCGAACTCCTGCGTGAGTAGGAACTACATCTTCTGGTTGAACTTCAGGAATCAGTTTTTGCAAGCTGTTCACAAAGGCTGCTTTACTAAAGGAACGAATTATTTCCTTGATTCCTTCATCTGAGTGTTTCGCTGCAAGTTTCCAGAAACCTGGATAAGCCATAACTTCCGCAAAATCGCGTAAATTAAAATCTGTTTTTTTATAACCTTCCCGCTTCAGACTGAGTACGGCATTTGGCCCTGCATGAACGCTACCGTCTATCATCCGGGTAAAGTGAACGCCAAGGAAGGGAAAATCTGGGTTGGGAACCGGATAAATTAAACCTTTTACCAGATGACGTTTTTCTGGTGTCAGTTCGTAATATTCTCCCCGGAAAGGTACAATTTTGGCTTGGGGATTAACCTTACCTAATTTGGCTACACGGTCGGAATACAATCCAGCACAGTTGATTACGAAACGAGTTTCAAAGCTGCCGTTATTGGTTTCTAAAACCCGATTGTCACCGTTATTAACTATTTTCTCAACTTTAGTATTGAATTTGATTTCGCCGCCAAGTTTTAGAATAATTTCAGCGTATTTCTGACAAACTTGCTTGTAATTTACAATACCAGTTGATGCTACCCAAATTCCAGCAACGCTACTTACGTGGGGTTCAATTTCTTTGACCTCCTCGCTGGTAATTCTTTTTACTTCTAGACCGTTTTCCAAACCTCGCTTGTAGAGGTTTTCTAAACGAGGAAGTTCTTCAGGAGAAGTTGCAACAATTACTTTACCGCAGACTTCATGGTCAATGCCGTGTTCTTGGCAAAATTGTACCATCGAACGACAGCCATCACGGGAAAACCTAGCTTTGAAGCTACCAGGCTTATAATAAATACCCGAGTGGATAACACCGCTATTGTTACCAGTTTGGTGTAGTGCTACTTGGCTTTCTTTATCCAAGACTAGGATTTTTGCTTTCGGATAGCGTTCTCCTAGAGCCATACTAGTAGAAAGACCGACTATACCCCCACCTATAATTGCGAAATCATTCATTTGTTATGCCCCTGTAACTAAAGCAATCAATTTACAATAACTTGAATTAAAAAGTTAAGAGTTAAGAGCTAAAAGTATAAAACTAATTATTTATAATTTGTAACTCATAACTCGTATTCATCTACCAAACCTTCCAAGGAGCTTCGTTACTCTTCCAAAGGTTTTCTAAATAATTTTTATCTCTTAAAGTATCCATTGGTTGCCAAAAACCATCATGTTTATAAGCAGATAGCTGCTCCATATCAGCGAGCTTTTCTAATGGCTCTTTTTCCCAAACTGTGGAATCGCCTTCAACAAAATCAATCACTTGAGGTTCTAGGACAAAAAAGCCACCATTAATCCAAGCGTTGTCTCCTTCTGGCTTTTCTCGGAAACTGGTAATCTTAGTTTGCTCTTGTCCTAGAACAATTGCACCAAAACGTCCTGGAGGTTGTACTGCACTTAGAGTTGCTAGAGCCTGTTGTTGTTTATGAAATTCGATCAGTTTGGTGACATTAACATTACTAACTCCATCACCATAAGTAAAACAAAAAGTTTCGTTCCCTATATGCTCTTTGACTCGCTTTAAACGTCCACCTGTCAAGGTATTATCTCCCGTATCTACCAAGGTGACGCGCCAAGGTTCTGCATAACCAGAATGTACGTTCATCTGGTTAAACCGCATATCAAAAGTTACATCCGACATATGTAAGAAGTAGTTCGCAAAATACTCCTTAATCACGTATCCTTTATAACCACAGCAGATAATAAACTCATTAATACCGTGAGCAGAATAAATTTTCATGATATGCCAAAGAATTGGCTTACCACCAATTTCTACCATTGGCTTTGGTCTTACGCTAGTTTCTTCTGAGAGACGGGTACCAAGACCTCCAGCCAAAATTACTGCTTTCATAAAAACGGCCTCTAATTTTTTCGTTTTTTAGGTCGATGATTGAATAATTCTCTTATAAGAGAATTGAGAAAATTGATTTTTATTTTTATCCGTATATAATCTAACCGTATTTTTACTGGAAATTGTAAAGACTAGATAAATATAGCTGTTTTATCTGTGAAAAAATCAAAAAGCTTGGTTTAACTAAAAAACACAGTTCAAAAAAAGAATGATTCTAGCAAAATGAAATGGAAAAAATAACTTTATTTATTCTAATAAAGCTCAGTACAAATATCAGTTATATCCATAAAAAAATGATATGAAAAAAATTTAGATAAATAATCTATTAATTGTTGATAAATTTTTCCCAGCCGGAATCTAAAGAGTTATATGATAACTACAGAATAATTACGTATTATTCCCTGAAAAAAGTAAAATGCTAAATTTTTTATTCGCTTAAACTCGGTTTTTATGTGATTTTACGCTAATTTCCTTTATGTATTATGTTATGTTCTTCTGATGCTCGCAGCCTTAAAGGATAAGTCGCTCTCACTATTAACAATCTCCTAACTAAATTTTTACATAGGTTACTCTCGACTATTTATACTATGATTTTGTCTCACGTTCAACATTTGACCAAAACTCCGAGGGTGCAAGCCCCCGGATTTATCCGTGGGGATAAACCCGTGGGGAATTTATTCCCCGTGAGGTCAAATATATGATATAGTAATTTGATACTTTAAAAGTTAGTGTCAAACGTGTTTGTTTACGAATTTAAAGTTAAACCAAAACCACAACAGATATCAGCCATCTCCGAAGCGATTCGGACATATCAGTTTGTCCGTAATAAAGTCTTGAGATATTGGATGGATAATCGTGGTGTAGGTAAAACCGAAATGTTTAGATACAACACGTTGTTAAGAAAAGAATTTAAGTTTGTTGAAGATT
>JBHJJJ010000189.1:0-10018 GCA_050042755.1 Rivularia sp. (in: cyanobacteria)
GGGGAGATGGGGGGATGGGGAGAGTTAGCAATGCCCCATTCCCTTATGCTATTGACTAATTTCTGTGATGATCAAAGTATAGGGAAGATACTGTTCTTGCTTATAAGAACCGATCCAAACGTTGTACTTTCCATCGAGCCATTCGCCGACAATACCGGGATTTTTATCTTCAAATTCATCGTTACACCAGGTACCACCGGGACCTTGAACTACTAAAGTGGTATCTTCGGGACTTTCTATTACCAGTTTCATATAATCAAATCTATTTTTTAACCGTAGAGTATGATCTGGTTCTTTATCTATGTACCCAGTACAAGCTCCTGTTGGCGTGTCAGTTCTGTCTGTAATTTGTTTTACTGGTATGGTACCCCCGCTCATTCCGCGAACTGTTAGGGGTTCTTTTAAAGGGCGCTCGATGGTTATATCTCCAAATATCTCCGGTTGTTCAGCGTTAACTGCGGTGCTTATCAGCGATGCTGTTGTCACTGATAAGAATACAAATGATAACTTGATTGCTCGACTTATTAATTTAGTAGACATTTTGATGTTTTTTTTCTAAGTGCTTGAAATGACATTAAAATTACAAATATTGTTCCCTTTGCTCAGAGTAATTAACTAATTATTGGGGAAATTCAAATTACATCACAAAGAGATTTTTAAGAGTTAATAATTATTGCTCTCATAGCATTTTGCAACAATCCGGATGGAATTTCCTCCACAGCTTCAAGAGCGAAACTATATTCCTGGCAATAAACAGGGGCACATAAAATGCGCCCCCAAGGTATTTATTCAAGATCTTGACGTACTTAACCTGGTTATAATGCTTTTATTTATAGAATTTTACCCAGCAATTGCCTTTTCTAAACGAAGCTTGTCTAAACCAATATGGTTAAGCAATACCCAAGATTCGATCAAGTCTGGGCCGTTCATTTCTCCGGTTAAAGCAGCCCGCAAACTCCGCATCAATAAGCCTTTTTTGACGTTTTGCTCTTTAACTACCAGTTTTATTATATCCTTAGCATTGGAGGCATTAATTTCACTCAACTGTTGATTATCTAAAGTTGCCACAACTCCTTGAAGGGCATTTACAACTCCTTCTTTTTGCAGTTGTTCTTTGGCTTCGGAACTAAATTCTACCGTTTCGGTGGAAAACATTTTGGCAACGTCAACAGCTTCAGTTAAACGGGCTATACCGGGCTGAATTAAGGCCACTAGCTGTTCTATCCAAGCACGATCTTTGGTTTCAGAAAATTTATACCCCGCTTCTGACCAAAAAGGTATGAGTAAATCGGTAAGTTTATCTACCGGCATACTATGAATATACTGGCTGTTTATCCAATCCAATTTGGCCCAATCAAATTTTGCACCGGCTTTGTTAACCCGCTCAAAATCAAAGTTCTTGCCAGCTTCTTCCAAAGTAAATATTTCTTGGGTAGAATCCGGGGGTGACCATCCCAACAAGGTCATATAATTAACCAGTCCTTCAGCGGTAAAACCCATTTTCTGAAAGTCAGAAATTGAGGTAACGCCATCTCGTTTCGAAAGTTTGCGCCCTTCCATGTTTAGAATTAAGGGAGTATGAGAAAATTCTGGTACTTTTGCACTAAATGCCTCATACAACAGAATTTGTTTAGCAGTATTGGCGATATGATCTTCTCCACGAATCACATGGGTAATTTGCATATCCATGTCATCCACCACTACGGCGAAATTATACAATGGTTGACCGATACCATCTTCGGCGGCACGAGCGATAACCATGTCGCCGCCTAAATCGCTACCCCGCCAATTCATCTCTCCCCGTACTAAGTCGTTCCAAACAATTTCGCGACTATCATCGATCTTGAAGCGAATTACAAAACTACGTCCTTCTGCTTTAAATTCTGCTTCTTGTTCTGGTGTAAGATTACGGTGACGATTATCATAACGAGGTGCTTGATTTCTAGCTTTTTGAGATTCCCGCAACGCTTCTAACTCTTCAGAAGTAGTGTAGCAGCGATAAGCTAATCCCTTATCGAGCAAGCCTTGCACGGCTTCCTTATACATTTCTAAACGCTGGGTTTGAAAAAATGGACCTTCATCCCAATCCAATCCCAACCAACGCAATCCTTCTAGAATATTATCGGTATATTCGGGACGCGATCGCTCTGTATCGGTATCTTCGATTCTAAGAATAAATTTACCGCCATGATGGCGAGCAAATAACCAGTTAAATACAGCTGTTCTCGCCGTACCAATATGTAAATTCCCAGTTGGACTGGGAGCAATACGCACTCTGAAAGTCATACAATTCGTATTATTTGAGATTTTAGAACCACTATGAATATTCCGAGAAAACTGTTTGTTGAGACTTATTCGGTTATCAAAGTGGCGCGATTTTAGATTTTGATTTATTTGCTTAACAATTGCAATAGTTAAATCAATTTAAACCTTCATCCCCTTAGAAAGAGATAAAGATTAATTTACCTTAATAAATCTTCACTATCTGAACGATTCGTAAAGATTAAAAATCAACATCTTAATTAATTACTTAAGGTAAGTATTTTTCAATTAGAACGGGACCGACGGGATTCGAACCCGCAACTTCCGCCGTGACAGGGCGGTGCTCTAACCAGTTGAACTACGGTCCCTTGTTTTGCAACTTTTTAAGTATCCCTCTTAATTCCTAATTTGTCAAGGGCTAATTTTAATTAATTTGCTCGTCCCCTCTAAACTTTCGGGATTGCTTAATGGGGAGGGCATTACGGGCGATTCGCGATTGTGACAATGTTGATTTTCTAATTTTCGTTCACAAATATATTTTTTTTGATCTCAAAAAAGCGGAATAACGCGTCAAGGGATTGATTTTAATACCGGTAATCTTACTGGGATATATTTCAATAACTATGAAACGCCGTTCAATATTAGTTCCTTTGGGACTTTTTACTATTGTTTTTTGCTTTACCCTGCTATTTTCACAGACATTGCAGAAAACAGAGCCACTAGTAAATAATACACCGGAACAACCAGCAGATAGCAGACCAAGAAAAAGAGTTCCCGATTATGGTAGGCCACATACAAGGGAAGTTCCCGAATATGGTGATATACCAGCGATTACGTCAATTCCTGGGATTCCATCCAATGACACCGCAACTGAATTAAGAGAAGCCTTTAAGAAACTCAGAGTGGGGCAAATTGGATTTAAAACACCTACTCAAATGAAGGTTGATGAAGCTGAATTAGTTGAGGTGCATCTCAGCGATGATTTGAAGCGGGATTTGAAGTTAGAATTAGGCGATAACGCTGAAGTTGCTCAAACTAAAGTAAGCGATTTTGTCAAAGCACGTCTTGATGGAGTTAACTTTGATGTGGAGTCTCTTAATGAAGAAAATCGAGTTTTATTCGACGGTAACTTGGTTAAGTGGCGCTGGAGCGTGACACCAAAAAAATCTGGCGAGCAAAAATTATTTTTAACAGTCTATGCCAGAGTAAGGCTTGCGGATGAATCAGAAGAATTAGTGGATTTAAAGACATTTGAACGTGACATCAAAGTTACAGTTAGTAAAAGTGGTTGGTTTAAGCAAAATTGGATATCAGTTATAGAAATTGCGATCGCACTTGGGGGTGCTGGATTTTTCGCTTTTATTATCACTAAATGGAAAGCTGTTAAAAGCATACTTAGAAAAAGTCTGAAGCATTGACTATCTCGTTTAGGATACAGATTACAGAAATAACGGGAGTAACGGAATCCCAACCATGAGATAGCTTTTATTTGCGGAGATTGTACGATGCAGAGTGTGGGTTAGAAATAATCAACTTAGATAGCTAATATTCATTAGCGAAGGAAATTAAGTAGGGCTTAATATCATGGAAAAATCATTGTTTACGTTGTATAAAACTTCTTAATCGATAGTATTGCCATCGAATTGGAACAGGAGCAAATTTATGACTCAGACAATGGTAGCGGTTTCATCTTTTGTTAAAGACGATAGTGTCACCATATTACTACAAATAAGAATAGATTAATTTAGACCTCTCCGTAAATGACATATGAGTTCTAAATATATAAGGGTTTTATATTATTTTTCGGAGAAGTCTATTGCAGAGACTGGTGAAACATTGTACTAAGGTAAATCAAAAAGTCTCCAAAATTCAAATTCAAACAGTTTATTAAAAAAATTAGATAACCAACGCTTTATATCTGTTTTCTTTTCTTGATTTGCAACTAGTTTTTGCAAAATTTTCGGTTTTATTTTTTCGTAATGTGCTTTGAGAATACTTTTACTTTGATTAGGTGAAATAAAGCTTTTAGAATCATCACAGGCTAACAAAAAACTTAATAATTGTTCGCGCTGGTGGGGTGTAATTTTTATTGTTGTGACATGAGCGCACTTTGTTGGCTCTTCTAATGCAAAAAAGAGTAAATGATAGTAGCCTTTTTCTACTAAGTTTTGGATGATTCTTTCTCCTAATGTATCTTTGATGTCTAAAAAATAAGATAGCCAGCGTGTCAAAGAAGAATTGGTGTCATGTAGTACCGTTACCCACATCATCATTGGGTAAAGATTCACTTTTTGGATAAATTCTGTAGTATTCTTTTGGTCTATAAACTTGGAAATTTCTGTTTGAGGTAACATTGCCCAAAAAGTAGGAATTTTACCTTGGACTGTATATAGTAGATGAGGAAAACCAATCGGTGCGATGGGCTTATTCTCAGGCCAAGTTTTCTGTAAGCAAATCTGTTTAGATATTAATGTTGATGGTGTTAAATATACCGGAGATGAATTTGGGAAAAATTTTTCGTCTTTTTCTTGGCAATCTTTTGATTTTCGCTGAATTAATTGTAATTTATCTAGTATTTCTGTAATATCTTGGGGTCGATTTTTTACTTCTTTCGCTAAACAACTAATTATTAATTTGTCCAAATCTTCTGGTATATTAGCCTCAGCGATCGCTTCATTTAACAAAGATGGTGTTTCAAAACGATGGGCTTGATACCATTCACCAAAAGAGTTACTTTTTAACTGAAATGGATGCTTTCCACAAAGCATACTATACATGAGGATTCCCAAACTATAAATATCGGAGCGTATATCTAATAGTTTACGTCCTTCCATATGTTCTGGAGAACAATAAGGTAAACTACCCATAAAAGATTTAGAAAGTGTTGCTCCAGCCCTTTCTGTTAAAAATTTTGCAACCCCAAAGTCTAATATTTTGACTATTTCTCCATTTTTTGTATCTTCAGCAATAAAGATATTTTCTGGTTTTATGTCTCGATGAACAACAGGAGAAATATTTCCTTTAAGGCTGACACCTTGATGAGCACATTGTAAACCTAAACAAATTTGATAGGAAATATCTAAGAATTTATCTAATATTAAAGGCTGATTATTTATTAGTTGTAATAAATTTTTACCTTGAAGATATTCCATTACATAATATGGAATTTTCTCATCAGTAATTCCGTAGCCTACAATTCTGACAATATGTTTGCTTTTACGTCCTAATTGAGCACCAATAAAAATTTCTCTAGCAAAGCGTTGAGATATAGTTTTATTATTCAAGCTTAACGACAAAATTTTAACCGCTACTGGCATTCCACCGTTAGTACAATCTTCTGCTAAATATACTTTTCCTCCTCCTCCCTTACCGATTAAATCTCTGATTAAATAACGATGGGTTAAAAATTTTCCAATATAAGTATCTAATTCTATTGTATGCTTTTGAGTTAACATCGTATTGATTTCTTGTTGCAACATAAATCAATTAATTAATACATTTTCAAATTCGAGAGGGAGTTGGTATTTACTAACGATAATCAAATAAGAATGAATATATATGTAAAGTTTTAACCAAACATACCGAGTTTTCTAGGGAATACACTAAATATTATGTAACACATACAACTAGCGATGCCTATGAGAAATTTCACGTAAACACTCATTGATGCTACGTGGATTATCAGTAATCAGCTAAGTGAATATACTTGACTAGCTTCGACTTTACATAATTATAAAAACTCTACAATCCATGAATAGTAGGCTTTTTCATTGATCGTGTACATTTTTTGCTTCCAAGCTAAATTGTGTCAGCTTAAATACTGATGGTTAGGATTTAAGCTGAAAATATTTGTTATTACTTAGGTAATAGTTGGAGAAGGTATAGTTAAATATAGGTAGATATGTCCTTCGCTTTCACTTTAATCGAGTTATCTCATCGGGAGTGCAACTACCAGACTCCCTATGCCCCGTGCAAATACATCCGGGAATAGTTGGTTGATAATGTTCTAATATCAATTTACAGTCGCGAAAATTTAGGTTTTTGAATTTAAAAACGTTCGCGAATCAAGCGTAAAAGTCTTTCAAGGCGCGATTCTATCTTGAGTTGGAATGCTAAGAATTGAGTACGTTGGAGATTATTAAAGTTATTATCGCTGACTAAAATTAAAGAAGGTTCTCCGTTTGGTAAACTTGCAGCAGTAGTTAAACCTTCGGTGTTATCTAGTGCAATTTCTAAATCTCCTAAGTT
The DNA here is from genome assembly GCA_050042755.1 of Rivularia sp. (in: cyanobacteria). Taxonomy (GTDB): domain Bacteria; phylum Cyanobacteriota; class Cyanobacteriia; order Cyanobacteriales; family Nostocaceae; genus Rivularia. The sequence continues at coordinate 6,511 of JBHJJJ010000189.1, forward strand.
TAATAGCAATTCTTTCTCTACAGGTTTAATCTGAAGGGGATCAACTTTTTGTAGACTATCAATCTTTTGAATATCCTCAGCATTTCCCAAAGATACTTTAAATAATGTATTCACAAAACCGAAACCAGTAAAAGTTCTTTCTATACTGAGAAAATTTCCCTGATTATCGAGGGCAATTAAATCAGTTAAACCACTGGAGAATCTCCCAGTAAGTTTAAAAAAGGGTTTTACTAGTTTGGTGCTGTAAAGAAATTCTTTTTCTACTTGTTTAGTAATTAGATTATATTGCAAGATTCTGCATAAGCTTCCCTGGTTAGGTTTAGCTTCTTCGCCATCTTGAATCAATGCGTTTTCAGTAGCTGCAAATAAATACTTTTTATCTGGTGTTATGGTGAGACTTTCAAAAGCTAAGTTGTTACGGATACCCTGCTTTTTGTCTTTAGATACTAAAAATTTTTGAGGTATTGGTAAACTGGAAATTTCTTGTCCAGAATCTAATAAAAACTCTTTGATAAATGGATTGACTCCTCTTCTTGCGTCACCTTCTGATGAAACGAATATAGATGAATCATCATTTAGTGCAATTCCTTCAGGATCTATACTACCAGCAGGAAAGGTTTTACCGTTTTTATCTTTTAAGGTTGTTACTGCAACCGGTACAATATCACTTTTTTGGAAAGAATCGATGTTGAGATTTATTTGAAAAGTGTAAAATCTTGCTGGCGATTTTTGAGAACGATCGTCGGATATAACATAATAAAGTTGTTTCATAGCATCATAAGTTATTCCAGACAATCCTCCTAATTCGGTATTTTTGAAATTAGTACCTGTAGGTAAAATTGCTTCTCCGATAAAGTCGATACCCGTTACCTCAACAGCAGAAGCGCTGAAGTTGGTAAAAAAAAGCGTGACAATTATGATTGTGACTAAGAATGCAATAATTAGCGGTAATTTAAATAGTTTTTTAATTCCCACGGCAAACTATTATTAATCTGTGAAAACCACAAATACGATATCACAATAAAAGAAAAAAAGTTAAGGGTTACTGGTTAAGGTTTTTACCTCTCACCTCTTACTTCTTACTTCTTACCTTTACTCAAAGTTTCATTGACTTTCAAAAAAGTTAACAAGCCAATCTTTTACGCTGCAGGTGGCACGACAGTCATCTTCGTTGTAACGTTTGATAATTTCTAATAAATCGCGATCGCCATTTTTCAACCATCGATCGTACCAGTAAATACATTTAGCTCCAGTGGCTTCTTTATCACGCCATTCAAATCCCAACCACCGAGCAATTGCTTTTAATGCATAACTTTCTAATGGTAGTACCAAAGTCTGAGTCAGTTGTTCGTAAATATCGACGAATCGATTCAAGACTGGTAATACATTTCTCGAAGGCGTGCGGTAAAGTTTTGCTAATCTTTGAACTGTATCGAACTCATAAACGCAAAAATGATAAATTGGTGCATCGGGATATCGCCAAACTAATTCTAGAAATTGCTGCCAAATTAATTCTTCTTCGTCTGGATTTTCTGCCAAGAAAGAATAAAATTCTTCTGTATTATTCTCTCTGTCAACGACTAAAACCCCTAACAAATAATTTAAATTTAAATCCGGCTGTGCTTCAATGTCAAAATAGAGTTCTACTGGAGCGGTATAGGTGACGGTTTCGTAAACGACTGGGTCTATTTCTATATTTGTGGGATATTCAATTGACGGAGATTGTGTCTCTTTGAAGAAAAAATCGTCTAGTTTTGGTAAACTCAGCGCATATTGGGATCTGGTTGACGGATCTTGATAAATTGTTGGTTCAACTAGTGCTTGAGGTAAGATAAGCGGGCGATTTGCTAATAGAGATTTTCCTTGTAAAATAAGCTTGGCCGCAACTTCACTACCAAAACCTGGTAAATCTTCTAATTCAGAAGGATTGGTTTGAGCAAGTGTTTCCAAAGTTGTAATGTCAAGGATTTTTAACCGATCGTAACGTCCAGGTGTTACCCCCGGTACTAAGGAAAGATGTTGTTGCTCCGACGCGGTTTGATGACAACTACTGTACCAATTACAAAGACTGCATTTTTGCCGCGAAATAAATACCTCCGGAGGTGTTGCTAAGTGCAATGTTTCGATGCATTCATCTAAAATTTCTTGCATCCGAGGTATCCACTTGGCTAGATCGACGTTATACTTCGTTTCTTTACCGCGTAGCATTAACCAAGCCGTTTCCGGCTCAACTTGCTGCACTGCAGCTAACACAAAAGCATAAAATGCAGCGATAACTTGGTATTCTTGTTTGGGACGTTTACCTAATTCTACTCTTGTGGGAACATACATCCAATCTCCGAATCTTGAATGTCCCTCTTGCTTGATCAGTAAATCCGGATGCGCTAACAGAGTATGACCATTAGAATACCTTGTGACGAGCAATCCCTTGTAAATGCATTCAACTCCCTGCTGCATCAATTGTAAAGTTGCCGCTTCCCCTGTTTTAGGTTCCCCCAAGGGATACTTTGGACGCTGATAACTCAGTTTTGCTAAAACCTTTTTTTTATGGGCATATTTATCTTGATACAACTTCAACAACAAGTCGCTAGGCGCATCTTGCTGAGTTTTATCGCCGCGAACATTAAAAAAAGGTCGGCGTTTACACTTTTGATATTGCAGCAGTAGTTCGGCATTTATTAACATTCTTCTAAACTAACAATAATTAGCGCAATCTGGGGGTAATCAAAATAACTAAAGTTGTGGTTATGCAAAATACATCGGTTGAAAAAGAGAACAAAATAAACTGTAATTGCCATTCAACATCTAATTTACTTGTTTGGGTCTGTTGGAAAAGTCAAATGACGATTTTCCTCACATAAGTTGAAAATATTTAATTTAAAAGTGCTTTAGTTTATATCAAAAAATATCTTTATAGAATAATCAGCTAAACTTATCCACAGTTGTTTAAAAAAGCTTTACAAAGAAAAAACCCCTAACTTTCAACTCAAGAATAATCCAAATCCAAAATCCAAAATTGATATGACGAGTATATCTGCTACACAAACCTGGCTGCATCAATATCGACAAAAATTTCCAGCATTAGAGAATTAAGCTTATTTTAACTTTGGAGGTCAAGGGCCCATGCCGAAAGTGGCCATGGATGCCGTCATTCAAGCCCAAGATGACATCCAACGAATAGGTCCTTTTGGTAGCGAAGTTAATACTTGGCTTATACTACAGACTAAAGCCACAAGAGTAGCAATAGCAACCGAGTTGAATGTGCCACCGGATACAATCTCACTTACTGAAGATGTAACCGTTGGTTGTAATATTGCCATGTGGGGTATTGAATGGAAAGCTGGTGACCATATACTTCTTACAGACAGCGAACATCCAGGAATTATTGCTACCGCCCAGGAAATAGCACGCAGATTTTCCGTGGAAGTTACTACCTGCCCGATCATGGCAACTTTAAATACTGGCGATCCAGTAGCAATAATTGCTCAACATTTACGTCCCCATACCC
>JBHJJJ010000190.1:0-5638 GCA_050042755.1 Rivularia sp. (in: cyanobacteria)
AAAATAGACAGTTGTCAACGATTTTTGCTATATTTTATGCCTAATTTTTGGTATAGTAAAAAAATATTTCATTTATATCTTGCTAAATATGCGAAAACCAAGCATTTATCAAGGATAAAGGGAATAAACCAATATATTCAATTGCGGACGGCTCAGCCGTGCAAGCCTGTGGAGGGATAACAGCTCCCATGCTCCCGTTGAAACAGGAAGTAAGAGTTGTAAGAGTCAATGGTCGGATTGTCCATACTTTACAGAGCAGGTTCCTACTCACGGGCAGCCATAAGAATAGTCTTGTTAAATTGATTAGAAACTTTGCTTGCCTGTAATTCCGATACTTGTATTAAGTTACACTTATGGGCAAGCATAAAATTGATGGAGAAGCTGTTTTTTCTATCACCGCTGAATTGATTATTTTTTTCTCTTGTATAAGCAGGGTAGTATCTTACTCTGCTTGTATTTTTTTACTCAAGTATTAACTAGAATCTATGTATATTACTTTAGCACTATCAGACACAATTATGGTAAAAAAAGGTGATTTTTTACTCCGGATTAAAGTTGTGTTAAAAGCTTTTGAATATAGGTTTGAGAATTTTTGGTCCTTTCCGATTCTGTTGTGAGCCATGAATAAGCTTGGTTTGTACCTTGTTGCGACGCAATGATTAAAGCTTTCCAAGCTAGTACTTCCGGGCGATTGGGGTTTATTTCCAATGCTGTATCAATGCGATTTTTTAACCTTCCTCTATCGGCTTTGAGTAAACTTTGGATTTCTGTAGCGTTTTGGGCTGATGCTTCAAATACTTTTAAAGCTTCTCCCCATCTTCCATCAATTAAGTAAGCTAATACTTGTTGGGAAGGACTTGCCCAGCTTGTATCGGCTAATTTTTTGGTAAGTTGAGAATGTAGGCGAATGAAATCAATTTGTGCTTTCGCCTCTGATGGTATCTTCCCTTTGTGCTGTTTTTCGATCAATTTCAATTGTTTATAAGCGGGTGTCCATAGTCCATTTCGGGCAATTGACAGGGCATCTTTGTAAATAGAGTCTTTTAAAGCGGCTGGTTTGAGAGTGATTTGGGATAACTTGATGGGATTAACGACAAATTCACTTGGTTTAACTTGGTAAACTCGCAGACGAGGTTCTAAACCTACTGTTTGACGCACTACTAATTCTTTATCGTCGCTACCAGTTACCTGTTGCCATTCAGGTAAATTTCCTGTGGGACTTGTCCAAAATATCATGTTAAGTAGGTTACGACGATCGCTATTGTAATGAAGGATGTAGCCGTAAGCAGTGAGGTTTGTACCTGATGAACGGTTGCCACGCAGATAGTACCAAATTCCCGGCTCAGGCGTATCTTTTTTAAAGCGTCCTATTTCTGTTATGGGTAGAGGAATACTTGAACCGGTGTTTTCTTCTACATTTGCTTCTACTAAGGGGGCAATTACTTCGTATTCTTCTGGTCCGGTAACGGAAAATTGAGTAGTTAAATGATAATATTTTTCAGTGCTCGATTGCCATTCAAAATCAGTTGCTAGGTGGTAAGTCCTAAGTTCAACTATATTTTTACAGTCCGAATGACAATTCCGACGCTGCCGTAAAATGGGTAATAAAAAAGATTTATCGGTATCGCTCTCTAAGGGAAGAATTTTTCCAGCTATACGTTTTTGTTTTTTGATTTCTGCTTGGATTTCTTCCATTGTATAGGGGCGTTGTCTTTGATTTGAGGTAGTTTTCGCCCATTCAGGTAAAAAACGATTTAACCAACTTACCTGCTGCGGATTCAAAATACACAGAATGCTAATCCAGCTAATAGCCACAATTAAACCCGCACTTCCTAATAAAGTTGCAGCGCTCAAGGTTGATGTCGCCAAATTTTGTTGTTTTTTGACTTTCTTGACGCGACTCGAATAAGAACGAATTCCTTTAGAAGCAGCTGTTTGCTCCTTGAGATTATTTTTCGATTTTTTGATTTTTTTTCGGAGTTTGCGAATCTTCGTATTAGGCTGTGTTTGATCTTTTTTACAAGGTTTTGGTGAAGGCGAGGTATTAGCCATACTAATCGTTACTCGATTAAGGGATATGAGGAAAGTTTGCTCGAAGTTAGGAGGCTATCTAGGCAATTTCTGTTTATCAAACTTTCCAAGATCGATTTTGAATTTTAGATTTACTCCTACAGGATTTTTTTCACAATCGAAAGATATTTATTTTCAGAAAAGATACTTTAATTCCATCTAATATCTAAAATTGCTCCATCGGTAAATTACATGATTTTTTTGCTGTTGGATCCCAGCGAAAATACAGTTGACGGGCACCCATAAGAATTTTTTTAGAATCAAAAAAATTCTTATGGGAACCCTTGACAATAAAAGTTAATCAAAATCGCTTCAATTGACTTGATGAATTTTTGATTTTTAATTCCCCGTAACAGTACTAGCTTTTTTTTTTATACTTACGCTTCAGAAATCTTGCCGAAAAATTCTCAAGTCTACTATTTGAGAACTTCGGTACAATCACCCATGCCATTACGAGAAATTATTGAATAAGCTCTACCGTTGTATATAAACAAAGTTTTACAAAGTGAAAAATAGTAAATCTTCCCTAATTATCTGTTTTTTAGCTGCGGGAATTTTCGGATTTCCAGGTAAAGCAACTTCATCTGAATATACTGATTTGGATTCCGCTATCCCTATAGAAGAGGCGGTGGAGAGAAAACAGTTCAAGTCATCTTTGGATGAAAATCCAATGGGACAAGTTAATTCAGTTTCTCAGCTTCGAGATGTACAACCAACAGATTGGGCGTTTCAAGCATTGCAATCTTTGGTAGAGCGTTATGGATGTATTGCGGGTTATCCAAATGGTACTTATCGAGGAAATCGCGCTTTAACTCGTTATGAATTTGCTGCGGGTTTGAATGCTTGTTTGGAAAGAGTAAATGAATTGATTGCTACAGCAGCTAGTGATATAGTTAACCGTCAAGATTTAGCAACTTTACAAAGATTGCAGCAAGAATTTGGAGCGGAATTAGCCACCTTGAGGGGACGAGTCGATGCACTCGAATCTCGCACTGCCGATATTGAAACCAAACAATTTTCAACTACAACTAAACTAAGCGGAATCGCGATCGTTGGTATTCAAGGGCGTGGGGCAAATCGTGGTGATATTGATCCTAGAGATGGCGTAAAGGATACTGACGATCCGGGTACTAATACTAATGTCATAAGCTTGAATCAGTTATACCTCACCAGCCAATTCTCTCCGCGCAGTTTCTTGGTAACGGGGCTTATCGCTGCTGATGGTTCGACACAACCGAAATTAACTAATGATTTCATCTTTGGTTACGAAGCTCCTCCGGGAAATGATTGGAAATTAAGCGATTTGCATTATCACCAACTTCTCACTAAAAATTTAGCGATGATGGTGGGAACTAAGGGTGTTGATATGATACGTGCATTCCGGGGTCCCAACCGTGCTGAAAGTGCTGCGAATGGCCCTATATCATGGTTTGCACAAAGAAACCCGATTTTAAATTTTGATTTTGAGAATGGTGGTATTGCTTTTGATTGGCAATTCGCCAAACGTGCCAGTCTCCAAGCAATTTATAGCGCTAAGGATATAGCAAATCCCGGAAAACGCGGAGGTTTATTTGATGGAAGCACAACCGCAGGCGCACAATTGTTACTAACACCTGCTAAGACATTGGACGTAAGTTTATATTACGTTAATAATTATTCGACTAATGGTTTCTTATCATCTTTTGCTGGCGATAGCTGTTTAACTGCTTTAAATTGTTTTACGGGAACTTCTAGGCCTTTGCAAACAAATGCTGTTGGTGCTACCGTCAATTGGGATATTTCACGACAAATTACGTTAGGTGGTTGGGCTGGTTATACTAATTCTTATATTCCCGGAGAATCGGGAGATGTAGAAACTACAAATTACATGGTTTATCTCAACTTTCCCGATTTATTTGGTAAGGGTAATTTAGGTGGAATTTATGTCGGGCAGCCACCAAAAATTGTTAGTAGTGACTTACCTACAGGGAGTAATGTACCCGATCTTTTAGATGGAGGTAATGGAAGTGAGGGCCGACAACCCGGAACAACCACTCATATTGAGGCTTTTTACCGTTGGCAATTGAACGATAATATAAGTTTGACTCCAGGAATTATTCACATAATAGAACCAGGACATACACCTGATAGCGACTCAATTACTATTGGTATTTTGCGGACTAGTTTTACATTTTAATAATTGGGTATGGCCATGGAAAATTATTCATGGGTCATTAAATTATAAATGAGTGTTTTATCTTGCTATAAATTAAGTTAATTAGGATAGTTTTACAACTAATATTTTATAAAAAAAGAATACAATTTTGTTCTGGATTATTCTCCTATTTTTTCAACTTAAAAATTATTATGATATTGATATATTTAATTTTTGTTGAGAAATATATCCATATTTTTATATAAAAAATTCATATACTTGTATTGTTTAATAGATGAATTTGCGAGATAGTATGGTGAATATCACAACAATTAAAGAAATAACCTCTTTCAGTATTTTTTCTCTTGGAAATATAATTGATTTAGAATTAAATGTTGGATAGTTGCACTAGACGCTTATGTCACAGTAATTCAGTATTTTTTAAAGTATTTATGAATAGTATCTAGATTAACTATAGATGCGCTCTGAGTCACTTTTTGTAGAAAAGACAAATAAAATCGTATTTGACTAGTTTGTCCGCAACAGTGCAGCAATTTTTTGAATAAACATTTCTTTTGTTTTATATCCAATTACCCGAGCAAAATATTTTTTAGTAGGAGTTTATTGAATATAATTTTCAAATACCTTTTACAAATCTTTAATTTTCCAGGTAAATCGGATATAAATAGCCAGATTTTTGATCAAATTTTAGAAGCAATTAGGAATAAAAATGCCTAAATATATGTCTTGTCTGCTTGCGTTAGCTCTGGCAGTTAGCTCTGCTTTGCTTGCAACTCCATCTCAAGCGCAAACAGCAACAGAATCAAACAGGGATATAACTTCATCCTCTGAGTCTTCTATAAGTACTGTAAATACAACATCAAATTCGAGCAATCTTGAGGGTTTAAAGAAAAAGAAGACTACTAATATTTCACAGTCACAACCTGAAGCCTCTGAGAAAACTGAACTTAAACGCAATTACGTATACAGCAGAATTGGGTTTGGATTGAAGCAGTAAAGAAAAGAGTTAGGAGTTAAGAGCGACATAAAAATAAATAACTGATGTAGAGACGTTGCAGCGCAACGTCTTTCTGTGTTCTGGTAATTTTAATTCTTAATTCTTAATTCCTAACTTTATTTTATTTCCCCAGACAAACCTGTTCGTAGCGTCTTCCGGCACTTTCCCAAGTGAACTCTGTTTCAACTAATTTTCGAGCGTTGTAAGATAATTCTGCTCTTAATTGGGGACTTTCAAACAGTTGAGTTATAGCATCAACTTACTGTTGCGGTTTATTCGCGCGTAACGCTCGCAATTCTACATTTGCACCGTCTACAGCCAATCCTTCCTAACCGCGCGAGCTACCGACGACGTGTATACCAGCAGCCATTGCTTCTAAGGTTTTGTTTTTGATTCCGAATCCAGTTCGCATCGAG
>JBHJJJ010000191.1:0-11394 GCA_050042755.1 Rivularia sp. (in: cyanobacteria)
AGGTTATGATACCTGCTGGCTTAGAATCTTTGCACTTTTAGTCAACTTACGAGGAAATATAATCTTGTTTTCCCCCTGCTCCCTGCTCCCTGCCCCCTGCCCTTGTCAAAAAAACTTATTCAGCAAACCCTTGAAGCATCATTGTGGTGTTTGCTAAACAGTTCATCTTATGCAGAAGGAGTATTAAAAGCCGTAAACTAGGGTGGAGATACAGATACTACAGCCGCTGTAACGGGTGGTTTGGCGGGAATTTGTTACGGTGTCGATAATATACCTAGAGAATGGATTGAGAAAATTCCCCGCAAACAAGACATTATAGATTTAGCAACCCGTCTTAATACAGCAGTTTTTGATTGTTGAGAAGTGACAATGAGATAGAGAGAAAAATTCTTAACTTCTAATTCTTAACATCTCAATCAACTTGTTGTGCAATCCACTGTAAATAAGGTTCATGACCATTTTGAATTGGTAAGGCAATAATTTCGGGTACTTCATAAGAATGAAGTTCGAGTATTTTAGCTTCTAAAGTCGGAAATCGAGTTAAATCGGTTATTATAAAAAGTTGCCATTCTCGATCTTTGTTGACTTTCCCTTGCCAGGTATAAATTGAGTTGATGGGCGTGAAACTAACGCAAGCGGCTAGTTTTGCCTCCACTAAGACATTAGCAATTTTTTCCGCTTCTTGTTGAGAACCAGTTGTTACCAATACTATACCGTAGTCGGTAAAGCTATCCATAAAATTAGAAAATAGTAGATGGACACCAGTCAAAATAATTCGTAGTCGATGGTGGATTTTTCCATAATTAGGTTCCCGTAGCGTCTCCCGGAGGGAGATATTACGAATTATCCTATCGCCACGGCAAGGGAAAACACATAGCACGAGAGTCCCGCCAAGCATTCGTGAGAGCTAGTTAAACGGTCGATAGTGAGTATACCTGCCCATCAATTAACAATCGGGTAATACCCTTAGCTTGTAAATGATAACGAGCCTTGTGCAGCACCTTGCTATCGGGTATTTTGATTACGCGATCGCGTTTTGAGGAAAAGCGTTTTGCCACTCGATGGTTATCGAAAATGGGCAAAGTTGTGTTTTGGGTTTCTGGGTTGGGGATTTCTCCCAAGTCACCAAATTCCTTGAGGGGGCGAGTAATTAGTTCTGCGGCTCTATCTATTACCAGATAGCAGGTTCTGGGTAGATGAGCTGCGGATAAAGGTTGAACTTTAACTAAAGGTTCGTTTCCTCGTCTTCTAGGAACAAAACTTGTGGGTTCATCAAAATCGTCTTCATCCTCCTCATCAAAATCTTCGTCTTCGAGTAAGTCATCTAGATCTTCCAAGTCATCGGCATCATCAATTTCTTCACCAAACATTTCCGCTATTACTTTAGCTTCGGTACGCTCGTTGTCTAATAGCGGACTGGGAATACTCCTGAGTTGGGGGGGACTGGGAATGCTTGAAGCTTCTTTTTGCTTCTCTTGCAATAGTTCCAATTGTTCCGCAATTGGGGAAGGTTTTTTAGAATCTAATGCAGAAGAACGCCGCTTTACCCTTCTAGGTGCTTCGGTTGCTTTACTAATTTTACTTAGTATGGGTTGTTTTTTGTCTTCTTTAACGGTTACTTCTTCCGGCTCAGAGATGACTTCTTCTTCTTCTTCTGCTTCTGCTTCTGCTTCTACTTCTGCTTCAGCTTCTTCAGTAGTAAAAGAAGGTATTTTATCATAGCTGACTTGTGCTCTTCCTTCAGGGGTTCTGGCAGCACGCTTTAAAGAAACCAAATACTCGTACTCATCTTCTGGCAAAGTACTTTTGAGTAAGCGGCTGATAGTTGAATTGCTTACACCGTAGCGCTCTGCCAAAGTAGAAGTAGTCTCGGCACTTTCCCGATACAACTTGAGAATTTCTTTTTTGTCGGATTCAGTTAGTTTTCTCACGGTAGTAGACCCCAAACGTTATTTACTAAGTTCGTTTGCGTCCGCGTTCTCGCCGCGAACGATTTGATGAAGCCTCATACTCAAGGGCTGCGCCCATGCCGAATAACACTCCACTTAATATCCAACACACTTCCAATATGTCTCCACTTTGATAATTGGGATCTCTAGTGGCCCATTTAAACCACATATCTGCAATGTAAAGTGAAAACGTGGCGACTGCAATCATTCGCCAAGGCAAAGAAGCTCGTCCGCCCCAAAAAGCTAGCAGCAGACTAGTAGCAATAATTAATAATAATACGTCGCTGACTACGTAAAACCAGTTTAAAAATACTCCTGCTTGTTCTTTCCATCCAGAAACCCCTTCTACAACGGTGGCAGCAGCTGTTGCATCTGGCTGACTAATTAGCCATGCCAAAGCGCTACCAAAGGCGGCGATCGTCAATACAATTATCCACTGCCAAGCTTCTAAATTTATTCGTCTTGAAGCTACCGCTAAAATCATACCGATACCAACTAACAAATAAGTCACCACAAAAAATATATCGCCAACGGAAGGAAATGGTTCCTCCTTTAAGACTATTTCTGTATAACCAAAAAAGATCCCTCCTAAGAAATAAGACAGCATACCTATACCAAATAACAGCCAAACGTTTCTATCGCTGACAATTTGGCGACTGCGCCAATTTCTTAAGCATAAAATTCCTGCGCCCAAGTAGGCTAGTGCTTCTAAAATATTTGTTCCAACTACATACCAATCGGCACGTTTTGCTACACCATTTACATCTGGAACTTTGGCGCTAAAAAGTAAGAAATATAGCACTGCCAAAACGCCCCAAGCAATACTAGCTAGGATAATGTTCTGAGTGTTAAACCAAGATTTTGAACCGTTAGATTTATTGTAAATGCTACTCATTTATAATTTACCGTGTTTATGCATTGAGCAGAGTCTTTGCTGATAGATTGTGTATGTAAGATAAACTCTACAAAGCGCAGAGTGTATTTTACTTGACGGGCACCTATGAGAATTTTTTTGAAGAAAAAAAAATCTCGTGGAAACCCTTGACAAACCAACACAATCTTAACTGCATAAAAATGCTTATGTGCTAATGCCACAGTTTATTCAGTGGAGAAATTTTGAGCCAATTAATAAATAGCGTTCGTTCCTCCACAGGTATATCTTGTAAAGTATCCATTACCTGATGAGCAAAATCGGAACTACCAAAATATGCTTTACCCAATCGATGTAATTCCTCCAAGAATACGATCGCATAATCTTCTTCCCAAAAAGGAATTTGAATTGGTTCTACAGGGTTTATACTCAGCAAATAGTCAATTGCCTGGGGTGATGAAGCTGCGGGGAATTGCCATCGATTCAAGATATGTGAAATTTCTTTCTTAAATAAATTAGCTTGTTTCGCACCAAGAAATTCTTCAATATCCATATACACGGTTTGCAAGAGCAAAATACTTGCAACCGTCAGAATCTTATTTTTACCTTGGTTAGTCGCTTCATAGCCTAGTTGATCTAAACGAATTTTACCCCAAACACTGAAGCGGTCAACTTCCTCCAACAGCACGCAGGCTTTGCCTCGGTTATCTGTCAACTCTCGCCACAAAGCCCTAGCTTCTTCTTCTTGATTAGCTTTAAAGGCGCTAATCAACCGAAAAGTTTGTCCTTGATAGTTAAGAACAGGTACCTGTTGGTCGCGCTTAGGGTGTACGATGCTTGATATTTCAACGTCCTGCCGTTTCAAAATAAACATGAAATTTCCAGATAACTGATCGCCGAGGCATTTTTACATGGGAGATAAAATAACCCTGCTATTTTAACCAACGTCTTCGTGATATATGACGGGTACTCATGAAAATTTTTTTAGAATCAAAAAATTCTTATGGGAACCCTTGACGCTTTTACCTACGACAACACAATATACCTGAGTTATACCCCTTCTGTCAGGATTTTTATGTAACTTTATAGTCAATCAAATGACATTTCATCTTAATTTATTTAAAACGTCGCGATTTTTCATTGCTTTTTCCTCAGACTACTGATAGGATACACTAATTAAACTTTTTAATGATTATGGGCGCGTAGCTCAGCTGGATAGAGCAACTGCCTTCTAAGCAGTGGGTCGCAGGTTCGAGTCCTGCCGCGCCCGTTTTTCAACAAGTAATTATTAGTTTGCCGCTTGGGTGAGACGAAGTGAAACCCAACATTACTACTCAAGGCTAAAACAAATAATTCAATACCCAATTACTCCCGTCACGCTCTAAGATTACCGAAAAATTGCAGGCATCTTTGAGGAATGAAACCCAGCATACCTTTGAACTTATCCAATTTAACTTCGGAGTTGGATGCTCATAAGGCGGCTTAACCAACACAAGGGTAAGAAAAGTTTATATTGGAGCAGCCAAAAAGCACATCCGGCTTCCGCCGCTACCCCCTAGGGCGTGTTTTCAAAGTCGCCATCACCCGGCATGGTGTGGCTACACCTACTAAGTCCGCCTACGCGGACTACAGAAAATCAAGATGGGGGAGCCTGCGTAGGCAGGCTTTGATTGTGTAGCCCCAGGCTTTAGCCTGCGGGCTTTTGGAGTTTGAAAACACGCCCTAGGGCAAGCTTCGCAATGCCGAGACAGGTTTTTCCTAACGGTTACAACGCAACATTGATTGGTTAAATGATGTTCTCTAACTCGTTATTTTTTAAACCCTGGCGCGATACAGATATTTCCCATTTATACTTCGGATGACTAATTTTTACAGGCTACTTGGGTATGTTAAAGAATAAGCTTAATATCCAGCGATCATGCCTGCCAATTTGATTCAGCATTTTTTTTCTCAAGCTATTGTTCAAAGTTGTTTAAAGTCAATAAAAAAATCCTCTCTCACTCGAAAGATTCTTCGGAATATGGCTTTACGAATAACTGTTGTAGTCTTGATATCTACAATGATTAGTTATTTTCATGTAATGTCAAATTTAGAAGTCCAAACAAAACAGCAATTAGACAAATATATTACTCAAAGAGGACAGCGTGAAAGTTTTATTTTCCAGTTATCTCAAGATAATGTAACCGTTCTATCTGAACAAATTTTACAAGAAATTAATCGACCAATTAAAAATAATTTAGACGCCGAATTCGAGAATATTTACTTTCATTGGAATGATGGAACAATCAGATGCTTTCCCCAAAATAGACCCATAAAAAAATTGGATTCTATTCAATTTCCTGATTGTTTCATTGGTAAAAATATTCAGGTTAATGCTAGATATAAACGAATTTTACTGACTGCTTATAAATTAGTTAATAGCTACGGTCATGCATGGAATAATCGTTTTATAGATACATATTTTATCACTGCTAATCACTCTGTGGTTATCTATTGGAAAGGAATTCCTTGGGGAATACAAGCTAAGGCAGATTTGGATGTAAATCAACAAGAATATTATTATGCTGCCGATGAGAAACATAACCCAAAAAGGGAATCAGTTTGGACTGGATTATATTACGATGCCACTGTAAAAGCTTGGATGGTTTCTGCTTTAAATCCAGCTTACGATCGTAACAATAATCTCATAGGTGTTGCAGGTCAAGATATTGTTCTTTCCGATTTAATGAGGAATACAATTAACGATCGACTCCCAGGAACATATAATTTAATTTTTCAAAAAAATGGTCGTTTAATCGTCCATCCAAAATATATTAAAGAAATACAGGAGGCAAATGGGAGATTAAATATTCAACAATTAAATGACCTAGGATTGAGCCGCAATTTTAAAATTATTAAACAACAAAATAAAGAATCTGGCGTTCTTGAAGATACAGAAGGTCATAGATATTTAGCATTTTCTCATCTTAAAAGTACTGATTGGTATTTTGTTACGGTTTATCCTAAATCATTGCTTTCTAGTTTTGCTATAGAAACAATCAAATTCGTTCTCATAGCTGCTTTAATAGCATTGATAGTTGAAATTATTCTACTTTTTTCAGTGATTAAAAAGGAAGTGGCTACACCTTTAAATGAATTAATTGTAGTTGCCGATCATATTTCAATAGGTAATTTTGATATCAATATAGAGGCAAAGCGAGAAGATGAAATTGGAAGACTTGCCAATTCATTTAATATCATGGGAGCCCAGTTAAATACATCATTTAGTAAATTAGAAAATGCAAAAGCTGAGTTAGAAAATCGAGTTAAAGAGCGTACTCAAGAACTACAAAATACTCTACAGGATTTACAATGTACTCAGGCACAAATGTTACAAGCAGAAAAAATGTCCGCATTGGGGCAAATGGTGGCAGGTGTTGCACATGAAATCAATAATCCAGTCAATTTTATCCACGCAAATATAGAATATATTCAAACATATATTCGAGAGTTATTAGAATTAGTAGCTTCTTACCAAGAATATTATCCTGAACCGCCAGAATTATTACAAGATAAAATAGAAGAAATCGATTTAGAATTTATTAAAGAAGATTCAATCAAGATTATTGAATCTATGAATGTAGGTACCATCCGTATTCGGGAAATTGTCAAATCACTACGGAACTTTTCACGTTTGGATGAAGCAGAATATAAAGAAGTTGATATTCATGAAGGAATCAATAATACTTTACTAATTTTACAGCATCGTTTGAAAAGTAATCCAACTCAAGCTGAAATTCAAATAAATAAACAATATACTCAAATACCTTTGGTGCAATGTTATGCAGGAAAACTCAATCAAGTATTTATGAATCTTTTAAGTAATGCCATTGATGCATTAGACGCTTCCAGAATATCTAATATATCTGCTCATATTTATATTTCGACACAAGTTATTGATGAAAATTGGATCAGAATTTGTATCGCTGATAATGGCATGGGAATTAAGGAAGAAGTGCGCGGAAATATATTTGATCCATTTTTTACTACTAAACCGGTAGGGAAAGGAACAGGATTGGGTTTATCGGTTAGCTATCAAATTATTGTAGAAACCCATAAAGGAAAGATTTATTGCGATTCTCAATTAGGAAAAGTTACTAAATTTATTGTTGAAATTCCCGTACATCAGTGATTATAAGTTGGATACTTTGCGAAAGTTGCTTTATAACTAAATTTTGTATTTTTTCATTTGCGATCGCGAAGCACATGCCCTTTGGGCTTATCGCACTACAATTTAATACAATCTCGAAATATTTATTAAGTAAGTCGGCACAAATAAACCGAACTATATTATAGAGTGTGAGTTAATTTTAGAAAAACCGGTTTTTTCCTGCGTCTAACCCAATCTAGGATTTATCAGATGCTAGACTGTTGACAAATCCAGTATTTCGATTATTCTAGAAATATGACATCAAACCAAGCAGCCCAGTATGCGGATATGTTCGCAGCACTGGGTTCGGAACCACGCTTAGAAGTTATGCGGCTACTTTTTGCTGCATATCCAGAAGGGATGACAGTAGGTGAAATTCAAGAAAAGGTACAAATACCCAATTCTACTTTATCCCATCATCTAGAAAAGTTACGTAATGAGAGATTAGTTATTCGTCGCAAACAAAGACAGTTTCTTTATTACTCTGCAAATGCAGAAGCAATGCAAGATTTACTGTCATTTTTATCTACTCAAAAAGCATTAACTAAGGCGGATACAACTGTAAATCAAACATCTGTGGAAGAGGAAGAGGAATTTATGTCAGATAATTTATTGCGATTTTTTCATTCGATTTATACAAATTTATTCGGTCCGTTTTCGAATCGATTTTATCTCAAAGGCTATGACAGATTTACTGATAGAGCAATTAACGCGATTCATTTTGCTCAATTAGAAGCACGGCGTTTGAAGCATAATTTTATCGGTTCAGAACAGATATTATTGGGAGTTTTATATGAAAATGATGGTATGGCGCGGCAATTTTTAAATAATGTTGGTGTCAATTTAGAAAATGCCAAAGTAGAAGTCGAAAAAATTATTGGCAAAGGCAAAGAAACAACATTAGTCGATTTACCATTTACACCCAGAGCACAACGAGTTCTCAAACTTGCTGTAGAAGAATCGCAGCAACTAGCAACCGATAGTGTGAGTACGGAGCATTTACTATTGGGAATTCTCAATGAAGGTGGAGGTGTTGCGGTTCGAGTATTGCAAAATTTACAAGTTGATTTGATTGGGTTTGAGCAACATTTGCGTAATGCTGTAAGTTGATTGATTTTTGGCTGAGAATAATTTGGCACTCGGAATTAGGTGTTGAGTTTGTTTGAGAGTTGTGAAATGCAAATTTTCCCGCACGAGTGCCTAATTTTTGATTAAAACTGGGTACATTAAACTCACAGCATCATACCGAGCAAGCCATTAGAGAGATGAAATCGGGAATCTTCGCAGTTGTCAGTATTGGCGAATTTAAACTTTATGTCGGTGAAGTACATCACCTCAAAACAAGATGGCGAGCGATGATGATGCTATTTATCAACGGAAAATTTCCCCATTCCCAACTCCAAGCAACTTGGAATCAAAAGGGAGAGCAGCGTCGGTTTACATTTCACATGGCTGATGAAATTGTTAAAAACCAGGAAATCCTAGGAAAAAAGCAATTTTTGGCTGATGTTGAAATATCTACCCAAATAAAATCCTAAATTTAAGATTTATGCCATGAATTCAATTAATCTATCTATCAACAGTAATCTATTACAAAATTGCTTATCTATCATCCAGGGAGACTTAATTACTCAGTCTGTGGATGCGATTGTTAATCCTACTAACAATGTTCTCATATCTGCGGGGTTGTGTAGTAATATTCACAGTGCGGCAGGGGGTAATTTACGTAGGACACTTAGAGGAGTGCAATGGTTAGATGTGAGTAAAGCTATTATTACTCCTGGCTTTCGTCTCCTAGCATCCCATGTGATTCACACCTGTGCTCCTGTTTGGAGAAAAGAAAGTAGCGAAGCTTCAGGGGAAGAATTACGGCTTTGTTATCGTAACTGCTTACAAATCGCAGCAGAAAAT
This sequence comes from Rivularia sp. (in: cyanobacteria), assembly GCA_050042755.1. Lineage (GTDB taxonomy): Bacteria > Cyanobacteriota > Cyanobacteriia > Cyanobacteriales > Nostocaceae > Rivularia. Next base: position 8,921 of record JBHJJJ010000191.1, read on the forward strand.
CAAATACAGACTTTGGCATTTCCCTGTATTGGAACAAGATTGCGGGGATTTCCTAAAGACTGGGCTGCAAGGATTGCTCTATCGGAAATTATTTCATATTTAGCTGAGCATTCCCTCCCTATGGGAGTAACCGTGGTTTGTTACCAATCAGAAGATTATCAAGAATATCAGGCTCAATTGAATCATCCTCAAATAGCTGAATTGATGCAAAATTCATTTTCACCTGTTCGCAATGGAGTTACTAATTTATCATCCAGTCAATCAGCAAACCACAAGTTTCAAAGAATTGCTAGAGAATTATTGACTCAGATACCCGATACTCAGAAATTAGCTGTAATTGGTAGCACATCATTTTGGGGAGATAGTAGTGAGGCTATTTGTGAGGCTACAGGGCGATATTTAGCAAAAATTGATGATTTAGTCATGTTGACTGGGGGAGTTTCGGGAATTCCGGAAGCAGTTTCCCGCAGTTTTACGGCAGAAAAAGTGTTTCACATCCAGCCTCGTGGTTGTCTGCCTTGGGATTATGGTAATAACCTTTATGGTGGTATCGACTATCAGGAACGTAGAGAAATTTTAGCACGCATGGCTAGCGTATATTTACTGATAGAAGGGGGACCTGGTTCCGAACATGACGCACGACGTGCCGATGAAATGGGTGCAGTTGTGATTCCTGTGGGGAAAACTGGTGGTTTTGCTGAGAAACTCTATGCAGAAATGGAATGTCCTAATTATATACCGTTGGAGCTATGGGAAAAATTAGGACGACGAGAAGGTACAGCAGAAGAAATAGGAATTGCTCTCGCGCAGATTGTGCTTAAAGTTTTTGACTTTTTGGATGGAAAACAAGGGTTACCAATCTCGTTGAGATTAACAAATCATCCACCAGCAGCTATTTTAATCATTGACGATTCGATTACGCTTCGAGAGTTGTTATCAATGAGTTTTACCAAAGCTGGTTATCTTGTTGAAACAGCCAGAGATGGGCAAGAAGCGTTAGAAAAATTACAACGGGGAATAAAATGCGATGCCATTTGGTGCGATATCGAAATGCCAAAAATGAATGGTTTTGAACTGCGCGAGCGATTAAAGCAAGACTCTCGGTTGAAAGATATTCCTTTTGTAATTATGACTTCTAGGGGTGCTTCTAGAAGGAGAAATGAGTTTATAGAAAATTTAGGTATTCAAGGATATTTTACCAAGCCTTATATTGAAGAACATATTCTAGAACATACTGAAAAGTTGTTAAGTCGGTTTTGATGCTTCCTTGGTTGAAATGAAAACTGTTGCGATATCACAATAGTTGATTTTAATAATCTAGCCTTATAGCCAAGAAAATAGGGTTAAGCTAAACTTATTTAGTATAAATGTTTTTTATATTAAGGAAGTGTTTACATTTGCAATGGTTATGCTTAAACTACAGATATAGCTTAAAAGTTAAATACATTTGGATACAGTCATGTGGAATCTAATCAAGCGTAATCCCGAAACAATTTTTGATTTAATGAATGCTCAAATGCCCCCCTTCAATGGGCTATATCCTATACGTGAGTGGCTAAATAGACTTGAAATTAAGAATGCAGCACTGGCTCATTTAATCTGTCGGATAGTTCCCGTACAGTGTCCTTTTGAGAGAGATATTTGTTTCTTTGGCCGTACTCTTGTACATATTCCACCCTTGTGTAAACTGAATCCCCTGTATGAGGAAGTGACTGGTTTACGCTTCCGAGCGCTTTGTTATTTAGCGGATGAATGTGGCGAAGATATACGTTGTTACTGCTGAAAATGGAGTCTCTAGATGTTTGTGGGTATTCAACTCAACTACTACTATAAATGTACGAGGAAAACCCAAATCCTTTCCAACACAGAAAGTTTTCCTTCAATATCAGCATTACTTACAGGTAATAGTAATCGCTTTTGTTAGATTTGAGCCTTTGAAAAGATGATTAATAAAGGCTAAATGAAATCATTCAATTCCAAATAATATTTACAATACAATCAAACAACATTCTCTACTAATACCAATTCTGTATAAGGCTGCGCTAATCGCCCTCAGCCTGGAAGACTGGGGCTATCGAAACAAAGCCCGTCTGCACGGGCTAAATTAGGCGCATCTTTATAAAGAAATGGTATAAGCCAAAATTTCAATGTTGAGTTAGGATGTATTGGGATTATTTATTTAACTCAATATATCCTGTTGTATTCCCGATAAATTTATTCGGTCAAATTAAATAATTGAGAATTGAATTGAATGATAAATCTAACAAAGTTTTATCAATAAATCCGTAATAGTTCTTCATTACCTTTACTAGTGGAAGGAGATGACACTTAGAGGCAGGGCAAACGCATCTAAATTTAGAGTATAGGCTGAGTAAGGAGTAAGAAGTAATGAGTAAGAAGTAATGAGTAAGAAGTAATGAGTAAGAAGTAAGAAGTAATGAATAATGGGAGTATTTCAGACTTTATTGACAATA
>JBHJJJ010000192.1:0-13676 GCA_050042755.1 Rivularia sp. (in: cyanobacteria)
TATCTTGTATATATTCCCATACAGCGATTCGGAAATGCTTATTTAGATATTGCTGTAGAGGTAAATCAAAATTTTTTAAGCTTGGACTTACATTTACCCAAACAGCATCAATATTGTAAGACATATAGATACATCTCGAAGGATAGAGATAGAGAAATTAAATCTAAAAATGACTAGCATATTGAGAAGATGGGGTATATTACCCCATCAAAAAAATAATATCTACAGTTTGAATTCTTTTTTAAGTTGCTCTACCCAAGCGATTACTCTTTCTTCTGTCAAGTCAGATTGGTTATCTTCATCAATGGCTAAACCACAGAATTGATTTTCACTTCTAACTGCTTTTGATTCGTTAAAATCGTAACCTTCTATTGAGGTATAACCTACAGTTTTTCCACCAAGAGAAGAAATTTTTTCTTCTAAGATTCCCATTGCATCTTGAAAACTACCACTGTAACCAATTTGGTCTCCAGGGCCATAATAAGCTACTGTTTTACCATCAAAATCAATCTCATCAAGACTCTCAAAAAAGTAATCCCAGTCACTTTGCATCTCACCTAAATTCCATGTAGAGCAACCAATAATCAAGTATTCATATTCGCTGAAATCTCCTGCTTCTGCTTCAGAAATATCGTATAGATCTACAATTTCTTCACCCAATAGTTCTTTGATAGTTTCGGCGACAGATTCAGTTACACCTGTAGTAGTTCCAAAGAATAAACCAACTTTCTTCGACATTATTACACCTTCAATATTACAAATATGAAAAATGGCAAAGCTAGATTCATTTAAAACCTAGTATCTTAAATCAAAGAATAATAAAAACTAAATATTAAATAAGCTTGTATATTTTAATTATTTATTTTACAATTATTAGCTATTTTTATGACCGTGACCATTTCCAGTAATATGAATTACATCATTCAGATTCTCACCGCTAATACGATAAGCTGCTCCAAAACCAATGACAAACAATCCTTTATAAGGAGTCAATTTAAAAATACGAAAATCTGGTAAGCCCCGTAAAGCATCAATAATATCGCCGAAACGTTCTGCAAATTTATCTGCAATCAAATCCCATTGTGGATTATTTTTTTCCACTAAACTACCAGTACAGTCATAAGTTAAACGACGACGTGCAAATATTTGTTTACTATCTCTTTCGTCTTCGACAAACATTACGCTAGCTTTTCCATTTGTATGAAGATTCTGAGTATGAACAGACATTCCACTCACAAAAACATAGATATTTTTATCTTCATCTATTACAAATGGTGTATAACTAACATTCGGATTTTCTTCGGAATCAACCGTACCGAGCATTAAGCTTTCTACGACACTAGTAAAAGCTTGATATTCTTTTCTTACTTCTTCAATATTCATAATTAATATAGTTCCTAGAGTTTATATGGTGATAGATATAATTTTTCAGCTAGTTATTCAGTCTAAGATTCAGAGCTTATTGAGAATTATTGTAGACAATTTTCATGATGATTAGTGTATACTAAAATATAAAAAATATTAAAACTTTAATGTTTTTTTACTATATTAAAAAAGTATTTTGTAACACAATTATTTAGAGATTATATTTTCAAGAGCATCAGCTTCATTCAGACATATAAAATACATTTATAAATAAATACCTTTATGACTTGCTTCATGATAAAAATTCCTGTATATACTAATAGATGCCTATATTGGTAAAAGTATTGTAATTCTAATCTCTTTTTAAATAAATTCAGCAGATTAATTATCAGCAGACTAAATCCTCTAGAGGTAATCTCCTCACACAGTCTGAATTGATAAAAGTAGGGAAATAGGAGAAATAATGAATGAATAATCACCGTCAGCTATGGACAAAATTCTGGAGGGTGAGTAAACCTTATTGGTTTTCTCAAGAAAAACGAGGTGCTATCGCTTTATTGTCGCTTCTAATACTTTTATCGGTTAGCAGCAGTAGTTTTTTAGTTATAGAAATTATACAGCGAGGGGAGTTAGTTTCATCTTTAGCAGCTAGGGATTCCCAACGATTTTTTAGAACATTAATGCTGCTATTCGGTGTGATTGTTACTACTATTCCATTAATTTCATTTAAGACTTACGTTCAAGGTAAACTAAGTTTATATTGGCGTAGATGGCTGACTCATCGTTTTTTGCATCGCTATTTTGAAAATATTAACTTTTATCGTCTTAATTTTTCCCAGGAAATAGACAATCCAGATCAGCGTATTGCAGAAGATATAAATAATTTTACTCAGCAGTCTTTATATTTACTAACTATTTTATCTGATTCTATTTTACAGTTAATTTTATTTAGTGGTGTTTTGTGGGCAACTTCCCCGAATTTAATGTTTGTTTTAATTATCTACGCTGTGGGAGGAACTCTGATTACAACTTTAGTATTTGGACGTAAATTAGTCGCGATTAACTTTGAACAACTCAGACGAGAAGCTAATTTTCGTTTTGGTTTAATTAGGGTAAGAGATAATGCTGAATCAATCGCTTTTTATCGGGGACAAAATCAAGAATTTCACCAAGTTAAACACCGCTTTATTGATGCTTTCAAAAATTTTAATAATTTAATTCGCTGGCAATTTGGCTTAACTATATTTCAAAATGGCTATCAATATATTAACTTTGTATTGCCCTTTATTATCCTAGCACCGCGAATTTTTGCTGGAGATTTAGAAATTGGAGCAGTAACGCGATCGCAAGCAGCCTTTGAGAGGATTGGTTTTGCTCTAGGCTTGATTATAAATCAGTTTGAGAAGCTGAGCGCTTTTGCTGCAGGAATTGATCGGTTGTCAGTTTTATCTGACTTTGCAGCAAGCCATAAGTCTTTAGAAAAGCAAGAAAATAATAATATTCTTATTCAAGAAAGTTCTCATTTAGAAGTTAGCAATCTTACCGTTAAAATTCCGGAAATTAATAAAACTGTAGTTAAAGATTTATCATTTACCATTAACCCAGGCGAATCTTTATTGATTATGGGTGATAGTGGAGTTGGTAAAAGTTCATTGTTACGTGCGATAGCAGGTTTATGGAATATTGGAGCCGGAAATATTCATCGACCAAAATCAGAACATATCTTATTTTTACCACAACATCCTTACATGATTTTAGGCTCTTTACGCCAGCAACTTTTATATCCTTATCTAGATAAACAGATTAGTAATCAACAGCTAGATGAAGCATTAAATACTGTTAATTTATCTAAATTATCAAGCAAATTAAATGATTTCAATGAAATAGAAGATTGGTCTAAATTACTTTCGATTGGAGAACAACAGCGTTTAGCTTTTGCTCGTTTATTGCTAACAAAACCGAGTTATGCAATCTTAGACGAAGCCACCAGTGCTTTAGATGAAATAAACGAATCGCAGCTTTATCAACAACTTCAACAAACAGGGATTAGTTATATTAGTGTCGGTCATAATCCTCAATTATTAAAGTATCATCAACAGGTACTAGAAATAGGTAATAAACAAAACTGGAATTTATATCCAAGTAAATCGAATAATTTTTGAATGATTTAGGAAACAGAGAACAGAAATAATTAACAACCCATTTCTTTCTTCACTTCCTCCGCTACCTCCGCAATTAAAATTATGCGGTATTTAAATTACTAATTTAAATCATGAACAATAAATTTGATATTAAACTACTACAGCAATTTTGGAAAATAGCTAAGCCTTACTGGTTTTCTTCCGAAAAATGGGGAGCCATTACACTGCTAACCTTATTAATAATACTATCAATAATTGGAACAGTATTACTATTAATAGTTAGCATTTTTCTCGGAGAAATTACCACAGCTTTAGCAGAACAAAACCAAGAATTATTTATTCAATCTATATTAATATTTATTGGCATAATAGTATTTGGTGTATTTTTACTATCTCTAAAAAGTTACATACAAGCCAAACTTTCTCTTTATTGGCGACGCTGGTTAACCTATCAGTTTCTAAAAGGGTATTTTGACCGTCAAACCTTTTATCATTTTACCTTTAACCCCGAAATAGATAATCCAGACCAACGTATAGCAGAAGATATCAAAACTTTTACCTTACAAGCGGTTAACTTTTTAATCATTATTCTAGATTCAATATTACAACTAATTGGGTTCGTGGGAATTTTATGGATAACATCAATTCCTTTAACGCTATTTTTAGTAGGTTATGCTGTTTTTGGAACGGTAATTACGACCATTTTATTTGGTCGAATTTTGATTCAAATTAACTTCGAGCAACTTAAATACGAAGCTAATTTCCGCTATAGTTTAACAAGAGTTCGAGAAAATGCAGAAGCTATTGCTTTTTATCAAGGAGAAAATTCAGAATCGAAACAAATTCAATCGCGTTTTTGGCAAGCTTTGACAAACTTTCAGCGGTTAATTAATTGGCAATTAAGACTTAATTTATTTCAAAACAGCTATCAATATATAACCTTTCTTTTACCAGCCATTATTCTTGCTCCCCGAATCTTATCTGGAGAGTTAGAAGTAGGAGCATTTGCGAAAGCGGGTGCAGCTTTTAGAAGTATTTTGCTAGCTTTAACTTTAATTGTGACGCAGCTTGAAGAGTTAAGTAACTTTGCAGCAGGAATTAACCGCTTAGAAAGTTATGCAAAATTTGCACGTACCGTACATAAAATTCCTCCAGAAGCATTAATTATTGATTTTAGAGAAGATAAATTTTTTGCCATAGATAATTTAACTTTATACACTCCAGATTATCAAACTACCTTAGTTAAAGATTTATCTCTTCAAGTTAATCGAGGTGAATCATTATTAATTGTTGGTGCTAGTGGTGTAGGTAAAAGTTCTCTTCTCAGAGCAATGGCTGGTTTATGGTATTCCGGAGATGGTTCCATTATTATTCCCCCTCAAGAAACAGTACTATTTTTACCTCAACGTGCTTACATGATTTTAGGTTCCCTTAGAGAACAACTTTTGTATCCCCATCAACAGCAAGATGTCACCGATGAACAACTTTTACAGATATTAGATAAAGTGAATTTATCTTTGATTGGTAATAAAATTGATAGCTTAGATACAATATTAGAATTTAATAAAATACTTTCAATAGGAGAACAACAGCGTCTTGCTTTTGCTCGTTTACTGCTTGCTCAACCGCAATACGCTGTTTTAGATGAAGCTACAAGTTCTCTAGATGTTAAAAACGAAAAATTACTCTATATGCAATTACAACAAAGCCATATTACCTACATTAGCGTTGGTCATCGTTCTACATTACTAGACTATCACAATTCAATTTTACGAATTAATAATGACCATAGTTATAATCTAATGTCGAAAGAAGAATATAAATATTATTCATAGTCTTATATTTGTAGGACTTACGCAACTGGCATATTTTCCTTGTAGGGTGCTCGTACACTATGCTTACTTTTTAACGAAATAATGAGGTTTTCGTGTCACGCACCATCCGGGGTTGTGTGACAATTGCGTAAGTCCTGATTTGATTAATTTTAAGAAGATTAATTTAAAAAGATTCGTTTTCCCAGAAACTATGTAAAGACGTAGCAATGCTACGTCTCTACATTTGGTGCTGAAGAAGGTAGATGCATAACTGATCCAATTATTTTTTCTTAGTTGCTATCCCCAACTTCGCACCTTTCACCAATCGCACCTTATCCATAACCGCTACAATTGTCCCGTGATTTACCGCTTCATCAGCATTCAACACCACCATTAAAGGTTGTTCGGGTTCTACCTTTTCTTTCACCCTTGCTTCTAATTGCTCCAAAGTAATTGGATCCTTGTTCAAAAATAATTTTCCATCCTCCTTTACCGTCAGAGTAACTTTGGCTGGTTGGCTTGTTTTTTTCGCACTAGAAGCTTGAGGTAAATTGACTGGTAAACCTTCCGAGCGTGTTAAAAACAGAGTTGACATCACAAAAAACGTCAAAATAGCGAATATCACATCAATCATCGGCACAATATTAATCTGTGCTGGAGCATCCGCTTCTTCTGGTAGACGCATTTATTTACTTCCTCTCTCATAACGACGACGGTAAAGTAATTCTAACTCTCCACCATATTCTTGAATTGATGCCATCTGTCTTTGGTAAAACCCTCGAAATAGATTGGCAAACAGAAGTGTAAAAATTGCCACAACTAATCCACTAGCGGTAGAAACTAGTGCTTCACTAATACCCCCAGTTACATTCGCAGTTTGGGAAGCTCCTATATCACCAAGATTTAAAGAAGAAAAAGAAGTAATCAATCCCAATACAGTACCCAGAAGCCCTAGCAACGGTGAAAGAGAAATAATAGTGTCAAATATATTTTGGAAGCGTTTGAGCAGAGGTATTTCCGCTTGTGCTTGACTTTCAAGGGCTAAACGAAACTCTTCCGGAGTTGCTTCTTCTAGTTGTAGCGCAGTGAGAAAAATTCGAGGAATAGGTAAACGTGCATTTTTTTTCAATAAATCAATTGCACTCACAACATTATTCCCACGATAGAAAGTTAGTGCATTTCGTACTACTTTAGTCTGACGACTATTTATGTTTAGCCAAAACAATATCCGTTCGAGAATTAGCGCTAATGCTAATATCGAAAAACCCAGTAGTGGTATAATGACTATGCCACCAGCCGAGAATAGATTATTTATTGCCATTTAGAGCTACTTAATTACGTTAATGAAGGTTATTACTACCGTCTACAGATGCAGATAATAGTAGTTTTCAACTTAAGTTAAAATAAACGGATAGCTGATGTCAATCATAGTAAGTTATAAAATTAGTTATTCAAAATTAACTGTTTAAATATCTCATATAACTTAATTAATTTAGAATATATTTTATCACTATTAATTAAATAGATAACTTAATTATTATTCTTTACCAAAAATGTAATCTAAACAACCATATAAATCAAATAAAAATAAATACTTAAGCTCCCTCTCCTGGCGGAAGGAGAGGGCTGGGGTGAGGTAAATAATTATAAGCTCCCTCTCCTTGATAAAGAGAGGGCTGGGGTGAGGTAAATAATTATAAGCTCCCTCTCCTGGCGGAAGGAGAGGGCTGGGGTGAGGTAAACCAACATTTAACGAAATAAAAACTCAAATTAAGTCGATGACTTCAATATTTTCTTCAGTTGCTTAGAAGCCGATTCTATTTTATCAATACTGCCAGGATTGACTAATCCATGATAATCAAACACATAAACCTTTTCATTTTGAGCAGCTTTTAGCTTTCCCCAAAAAGATTTTGATTTTAATTGATTAATAACTCCTGCTCTTGAAGGATCAACGACTAATAAAATCTCTGGATTTTCTTGAATTATTTTCTCTTCCGACAGAGTTACATAACCTTGTCCGATTGAATCTCCTTGCAAATCGGCTGTTAAATTATTAGCGTTAAATTTATTTAACAAATCTCCAGTCCAACTATTTTTATTCGGAGATAAAACTGGCTGACTGCTAACTAAAACGAGAATAGAAGAATTGTTATTTGGTATATCTTTTAAAATTGAATCTAATTTTTCTAACAAAGGAGTTGCATCTGTATTTGTAGCTTCAGCTAAATCCTTTGTATGTTTGATTAAAGCATCCCAGCTATTTGTTCTGTTAGCTAAAGTAGTAATTCCTACTTCTTTTAACTTCTTAAAAGTTTGGTCGTGAAATCCAACAGCACCGATTACTAAATCTGGTTTGAGAGCAACTATTTTTTCTATATTGGGAGGTGTTCTTCCTTCGCTGACTGTTGGTAATTCTTTAAATCTTTCATCTTTTCTCAGCAATCTACTACCGGGAATACCAACTAATCTTGTTGCATCAAGTCTGTGTATAATATCGGCTGATAATGATGTTAAAGCAACAACTCTTTTGGCATTTTCAATTTTAGGTAAGCCAGCTTGAGTTTCTTTTACTTGAGTAGCAGCATTTGGAGATTCTGAAGTCTTTTCTGAGTTTTGAATATTTTCGGGAGTTGTCGAATTACAAGCTATTAAGAGTAAATTCAATAAAATCGCAATTGTGCGGATTTTGAAAGTCTTGGACATGATTGTAATCATAGTATGTAATTTTAATGTCATTATAGTTTTGAATACACTTATAAAAATAGTAGGGTGTTAGCAGAGAATAATACACCATTATCAACACTATGGTGCATTATTACCTAAGCTGCTTTTAACACCCTACAATACTCTATCCCCTCCTTATACAGACGCTGCATTGCAACGTCTATATGCTTAACTCAAACTTCCTTCTATGCAACGCTGCAAGTTAAAACTGAACTTTCAAGCCAACAGTAGCATTGAAACCAGGTAATGTACTACGTTCAATGTTAGGAGAACCAACTGTTTGTCCTCTGACATCTTGCCAGCTCCAATATTTTTCATCTAGCAAGTTGAACAAACCTACATTCAAAGTAACTTTGTCGGTGAATTTATAGTATCCCAATAGGTCTAAAGTAAAGTAGCCATCAGGGATAAATAGATCATTTCCATCATCATTAACTTTGGGAGCGCGGTCATTAGCTGCAACAAATGTAGCCACTAATTCACTTCCCCAACGGTCTTCTGGTGCGCGATAACGCAATCCAGCTACTGCTTTGAAGGGGTCTACAGCTTCCAAAGCCTGGTCGTTCTCAAAGTCGTTTCCTTCAGTCCGAGCCAAACTACCAATCAAACTCAAACCCTCTTTACCAGGACTAAAACGGTATTCAGCTTTAGCTTCTATACCATAAGTTTCTGCACCTTCAAGGTTTTGAGATTGGAATTGTTGAAAATCACGACCCCCAATAGATGTTATACCAACAAAATTTGTGTCGATAAAGTTATCAAAGCGATTGTAAAACCCAGTCAAACCAAAATCAAACTGATCATAACTACCCTTAAGACCAATTTCGTAACTGTCGCTGGTTTCTGGTTCTAAATTATTGTTGGGAAGAACTGTATAACCAAACAAGAAATTGGTAAAAGCAATATTCGCATCGTCGTAGGGAGGGCTACGGAAACCACGAGCATATTGAGCATATGCTGACAATTCTGGTGTGACTTTATAAACCAAACCTAGTTTCGGAGAAATAGCTGATGCATCAAAATCTTCAACATCATAATTGCTGATGTTAATATTTTGAAAATCTTGGTCTGGATTCGCTGTCAGTTTGTAATAATCAAAGCTTAATCCGGGAATTACGGTAAGACGATTATTAGCCAATTCAATTTCATCCTGTACGTAAAGACGAAATCTCAAGGTTTCAGTATCGGTGAAGGGTTTATTAGGATACAGTTCACCAGCTATAACCTTATTTATATCACCCGTTGCTAAATCTGTTTCTGTCCTATCTCGAGGTCGAGAAGTTTCGGTGTTGAATATCTCAAAACCATAAACTAAACGATGGTTGACACTACCAGTTTGAAAATTACTCTCAAACTGAGCATCTCCACCAAATACACTCTGTTCAAAGGTATTTACATCTTCTCGAAGAGTTGTAGCAACAGGACCTCTACCGCGTAAGGCATTAATTTCTTCCGACGCTTCCGCATCCTGATAATAAACTTGCCATCTAAATTTCTGTAACCAGCTATTATCTGGATTATCGTATTCCTGTCCTAAACTAAGTCGATAGCGTTTGTTGTCATATTCAGCAGAACTATCAAAAACGGTAGTACCGCGAGATGTTCCTAGAGTACTAAGTAAGTTAGTATCGACATTGCTACTGAATCTTTCTCCAGTCAACTTAAAGGTATTGCTATCGTCAGGTTTATAGACTACCTTACCAATAAAGTTTAAATCGCTCCTGTCTTGTGGGTCAGCTACAGCATCACCGTAGTTCTTAAACTCAGAACCAGTAGTACGAGTCAAAGCTGCTGAAGCTTGAAGTTTTCCATCTTCGCTTTCTGCTGCGATAATCCCTGTAAACTTACCACTCTCATCAGTGCTGTCATAAGTATATTTAACACTACCGTATGAAGGTCCATCTGCCTCAAACAGATAGTCTTCTGGGTCTTTGGTGATAAACGAAACCGCACCACCAAGAGCATCACTACCGTATAGAGTAGAAGCGGGACCTCTAATAATTTCTGCTCGCTTGAGAGTGTCTAGATCAAAGTAATTCCGCGAACGCTCAAAGTAGTTATCGGGTTGACGAATTCCATCAACTTGAATTAATACCCTATTACCACCGATACCTCGAATCGTAAAATCTTGATTCCCCCGATTTCTATTTTTCCCTACAGAAACACCTGGTTCGTAGCGAATTAAATCGCTTAACTCATTAACTAACTGTCTATCAACATCCTCTGATTCGATGACAGTAATATTTCCGGGTGTATCTTTTACTGGTCGTTCGCTTCTTGTTCCTGTAACGGTAATTTCGATATCAGCTTCTTCGGTTTCTTCTTTCTCTTTCTCGGATTCTGCTTGTGCTATTTTACTTTCGTTACTTTTCGGTTCCTTCAGTAAATCTTCTGCACTAGTACTAAACTGTTCTAACTCTTGCAAATCTTGAATTTCAGGTGATACAGTTTCAGCGAGTGTTGCAGGTAGGATTCCCAAATTAAGCAATACAACGTTGAAGAGCAATACGTACAAATATTTGAGGTTCATTGTCATTAAAACCTAATTGTGAGAATAGTTACAAACTTTTCAGCCACAGTCAAGGGTTCCCGTCACCCGTCATATTTTTTTGCTACAAAACCAATCCCCAAGGACGATCGCTATATTTTCTTTAACAGCTATGTAGGAATATTCGCATCAAAAGAATCGTGTACATCAATTTAAACTTATTGAAAATATATGTCAATAAATTCTTTACACAAATCGCCGCATTTATAAAAAGTAAAAAAAACTTGTAAATTCAGCATTGATTGAATTTACAAGTAAATTATTTTATTAACGATTAACCAGCATAAATCGCTAATAAAAACTATCTGCAAAATGGGAACATGCAAATATGCTTGTTCTGTCAACTTTTTGTAAAAACTAAGTACTCGGTGTGAGATGAGTAAGAATTACATGCTGACTGCTGGCACCAACACAAAATTAAGTTTTAAAATGTACATCCTGATGTATAAATAATGAATATAAATTAGTTGATAGAGTTTGTCAATAGTTTTTCTATTTTATTAGCTATGTCTAATGAGGCAGTCATTACATGGGATTGTAAGCAAGTTTTGATCCTATGTAACATTAGATGCCGAACTCTACTTGTATCAAGGTAAATAATTAATATTTTTTTAGAGTATTATTTTATAGTTGGTGATTTAGTTAGCAACAATTAAGAATTATTAGTGATAAGCTAGTAAATAAGTATTTTTATAACTACCACAGTGACTAAGTAAGTCGGCACAAATAAACCCAACTATATTACAGAATGTAAATTGGCTCCTTTGCCTTGATCGATCTCACTATTGACTTGTTCTAATTATAATTTTCAACGCCTCGCTACTTAAAGTCATTTTTGATATATGTAACAAATAAGGGGGTACATATTTTTTTATTTGTAAATTTCATAGGCATTGTCCACATGAAAAGATTTCACTAAACTTACGCATAGCTTATAAAAATCATGTTGTTGACTTAAAAATTCCACTTCTGTGGAACAAATTTTTTGGTGCAAATAAAAAAGAAAATCTATCTATAGGAACACTTCATAATCTAGTATTCCACATCCTCTATCTAAAATTCTAACGGGACTTAATTTATGCTAACTATATGTTTTATTTGCTTATGGGTTTCAATGATATTAATACTTATTGTAAGTATTTTCCAAGCCTTTGAGTATGGTACCACGCATTTAAGAAAATTGCATCAAATTCCTTGCTATAAATGTGATTATTTTACTAATGACCATCGTCTGAAATGCACCGTACATCCAGTTAAAGCTTGTACAGAAGAAGCAATTAATTGTTTTGATTTTGAACCAAGAACTAAAACTATTAATATTAATCATCGCCCTTGGTGGAAATTGTGGAAGTTTAAATAGGCCTTGCTGATTGCTAAAAATTAACTTGCTATATATAGCAATCTTAAGTCATTCTATTTAAGATTGCTATACATAGTAAATAAATAGCCCTGCTAGAAAAAGATGTCTAAAATTAATCAAAATATAATCAGCAGCCGCTTATTTTTAGCTGTTGCAATATTAAGTGTGGCTCTAATTGTCACTTTAGCGCTATCAATATCTCAAGGTGCCGTCCCTATGAGTTTGTCAGATATATGGCAAGCATTATTACATAAAGGTGACCCACTCAAACAAACAATTGTCTGGGATTTACGAATACCGCGAATTATGGCATCTATGTTAGTAGGTGCGGCTTTGGGTATGTCTGGTGCATTGTTACAGGGAATGTTACGTAACTCACTTGCTAGTCCATTTATTCTCGGTATTTCGGCTGGTGCGGGATTAGTCACTGTAGCAATGATTGTTCTGGAATTATGGACGGCATGGATTCCTTTGGCAGCTTGGTTAGGAGCTATTTTTACTGCAATTACAGTAATTTTTCTCGGTCGCGGACAGGGGGGAATTAGAGTTGAAAAATTGATACTAGGAGGAGTTGCGATTAGTTCGCTTTTAGGTGCACTTCAAAGTACGTTATTACTTCTAGCAGAAGATGGTAGAGTACAGCAAGCTTTAAATTGGCTTATCGGTAGTTTAAATGGACGGGGCTGGAATGAAGTTAAAGTAGCTGCTCCCTATATGTTGGTTGCGTTAGTTGCAGGATGTTTGCTCGCAAGATGGGTTAACGTACTGGCTTTAGGAGATGATTTGGCTGTAGGTTTGGGGGTATCTTTGGTAAGAAGTCGGATTTTAATTGGTGCTGTAGCCACACTTTTAGCAGCAGGAGCGGTAAGTATTGCTGGATTAATTGGTTTTGTGGGTTTAGTAGTTCCTCACGGAGTGAGGTTATTAGTAGGTACGGATTATCGTTTGTGTTTGCCACTTTCAGCTCTGGGGGGTGCATGGTTATTAACCTTTGCAGATTTACTTTCTCGTTTGGGAGCAGTAGAGTTACCCGTAGGTGCGGTAACAGCTTTGCTCGGTTCTCCATTGTTTATTTGGTTGCTATATCGTCGCTCTGGCACAGTTTAGGTTAAAGGTTAAAGGTCAATATTATTTTTCCAATTACCCATTACCCATTACCTATTACCAATTTAGGTTAAAGGTTAAAGGTTAAAGGTCAATATTATTTTTCCAATTACCCATTACCAATTACCAATTACCAATTACCAATTACCAATTACCAATTCCCAATTATTATTATGTCATTAAAAGTCAAAAATCTAACTGGTGGTTATTCTAAAAAACCAATTGTTCTTAATATTAACTTTGATATTGCTAAGGGTGAATGGTTAAGTTTAGTTGGTGCGAATGGTTCTGGAAAGTCAACTTTACTTAAACTTATTAGCAGGATACTTTCACCGCAAAAGGGGAGAGTTTTATTAGATGGCAAAGCAATTAACAATCAAACTGCTGTTGAAGTAGCACAAAAAATGGCATTGTTACCGCAACAACAAATTGTTCCTGCGGGATTAACTGTTTATCAATTAGTTGGTTTGGGACGCAATCCCCATCAAAGTTGGTGGCAATGGGAATTAGATGCTCAAGATAGAGATAAAGTAGAGTCAGCTATTCATGCTGTTGGAATTGAAAAGTTTAAAAACCGTCCGGTAGAAAGATTGTCCGGAGGAGAGCGACAAAGAGCT
>JBHJJJ010000193.1:0-19555 GCA_050042755.1 Rivularia sp. (in: cyanobacteria)
TGCTGATAACGGCTGGCACATTACAACCAAACCCCATAATAACGCGCACCAAATCTCGTCCCGATAAGCCGAAGGGACGTAACAACGGATGCAAAGCAATGGTAATTCGTTCGACTAAACCACTGGCTTTGTAAGTACCCAGAAATAGAGCATAAAGAATGACCGTCGGCACTGCCCAGACAAACAGCAACGGTCCCATTGTTACCAAGCCATAGCGTCCAATCAAAATTTCCTTGGATAGAGATGGTAAGCCAGAGAGGGCTTCTACAGTTGGGTTGACCAATCCCTGTATGAGTGGATCGACAATCGCTGCAAAGGTATTGGCAAACCAGACAGCAAGGACGGCGGGTATCAGCAGCAGGACGATTGCCAACAGCCAACCCAAACGGGGATGCTCCAGCAACGTTGGATGTGGTTCAATCCGCCATCCCAATGAAATCAGTTGCCGAGTCGTAGAAAATGCAGTGGGCTGCTCAATCGCAGTTTTAATTTCCTGGCGTTGCATTGCACTCAAGTTTCGAGCATCAACAGGAATCAACGCGAGATTGGCTGCCTGTTGCCAGCGGCGAATAACCTGCTGGGTAAACTCAGATGGCAACACCTTATCCCAAAATGTCATTACCACAATACCCTGTTTGCCGTCCACCAGGGGCAGTAAATCCGCCAGATCCTCATCAGCATGAGTTGCTTTCACTACCAACAAGATCCTGTCACCCTTGTGTAATTGTTCTAATGCGGATCGAGTGGTTGTCGTATCAGAACGATACAAAATCCCAGGTGTATCGATAAACATCGTACCGTTTTCCATGTATTGCTCACAGGTCACTGTAGAGCCACGAAAATTGCTGCTGTAGGGTATGCGATGGGTTAGAGAGGCAATCAATTGAGATTTGCCGGTATTCTCTTTTCCAATAACAACAATTGTGCTTTGAGTGGAGGCAGTGGAGTGGGGCATGGGGGAATGGGGGGTTACAATTTCCGTAAAAAAATGGGCTTGAGACTCTAGTCTTAGAAAAAGGGCAGGCTTAGTATAGAAAGATGCCGGACACACCACGAGTTAACTTGTTTTAAAGCCTGCCCTTTTTCTTTACGACATTTCAGCGGCTTATTTTAGAGAGATGCCGAACACACCACGAGTTAACTTGTTTTAAAGCCTGCCCGGGGTCCCCAAAAAATTTTTTTTTCTAAAAAATTTTTCGGGGTGCCCCTGCCCATTTTTTAAGAGTCATCTCGGGGGGTGAGTTTAGCACAGACAGTCATCGTCGCAGCAGGAGAGATCGTCAAGAAACATCCCTTCCTGTCGGTAAACCTCAAGAGGTGTGAGATCAATGCCGAGACGTTCGGCGATCGCATTTGCAACAACAGCAAAACGCTGGCGAAACTTGTAGATAAAGCAGAAAATGACGTTGCTGTGCCTTACAGAAGGTCCAACTACAAATAATCCAGGGGTGATGGTAGATTCGTCCTCTTGAGTTAATCCGGCATAACCTTCAGACCAATTAAACAAATGGGCAATTTGTTTCAAACTGCCCTCAAATCCCGTACAGAGAATGGGTTGGGTGGGTGATACCCACTTGTTGTATTCGCTATAAACGGCATAGCCGCCAGGAACGGCTTTCACTTCTTTGATCGCGGCATTGCCAATCAGTTCTAGTCGCCCAGTAGAATAGCAAAAATCCATCCGCTCAACGGTATAGGGAGATAGGGAAATACTGGGATCAGCATCAGGTTCAGCCCAAATACCAGTGCGATCTAAAACTTTGACTCGTTTGCCTAATGCAACTAAGTTGGACGCAGCATCCATGCCACTTTCATAGCCACCGATGATGATAAATTCATCGCCCTCTAAATGAGTCCAGGATGCAATATGGGAGTTATGCAAACATAAATCTGCACCCGGAAAAGGAGTTAAGTTGGGATATTGAAATTCCCCAGCAGCCCAGATCAAAAACTGAGTTTTGAGAATGCCATCGGGAATGTGAACCAGAAACCCCTGGCCTTGAGATAACGGTTCAATGTTCTGTACTTCAACATCAGTGTAAACTGGAAGCTCGAAGTAATAAGCAATGGCTTCCAAATACTCAGCATATTGGTTGCCCGTCAGATGTTCTCGCCCAAAGTTAATGGCAGGAGAGGTAAAGCGTGCGATCGCGTTCAAGTCGAGATGCCCAAAGCCATGACTGGGAAAAGATGGGGTGATAAAGTGCATCTCCTCGGGCCAACGCCGGAAGGATTCTCCAATCTGATGTCGTTCCAGGATGGCAAAGTTTTCTAACCCCAGATCTTTCAGGACAGCACCAACGCCAATCCCTGCTGCACCTGCACCCACGACAAGGACATCAAAGGCTTCCAGCTTTTCCATGAGGCTCAAAGATTCTTAAAATGATAACCATTATCATTGTACCCAGCAATTCTAAATTGGGAGCATCCCAATTTAAGTAAACCACAAAGTTTTTCTAACTCAGAGCGATAAGCCTGCGGCATGACTGAGCCGTACCTGCGGTGAACGCGTACCGCCAATCATGATAATGTAAATTAAAGCGCTATATACTACAATTAGTATAATTAATATTTATACTTATGCTAGATTTAGCAGAACTACTTTAACTGAAGCCAGTTTTAACAATAACAGCAGAAGTCCCACATCTGACCGTCGTCGGCTTTGCGGACTGTATTTTAAAGATGAAGATGTACTTGAGGTAGACCATATCATCCCAAAATCATGCATGTGGAAAAGATGAATACAAAAACTACCAACTTCTTCATCGACACTGCCATGATAAAAAGTCCAATTATTCTTACGATTTTTCCAAACTCTTTTCGGTATTTGAGGTCGGATATCACCCACGTTTGCCTAAAATAGGGCGTTTTTATTTTGAGTCACTTTAACTCTCTTACGAAGTCTACCAGGTTTTAAAGTTTTAAGTTTGACTTTATCGAGTAGTGGTATCACCTGTTCTCTTTCCCTACCATTAGCTGGAGTTGTACAATTCGCTAAAGGCATCCCATTACCTTCAGTTAATGTATGAATTAAAACTCCCTTTCCTTGATTCATAAAATTTTATTAGTGGGATAGGTTCAAATTAATTGGTGCGTGACGGCAAATTCAAAACTATATCGTTACACGCGATAAATTCCTCAAACCGTCACAGCACCATAGAATAAAAGATGATAAATTGACACTCCCCATGGGTAGAACCCAGGGGATTCTAGTTTCCTTGAGCTGACTTTAATACACAAGGGCGCTGCCGAACCTCGCACCGAATGACCGTGTATGAACGCATCACATAGTGTCAAATTTAAATTCAAATTTAAATAAGCTATTTTCGATTCACCATCGTCGCACTAGCTTGATCTACAGGTACTAACAAAATTTCGCTCAGATTGACGTGTGCCGGACGAGTAACGCAAAATAAGACTACGTCGGCGATATCATCTGGGGTGAGGGGAGTTAAGGCTTGATATACTTTTTTCGCGCGATCGCCATCTCCATGAAATCGCACTAGGCTAAATTCAGTTTCCACTAAACCGGGATCGACGGAACAAACGCGGATAGGAGAACCTAATAAATCTAGTTTTAAACCATCAGAAATTGCTCTAACTGCGGCTTTGGTAGCACAATACACATTACCACCGGGATAAGTTTGATGTCCGGCAATGGAACCGATGTTAACTACATGACCACGTTCTCGTTCAACCATTCCCGGAACCACGCAACGAGTAAGGTAAAGCAAACCTTTTACATTGGTATCAATCATTTCTTCCCAGTCTTGGTAGCTACCTTCGTGAAGTTTGTCTAAACCGCGACTAAGACCGGCGTTATTGATGAGAATATCGATATTAGACCATTGAGTAGGTAAATTGTATATAGCAGATTCTACAGCATTGCGATCGCGTACATCAAGTTCTAATAAATGGAACTGTTGGGATGGTAATTGTAAATTCTCTACAACTAGCTGCAAACGTTCCAATCTTCGCGCAGCCAAAATTAATTTAGCACCCGCCGAAGCAAAAAATTTGACGCAAGATGCACCAATTCCACTACTTGCACCAGTTATTAATACAATTTGATTTTGAATTGAAGCCATCGGACATTAAATAAAAAGTTATTTGATAGTTGTTAGTGGTTAGTTGTTATGACGAACTTAAGGTGAGAGTTAGGAGTTAGAAGTTAAGAATATCAACAATAAAGCATTTATCAAGGTAGGGAATTTGATTCCCTGACGCTATGATTAGTTTATTTCCAAATCAAACACCACTAACAACTAACAACTAACTCCGTGAGCTAATTTCTATCTTCCCACTACTCGGACGCGTTGAGTAATCATAGTCATACCATTTCCTCGTACTAGTACTGCGGAAATCCATTGATTACCGGGGCTTGTTGGTGCCCTTCCAACTTTAAATATTCCACCAGCGGAAAGTAATTCCAAGTTTACAGGTGTAGGTTTGAGATATTTCCCTGGTTTTACGGCTTCATCTAGCGCCGCACCCAAGAGGAAATCATCACCTAGAGGCTCGTTGACAATCGCATCAAAATAATACCGCTGTCCGGCTTTTAATTGGTCGGGTAAATTAATATCTACTTTGGGGGGATTAATACCAGAACTAAGTTGAGTCCGTTCCGATAAAATATCTTGACGAATAATTTTACCATTAACGATGCGCTGACGTGATTTAATGGTGGCATTCATGCCTAACTTATTATTGTTCGCAGAAGGGAAACCAACTATATTTGTTACCGTTTCAGCAATAATACTATTACCTTGGGTTTTCCAAGATTGCAATTTGGTATTGTATCTCAAACGTGGATAACGCTTCCACAAAGAAGTTAAAGCTTTTTCCATACTCGAACGGTTTAGCCCGTCTCCGTGAACAAAACGGGGGCTGTAAAAATTCATTACACCCTTGACATCAGCGCGGTTTGCAGATGCATCTATTTGTGTTAATAGAGTTTTGACTTGAGGTGGCGCATTTTCTGGTACATTTGCTTGAGCGGATTTCCAACCACTAGATAAACCAAGCGTCAGGATAAATAAAATTGCCCAACGGCTACTAGCAAGTCTTGATTTTCGTCCTGGTATTAAGGTATTAAAGTTAGGCATTGGTAATAAGGAAGTAGGTAATTCAACTACAGTACTTATTCGCTGTTTTGATGTATAACTCATACTAGAACTTTCCTTTAGAGGTGAAATTCCGGATGAGTATACGAAAAAGCAGGAAATTGTTTTATTCTTAATTCAAGCTAGGCGCTAACAGGGTAAAGGGTTAATGGCTCACGCTCCTATACGATTACTTATAGCAGCCAGCGGAACTGGCGGACATCTATTTCCGGCGATCGCACTGGCGGAAAAATTGCCAGATTATCAAATTGAATGGCTGGGTGTACCTAATAGGTTAGAAACTCAGCTGGTTCCCAAACAGTATAAATTGAATACTATTGGGGTTGAAGGGTTCCAAAAAGGTTTTGGTATTTCTTCACTACTCACCTTGAGTAAACTGGTTGGTTCGATTTTACAAGTTAGAAAAATCTTAAAAAAAGGTAAATTTGAGGGAGTTTTCACAACAGGTGGCTATATTTCTGGCCCTGCTGTAATTGCTGCTTGTTCTTTGGGTTTACCCGTGATTCTTCACGAATCTAACG
The DNA here is from genome assembly GCA_050042755.1 of Rivularia sp. (in: cyanobacteria). Lineage (GTDB taxonomy): Bacteria > Cyanobacteriota > Cyanobacteriia > Cyanobacteriales > Nostocaceae > Rivularia. Next base: position 5,645 of record JBHJJJ010000193.1, read on the forward strand.
CTTTACCCGGTAAAGTAACTCGTTTTTTTGGTCCTTGGTGTAATGCGGTAGCGGTTGGATTTGAAGCTGCTAAAAAATATTTGCCAAAGGATAAAACTATATATACTAGTACTCCTGTACGGTCTACATTTCTAGAACCCGGAATTGAAGCATCGTTGGATTTACCAATTCCTCAAGATGTACCTGTAATTGTAGTTTTTGGCGGTAGTCAAGGGGCTGTTTCTGTAAATAAATTAGTACGTGAGAGTGCCTCAGCATGGTTTGAGGCTGGTGCTTATGTAGTACATTTAACAGGGGACAAAGACCCAGAAGCGGATAGTCTCAAGCATCCCCAGTATATTTCGATGCGATTTTACAATAACATGGCAGCGCTGTTACAACGAGCAAATTTAGCCATAAGTCGTTCGGGTGCTGGTAGTGTCACCGAATTAGCTGTATGTGGTACTCCTGCAATTTTAATTCCTTATCCTTATGCAGCAGAAGACCATCAAACCTACAACGCTCAAGTGTATACGACTGTGGGAGCGGGAATATTATTTCAACAGAAAGAATTAACCGCAGAAATTCTGCAAAGTCAGGTCTTGAAATTGTTGCAGTCTCCCGAAGAGTTGCAGAAAATGAGCGAAAAAGCCAAGACTGTAGCAGTTCCTGAAAGTGCTGATAAATTAGCACAATTAGTTAGGGAAGTTGTGGAAAGCTAGAGAATATATTTGAAATTAAACAAAACTATTGTGGGGTGGGCTAATAGCTCACCCTATATTTTTAAGATTTTAGCGATCGCCCCTTTTTGTTGATGCAAAGCGTATGACCGATTTTATCCTTGCTTTGATCGAATATCTAACCTACTCCCCTAACAATACCTTACTCACAATCAAGTTTTATTAATTTTGTCGTGGCGAAAAAAAATGCCCCAACTGTGAGACAATGAGAATATTAAGGATAAGGATTTTTTCATAATGGGAATATTTGTAAAATTTTTAAGCAGGCACAGATTTCCATTATAAAAAAGACCTTATAAGAATAATTTTATCCCAGAAGGGTTACCAAAAGAAAAAATTTTTTCGATATATTTTTAAGATTTTAGCGATCGCCCCTTTTTGTTGATGCAAAGCGTATGACCGATCTTATCCTTGCTTTGATCGAATATCTAACCTACTCCCCTAACAATACCTTACTCACAATCAAGTTTTATTAATTTTGTCGTGGCGAAAAAAAATGCCCCAACTGTGAGACAATGAGGATATTAAGGATAAGGATTTTTTCATAATGGGAATATAAGTCAAATTTTTAAGCAGGCACAGATTTCCATTATAAAAAATACTTTATAAGAATAATTTTATCAGAGAACAGTAAGGAAAATAAAAAATTTTTTTCAACTAGTAAATTAAAAAATGAGTAATATTTTTCACTCTTAGCCTCTTGACTTATACTTAGGGTGGCACTTTATTTAAACGGGAGTTACTGACTTTGATGATGAACTACATAAATAAAGTAAACCATCTTTTGAAGCCGGCAAAATATCAAAGTCCTTTAGTTTTAGACTTATTCGCAGGTTGTGGTGGTTTATCTCTGGGATTTGAGGCACAAGGATTTGCGACACGTGGTTTTGAAATGGATGATGATTCTTGCGCTACATATAAAAAAAATTTAAAAGGAGAATGTACTCGAATTGTCCTGACAAATCAAACATCATTACCATCATGTGACGTGCTAATAGGTGGAGTACCTTGCCAGCCTTTTAGCGTAGGAGGAAAACAAAAAGGTTTGGAAGACTCGCGTAACGGATTTCCAATATTTATTAATGCAGTAAAAAAGCTACAGCCTCAAATTTGGTTATTTGAAAATGTCCGGGGTTTGCTTTATAAAAATAAATGGTATTTTGATGAAATAATTAAAGCGCTGCAAAATTTAGGCTATATAGTTGAATATAAATTATTAAATGTAGTTAACTTTGGTGTTCCTCAGAATCGCGAACGTTTAATAGTAATTGGTCATCAAGGAAAATTTAAATTTCCTGATATATTAGAAAAAAGAATTACGGCAGGAGAAGCATTAGGAGAACTAGCATTTTGTGCACCTCCAGAATCCAAATTTCTCACTGCTAGTATGGATGAATATATTGCAAAATATGAAAAAGCATCGGCTTGTAAAAATCCCCGCGACTTGCATTTAAATAAACCAGCTAGAACATTAACCTGTAGAAACTTGGCTGGTGCGACGAGTGATATGCACAGAATAAAGCTTCCTGATGGTAGACGACGACGTTTATTGCTAAAAGAAGCTGCTAGATTACAAAGTTTTCCCGATTGGTTTGAATTTGTAGGTAATCAAACAAGTTGTTTTAATCAAATCGGTAATGCAGTCTCACCATTATTTGCTTTTCATTTGGCGGGGAGCGTTAGAGAATATTTAGAATCTGGTTGTAGATTGTCATTAAAAGAAACAGAGCAACAACAACCACCAATACAGTTATCATTACCGTTATAGAGATATATAAACCGTTCATAGTTAAGATGCAACAACTATTGTAGATATTTTAGAATTGAAAAGACTAGCAGAATAATTGTTGCTGAGATTATTTTCGTTACAGATTTGTTAAAGAGCAAAACTTTTTGACAGTTTCCACCGTATATAGCTTTGGAAACTTTTATTTTGGATTGCCGAAGCTCCAGAACATATAATTCATTTTAATAAGTAAAAATTTTGAGATATTTATTCTGAGAAAAATTCTATATAATATTTTGACTAATTACCTCTGAAAACACATGACTCCACAAAAACCGATCGACGTATGGCAATATAAACCTTGGTGGTGTCAACCTTGGTCTATTTTACTAACGGGTATAACGCTAATTTCTGGAAGCTGGTTATTATTCCATAAAATTTGGTTAACTATTTTAGTCTCCATACCTCTATTAACTTGGATGAGTTTTTTCCTATTGATATACCCCAAACTGTTTATCCAAAGTGTAATGAATGAAATGGAGAATGGGGAATAGTGAGAGAGGGGGAGAGGGGGGAGAGGGGGAAGAGGGGGGAGAGTGGGAAGAAAATTTATAATAAATAACTTCTAACTCTTAACTCCGCGAGCTCTTAACTCCTATCTCATAATTATAATTACTGTTTATTTTCTAACGATCGATAAGCAAATCGCATCGATTGCAGCATTCTTTCTCGCTTCTTTCGAGCGATTGCTTGCAAATCGATTGTTTTATCGGTTTCATCAACAATCTCACCAGTTATTACTTCCAAAACATCTTCTAAAGTAATTACACCAGAAACATTACCGTATTCGTCTACTACTACCGCTAAATGTTCCCGTGCTTCCAAGAAATTTCTCAACAATCGATCGGCGCGAATTGTTTCCGGAACAAATCCGACTTTTCGCGTTAATGTTCCAAGTTGTTGATTTTTCCTTCCTTCTACCATTGCTGTCAATAAGTTTTGTTTTAATGCGACACCAATTACTTCATCAATATTTTCGTTAATTACAATAATTCGCGTATGCTGTGAAGCAATAATATCTGCTTTAGCTTCAGCAAGAGTCAAATTACCGCGCAAATATGTCAGAATTGTTCGGGGTGTCATTAAGTCTGCTGCTGTCAGTTCATTTAATTGAAACACCCGTTGAATCATCTGCGCTTCATCGCGTTCAATTATTCCTTCTTGATGAGCAATATCCGCCAACAACATAATTTCTGCTTTATTCGTTGTTGGCTGCTTTTTCCCTCTAGTAAAAGGTGCTGTTACATTTTCTAACACCCACACTAAAGGTGTAAATATCAAAGTTAATGCAGCAATAGGAATAGCTATCAGTAAAGAAATTGTCTCTGCGTAGCGTTCGCCGATAGTTTTCGGGATAATTTCTGCAAAAATGATAATCAGGAAAGTCAATATTCCTGAAAATACACCTAACCAAGTATCTCCAAGTACTGTTCTAGCAATACTACCAGTAAGAATACTACCAACAATATTGAAAATATTATTGATAACTACAATAGTAGCAATCGGGCGATTCATGTTTTCGCGAATCGCCAGCAGTGCAACTGCTGAAGGGTTTTTTGACTGCGCTAACTGTCTAACTTTTAGCGTCGAAACTGAAAATAAAGCCGCTTCGATTCCAGAACAGAGGGCTGAACCTGAAATAACAAAAATAACAACGATTAGAAGCTGTAACATCATATTTCCCAGCTATGGGAAGAATAGTTGAGGTTAATTGTGTGTTAAACGAAATACTACAAGCGATGTTGTAGCTAATACAACCTCACCCATCTTAAACCCACGCAAGCAAAAAATGCTTGTCAGAAAACTACATGCCACTCTATAAGCCAAGGCTTGCATTTTAATCTACCACCTGGCTGCCGTGGCTGCGTGGGTCTTCATTGCTACCAGTTGGTGCTACGGTAGTAGAAAATTGCGATACTCTACCATTAGCTTGAGCATAAGGTAAAGACGAATCTGCAATCAAGGCTTCTAGGTTACTTCCCATGATTGTACGGGGTTGATCGCCTATGGTTTCTGCTTTAACTTCGGTATTTTTATCTAAAAACACAAAGTGCGGAATCCCATCTACTCGATATTGCAGCATTTCTGGTAGCCATTTGCTGTTATCTACATTTAGCATAACGAAATTCATTTTATCGCCATATTCTTCTTCTAGTGTGGCAATATCTGGTGCCATCTTCTGGCAGACAGTACACCAATTCGCGTAAAATTCGATTAAAGATGGTTTTCCATTACTCAAAGCAACTTCCAATGGTGTGGAATGTTCGTCTAATTCAGCTAAGGAAACTGAGTTAGTTTCGCTCCGCAGTCCTAAAAATAGGGCAACCGACAAAACTACAGCTACCGTCACAATTAAAAAATTTCGGAGGCGCACACCAAATGTGGATTCTGGTTTTTCCTGGGAATTAACGGGTGAATCCGTACTCATAACAAAGGTTTATAAAGTTTTAGCAAATCATTTCATCCACCAGTTTAACCCTCTACTTCCATAATTTAGACCTGTTACCGAAATAAAAACATTCTTCTTTCTTACCCATTCATAGTTTCGGGTAGTGGTAGTTTTAATTTTGAATCAAGTTTTCTCCAAGGATTTTACTACCATGAAAAAACGAGTTACCTTTACATTCCCCAAGCGTACAGTTCAAATTCCAATTACCTACATACTGGCAAAGGATTTTAACGTTGCGGCGAATATTATCCGCGCCCAGGTAGCCCCCAATCAAATTGGTAAACTTGTGGTGGAACTATCTGGAGATATCGATCAGTTAGATGCAGCCATACAGTGGATGCGCGAGCAAAATATCACTGTTTCCCTCAGTTTGGGAGAAATTGTCATTGATGAAGAAGCTTGCGTTCACTGTGGATTGTGTACTGGAGTTTGTCCTACAGGGGCACTTACTCTCAATCCCCAAAGCTTTAAATTAACCTTTACTCGTTCTCGTTGTATAGTTTGCGAACAGTGTATTCCGACTTGCCCAGTGGATGCGATTTCTACGAATTTGTGATTGATAGTTGATAGTTAATAGTTGTTAGTTGTCAGTTGATAGTTGATAGTTGAGAAATCTTCTAAATTATTCTTGGCAATGGAGAAACCCGGTTTTTGATTTATCTTAAGCCAATAACAGCAAGTTTATAAAAAAGCGATGATTATTTAACTAAACGGTAAAACATCAGCAATTATACTAGCTTTTCCCTGTAACCTCTTTTCGGATGGCGAATCGTGAACAACTAATAGCGATCGCACTCCGCAAATACTCTTATACAGAGTAATTCCCTCTGCATGGTCGTTACCTTTACCGTAAGGAATATCAAGTACTGGCTCGGGATAATTAAGCACGTTCTCCATGAGGTTACTACCACCTTGCAAACGATAAACTGTTACAGGGCCGTCTAAATCCATTGTGGGGCCGGCTAAAATTAATAAATCTTGATTATCCCAACACAAATCTCGAATTCCTAAACCATTTAAATAGATAAAATGCTTTTTGTATTTCTCGCTGTTTTTTCCAAGATCTTCTAAATTAAGCAATCCCCGACAGTTTGATTCTTGCAACTCTATTTCTAAAATTATCGCCCAACCGCGCAAAACTGGACCGCGCAAACCCAAAAAAATCCTGTTTTGATAAACATCTATCCCTTCAATATCAAATCCATTGTCTTTACCCGGAATTTCTGCTTTGACAAAAAATCCCAAATGTGAGTCATTTGCTAAAGCTTCCATCAATAGGTTTCCGTTCGTTGTTACCTGTAGCTTCCGAGCACTTAACTGTACCTTGGGGTTTTGAGGATGAGGACATTCAGAAATTAGTTCGCCGTCTACTAAAGGAATGCGTCCAATAATATAACGATTTGCCTCCGATTTTACTTTGGCTAGCCTTTTGATGTTCTTTTCATCCGATTTATCGGGTTTGGGCTTCTTACGCTTGTAACTATGAGAACCTATCACCCACAAGTAATAATCGCTATAAGCTAATCCTTCAATATCAATTTCTTCATCAAGGGTTCCAGGGTGCCCGTCAGATGAAGCTGGTAAATCGAAAAAATCTGCTACCTGAAATTGTTTGTGTTCGCCAAAATTTTTGTCATCAATAAACGAAAGACGTTCAATGGTAGAACCTTCATCCGATCCCAACCACAAATGCTTCTCTGAAGTTAGCAATAATGCTGAAAGATCTTGATGATGTTCTGCAAAACGATCGTTGAAGGTGAGTAAAATTTGACTTATTAAGGGTGAGTGATGCATTTTTTACACTAATACCAACAAAAGATATTTTGAATTATATGTCGTTTTTTTTGAATAGCTAAAATTTAATACATAGGAATATAAATATTACTGAAATACAGCTAAAAATTATATTTACAATTAGCTATAAAATTAAATTATGATGAAAAAATCTACTAAGTAATCTTTCTGAAGACTGAGTTTAGATAAAAAATGTCAACATTAATCAATTAAAACTTAATATAACAAAATATCAAAGCTGATAGATAGACTTTAAACCGATGATAGGATTCAATAATCTACTAGAAGTAAAACATTACTCTTATAATTTGAATTGCGATGACATTAGCTACAAAACCTACAGTAAAAACTTTAAGCGACTACATTTATAGCGCGATTGAAAAACACTTCAAAAAAACCTGGAAGTGGGAAAAATCTGTGAAAAATGATAAAGATGCCGAAGCTTTACACCAAATGCGGGTAGGTATGCGTCGTTTGCGTACTATCGTAACCAGATTTAATTCCATTGTCAATTTTCCCAAATCGGTGAATGATAAGAACATCGGAAAAATTGCCCGCTGTCTTGGTTCTCTAAGAGATTTGGATGTCTTAAAAGAAACTTTAGAGACTACATATAAACCACAATTACCGAAAAAAGAAAGGGCAATTTTAGATAACGTTATTGATACTTTAAATAAACAACGTGCGGAGGCAGCAATAGATATAAAGGCTTTGTTTAAAAGCGAACGTTACAAATCTTTGAAAACAGAATTAAAAGAATGGTTGGAAGAACCAAGTTATCAACCATTGGCAAATTTGACAATTAAACAAGCCCTACCGGATTTACTTTTACCTGAAGTTAGTTGCTTTTTGCTACATCCTGGCTGGTTAATTGGAACTCAAGTAGAAGAAAATAAAGTTGTTGTTTCTACAGACTTTGATGAGAAGAAGGTAGAGAAACAATTATTAAGCTCATCTCAAAATCTGCACGATTTACGAAAGCAAGCTAAAAGACTGCGCTATCAGCTAGAACTATTTACGGATTTATATGGTGAGGGATACGCGAATTATCTAGCACAAGTCAAAAATATCCAAGAAATTTTGGGTTCGATGCAAGATAGCATAGTCTTAGATGAATGGTTACAAGATATGCTTTCTTCAAAAATTAATAGTCAACTTCCTACCCTGGCAACTTTACTCAAGAAAAATCGTTACGATTTATGGGGGCAATGGCAATCTTTACAGCAACGATTTCTGACACTTGAAGCTAGACAAGAGTTTCATTTAATTGTTCTGCATCCTGATGTGAAATAGAGATAGAGGGATAGGGGGATGGGGAGGTGGGGAAGTGGGAGATAAAGTAAAGTTGATTGCACAAGAAGAATAGCCGTGAAGCTGTGGAGTTAGATTACAAAATCGGTTTGCGCCTGGTTCTATTTATTTATCTGTGAGGATAAACCACCCAAACAACTCGAGTCTCTAGCTGAAGCAGAAGATGTTAAAAACAATGAAAAAATATCCAGATACAATAGATTGCTCTGCTTGTCTACTTACTGGCGAAGCCAATTAAAAACCTGAAATATACAAAAATGAGCGCGGAGGGATTCGAACCCCCGACCGTCAGAACCGGAATCTGATGTTCTATCCACTGAACTACGCGCCCTAACGATATTGTGCAAGATAATTGCTTACACACTAATAAATAGTATAGCCTTTATTTCCTTTCCTGGCTACATAAGTAATCTTAATTGCTTTTAAATACACTTTATTTCTCCGGCAGATTGCGTAATAGGTTTTTCTCTCAGTAATTTTTATTAAAAAAAAATAAATAGTTACCTTGCAAACTGATGTAAATACTGAAAGCATTTACTTTATAGTTATGCAGCATTAAGGCAATGAAACAAAGTATGAATAAAAATAGTTTAAAAAACAAACCAATAGATAATACTAAGGATATAGATAATGATAAAAGTGGATTTCTGCTGGGAAGCATATCTGCGGTATTGTTGATAGTCTGTGTTATAGTATTGATTTTGTTTAATAACAAACAAGTACAAAAAATAATTACCGAAAAGATAAATATTGATGCTGTAAAAAAGTCATCGGATATTGAATTTTCATCTATCAAGCGTAAAAATTCAAGGGAGGCGGAAAAAACAAATACGCTACTAACAGAGAAAATTTTAAACGTTAGAGTACAACATCCTAACGATACTGTAGGAAGACTGACTAATATTTCTTTTACTCAAAAAAATACTATTGTCGAAATTGCTGTAACCAATGGTTTTCGGTACACTATCCATCTCAATTTGCACGGAAAAGGAGTTGTGCTTGTAGATGATTTAGGCAATAAATATAACTTGAAACCACCATCCGATAATCCTTATCTTGAGATTAAATCCGGTAAAACTTTCAAAGGAGAACTGGTTTTTCAAGGTGGAATTACTTCACAAGCAAATAGCATCACTTTAATTACTAATAATAAAATAGGTAGCGATCAACCTTTGAGTCGTCGCCCTAAGATGATGTTTGAGATTCCGCTTCAATAGCTGTTATACCAATTCTGTATCAGGTTGGGCGCTCATAGCTCTGTGCCCCGAAGGCTGGAGCTACAGTTACGAAGCCCAGATGGTGTGTGGGCTGATTTAATCACATCTTTATAAAGAAATGGTATTAGTAGCTGGTAACTAAGTAGATAGGCATAAATAAACCGTTGAGGCAAGTACAAGAATGTAAATTAGCTTCCAAGACTTATTCCAAACAGTTAAGTAGGTTGGTACAGAAAATTATCGTTGGGGGAAGGCAATAGGCAATAGGCAATAGGCAAGCTTGAGTAAGGGTTTTAGGATAATTAATTTACATTTTTTAAAAGCTTCGGTTTATTTATGCCGACTTACTTAAACATATGATTCAAATTGCCTTAGTTGCTACACCTTTATACATATATCCTGCTACTTTAGGTGTTTTTTCTACATAGAATTCCTCCAATTTTACTCGATTAAATTCTTGTTCTACAATCTGCCGAATATTACGATTAAGATGACAGCCATCACCAATTATTTTCTGTACTGGGTTTAATCGATTTTGCCAAACTTGAATTGATGCTTCATTACTTAAACCATGTTCGATAAAAAAGAATTTCCCTCCCGGTTTTAATACTCGATTAATCTCTTTTACAGCTTGTTCAACTTTCTCAATACTACATAAAGTCCAAGTACTTACAACACTATCAAATGTATTCTCTGCCATCGGTAGATCTTCGCCGCTTAAAATTCTATGATCTACAGTAATAGAAGATGTTTCAATCCGTTTCTGGGCAAGTTTATGAACTCCCGGATTATTATCAATAGTAATTATTTTATGAATCTCTTCTGGATAGTAGGAAAGATTTAAACCAGTACCAAAGCCAATTTCTAAAACTTCTCCTTCCACTTCTGCTAAAACTTGTTGGCGATATTTACTAAATGTCGAATCCGATAGCGACCAATCGAGAAGATAAGGAAGAATTTTTTGTGAATAGAATCCCATATATTTCTCCTAAAAGATAATTTTAAAGGATAACAGCTTTTACTAAAATCTATTTACTTCAATTTCAACATTGATTCATCGCGAATAAATTTTTGGAATTAATAATCATTTTGAAAAACTCTACATAAATATTATTGAGTATCTTTTGACACATGAACGTAACAATTTATCTAGGTAAAGATAAAAATAGCGAAAACTGTTTTCTATAAATTTGATAAAACATATTATAAAAAACCATAGCCCAAGCATTTTTATTCCTTTAAATTAAATAAAAATGTTTGGATTCCTTAACATAATCAGTTAAAAAATCTACTTGGTTTTACAGTATTATTATCTAGATAAATTCTGAATTCTGAAGATAAAATTACATGATTTATTTCTTCAGAACTAATTGATGAGGAGTAACAAATAATGCAGAATTTCTTGAAATTATGGGTAAGTAGTCCTGTTTTATTGGGTACTACTTTACTAATGGCAACTGTTGGAACAGGTTTTACGCCAGGATTAGCAACAGCAGCACAACCTAATTCAGAGGTAATTACTGAAGATTCATCACAAATTGCTCAGACATCTTTTCAATTAAGTAGAATTGTTCAAAAATCAGAAAATAATCTAGATTCTCAACAAAACTCAAATATATTGTCGGTAGAAAAACTGGCTCAAGCCGATAAAAAACAAGTAAAATCTCAGGTAACTTCAGTTTCTCAATTATCCGATGTTCAACCCACAGATTGGGCATTTGCAGCCTTACAATCGCTAGTTGAGCGCTACGGTTGCATAGCAGGTTATCCCAACGGAACTTATCGCGGTAATCGTGCTTTAACTCGTTACGAATTTGCGGCTGGTTTAAATGCTTGCTTGGATAGAGTTAATGAGTTGATTGCTACTGCTACCGCTGATATAGTATCTCGAGAAGATTTAGCGACATTACAGCGTTTACAATCAGAATTTTCTGCTGAACTTGCAACTCTGCGCGGTAGAGTTGATGCCTTAGAGGCTCGTACTGCCGAACTCGAAGCGAATCAATTTTCTACAACCACCAAACTTCAGGGTGAAGTAGCCTTTACTATTGCAGGTGCAGATGGAGATGATGTAGACGCTGAAATAGTCTTTAATGAGAGAATTCGCCTCCAGTTAGTATCTAGCTTCACCGGTAAAGATAAATTGTTTACTCGTCTAACTACTGGAAGTATCGGTAACTCATTTGCAGATGAAATCGGTACTAATGAAGGTCGTTTTGCTTTTGATGGTCCTGAAAACAACGATATTGTACTAGATAGATTACACTACGTCTTCCCAGTTGGCGAAAATCTTAAAGTGACAACAATGGCAAGTTTAGCGGGACATCACTTCTATGCAGACGTGTTTAACTCCGGCTTAAATACAGGTGGTGGTGCAACTGGTGCTCTGTCGCGATTCGCCGAACGAAATCCGATATATCGCTTGGGAATTGCGAACTCTTCAACTGGTGTTGGTTTCAGCTACAAGCTAGGGGATTTAATTAAGGTTGAGGGTGGTTATCTATCCAAAAATGGTTCATCTCCCGACGAAAAAGCAGGCTTATTTAACGGAAGCTATTCCGCTTTAGGACAAATCGTCTTTCAACCAGCCAAAAGATTTAAATTAGGTTTCACCTACGTCAACGGTTACGATCCTGGTGATGCCGAAATTACTGGAACTGATGGAAGAACCTTTGGCTTCGGCGGAACAGGAACTGATTTTGCTAATAATTTGCTTCCTGGTATACAAGACAGACGAATAAATAGCAATTCCTACGGCGTACAGGCTCAACTCGATCTCAGTTCCAAATTCAGCATTCGGGGTTGGGGCAGCTACACCGATCTAGATTTTAACGGCGGAGACGATGCCGAAATCTGGAATTATGCGGTAGCGTTAGTATTTCCCGACTTGGGTAAAAAAGGTAGTTTAGCTGCAATTATTGCCGGTGCGGAACCCTATGCAGGGGATATTTCACCACGACCAGCCGATTTTACAAATGATACACCCATCCATGTTGAAGCGTTATACCGATATCCAATTAACGACAATATCTCAATTACTCCTGGAATTATTTGGTTGCAGTCTCCCAACCAAGATGACAATAATGAGGATGTCTTTATTGGTGCGTTGAGAACTACCTTTACGTTCTAGTACTCAAAAAAATTGCCGGATAAAGGTAGAGAGGGGGGAGAGGAGCCACTGCGTTGCGCGGGTTCCCCGCGTTGTAGCAAGTGGCGTGGGGTAGAAGGGGAAGAGGGGGGAGAAAATAAATTTTTGTTCTTGTTATTGATTTCCCCCTTCTGGGATTCTTCTAACTAATAAAACAATCATTTGATATATGCCGATGCTGCCAGTAGCAAGTAATAATTGATTATTGATGATTGATGATTGATAATTATCATGGAATACTTACACACAATGGTTCGCGTTAGGGATTTAGAGAAATCGCTAGACTTTTATTGCAACAGCCTGGGATTAGTTGAAATTAGGAGAAAAGAAAGCGAAAAAGGGCGTTTTACCTTAGTCTTTCTTGCCGCACCCCAAGACTTAGATAAAGTAAAAGAATCAACATCACCCCTAGTTGAACTTACTTATAATTGGGACCCCGAAGACTATCAAGGTGGACGTAATTTCGGACACCTCGCCTATGGAGTTGATGACATTTACGAAAGCTGCGATCGCCTAAAATCTGGCGGTGTCACCATTAACCGTCCCCCACGGGATGGGCGCATGGCTTTTGTGCGATCGCCAGATGGAATATCCATTGAACTTTTACAAAAAGGAGACGCGCTACCACCGAAGGAACCTTGGGTTTCTATGCAAAATACTGGAAACTGGTAGAAGATGATGGGGGGATGGGGAGATGTCTATTATTGAATTTGTAGGGTGTGCGGAAGGCTCGGGATAATTTTAAAATAAGATTACTATTGTGATAATGCCGTAACGCACCATTTTTTATTCAAAAACCCGATTAATTCCCCCAAATTTTTAAGGAGCACCATAAGGATCGTTATTGAATTTGTAGGGTGCCCTGCGGCTCGGGATAATTTGAAAATAAGATTACCATTGTGATATTGCCGTAACGCACCATTTTTTATTCAAAAACCCGATTAATTTCCGCAAATTTTTAATTCGCTTCATAATGATCGTTATTGAATTTGTAGGGTGTGTTACGGCTCGGGATAATTTGAAAATAAGATTAATATTGTGATAATGCCGTAACGCACCATTATTTATTCAAAAACCTTTTAAAATCCTTGATACAAATTCTGATGGTGCGTCACGGCATTTTAAAGATTGTAATCTTTTATTTAAGAAATCTAAGCCGTGGCACACCCTACAATTTACTAAGTAACGCACCATTTTTTATTCAAAAACCCGATTAATTTCCGCAAATTTTTAATGAGCACCAAATATGAAACAAATTCTGATGGTGCGTCACGGCATTGTAGAGATTGTAATCTTTAATTTAAGATATTTAAGCCGTGGCACACCCGAAAATTACTAATTAACTCAACATTATTTATACATAATCCAGTTAAAATTCCTCAATCTAATAATTATCACCAAATATGATACAAATTCTGATGGTGCGTCACGGCATTTTAGAGATTGTAATCTTTAATTTAAGATATTTAAGCCGTGGCACACCCTAC
>JBHJJJ010000194.1:0-13185 GCA_050042755.1 Rivularia sp. (in: cyanobacteria)
GCGCTCAAGTTCACTTTGAATTAGCCTTTTCTCTGAAATTAAAAAGAGCTGGTTGGAAGTTAATTTACGATCCTCAAATAGCAGTTAATCATTATCCAGCAAAGCGATTTGATGAAGATCAACGTCGTAGTTTTAATAAAATTGCCTTTGCTAACGCCGTACTTAACGAAACTTTAGCTTTATTAGAATACTTTTCGCCATTTCAAAAATTAGCATTTTTGTTCTGGGCAATAACAGTAGGAACCCGGGAAGCGATGGGTTTTATTCAATGGATACGATTTCTTCCTTCTGAAGGATTGTTAGCAGGTAGAAAGTTATTAGCTTCTTGGCACGGGCGCTGGCAGGGTTTACAAACTTGGTTAACAGTGAACAGTTAACAGTGAACAGTGAACAGTTAACAGTGAGCAGTTAACTCCTAACTCCTAACTCCTAACTCCCAACTCCTAACTCCCAACTCCTAACTCCTAAATCCTAACTCCTAACTCCTAACTTCTATCTCCTAACTTCTAACTTTTTTAATTATTCCATTGTGGAGATATAGCAGTGAACCATATACAAACCACTCCCGAAAACACTCCTAATAAAGGATTTTCTTTTAGCTTAGAACTACCTTTGGGTTGGACAGCAATACTTGTCGTCGTATTTTTTACAGCAGTATGTATTTTGTCTGGCGCTACAGCTATTCTCCGTAATGGATATATAGTCGTTTCTTTTGCGGTGGCTCTTTTTCTTTATCTGCGATATCCCATCCTCTATATCGGTTTCACATGGTGGATATGGTTCGTTACACCATTAATTACTCGTATAGTTGATTTCAGAAGCGGTTTTGATCCCAGCCGTTTGATGCTTGTATCGCAATACTTAATAACTTTATTAACTTTACATACCTTTTTAATATATTTTCCTAAGTCCTTACGCCAGGGTGGTTTACCTTTTGTGATGGCGTTTTTAGGAGTTTTTTACGGCGCACTTATCGGACTAATTAAAACTTCACCATTCACTGCGGCTCGGGGGGTTTTTGACTGGTTACCCCCCATTGTTTTTGCTTTCTACTTATTTATCAAATGGCGAGAATATCCCCAATATCGCCAGGTAATTCAGCGTACCTTTATTTGGGGTGTATTAGTAATGGGGGCTTATGGTGTTTGGCAGTTTATAGTAGCACCAGAATGGGATGTGTTTTGGCTCGTAGAAACTGAGCTTAAAAGTATGGGCGATCCAGAACCTTTGGGACTGAGGGTATGGAGTACAATGGCTTCTCCTGCGCCTTTTTCGGGTGTAATGATGGCTGGTTTATTACTGCTACTCACTCATCAACACTATTTGAATATTCCTGCAACAGCTGGGGGTTATTTGTCGTTTTTGTTAACATCAGTACGTACTTTGTGGGGTGCTTGGTTAGTAGGATTAGTAACTTTATTTGGTTCCCTAAAATCAGCCTCTCAAATACGTTTGATTACTGTTATTTTATTAATGGTACTTTGCGTTGTACCTTTGACAACAATTGAGCCATTTTCGGAAACAATTACAGGACGATTTGAAACTTTTTCTAATTTAGAAGATGACGATAGCGCTCAAGTTCGACAAAAAATTTATGAAGAAGGTTTGAATAAAGCTATTACCAATGGTTTAGGTAATGGAGTAGGTAATACTTTTGTTGTTAATGAAAAAGGTGTTTTAGAACCAATTGTAATTGACAGCGGATTACTCGATATCTTTTTTACATTAGGTTGGTTTGGGGCAGTATTTTATCTGGGTGGAATGATGCTGTTAGTTTCTCAAGTGCTTCAATTTACCGAATCTCGTTTCGACTCTTTTATGGCCGCATCGCGAGGTATTGGTATCGCAATGATATCGACTTTAGCAGGTAATAGTGGAATGTTAGGTGTTGCTGGTATGGTGTTATGGGGTTTCTTAGCTTTGGCTTTAGCGGGACATAATTACCATGTACACGAGCAAAATAAATTTAGGGGTTAGTTGTTGATTGATAGGAGGAATGGTGCAACTCATCAAAAGTTGAATATTGATTTTGGAAATTATCTTGATAATTCTTTATTTTCCTATAAGTTCAGATAATTCAGACTTACTTCTTTCATCTCTTTTTCAATTGAAGTGACACAACCGTTAGTTCTTTCAACTCCTGCAATACATTTGGATGCTTACCATCTGTAATTTCTGTCAAAGTGCTGAAAGAACCTGGATAAATCATAACTGGAATATTTCTTTTTACTAGACATGCAAAAATTGCAAATTCCTCCAAAAAATATTGATTGGATTTATCTATTTGATATTCCCATTGCTTCTTATCTAAACGACCTATTGTATGCATTAGCAGCTATTTCGATTTCGTAATCTGAATAAACTAGCGGAAGTTTTACAATTTCATATTTGATATTCTTTGCATTTAAAAAACTTTTTATTACAACATTGTACATACGGAATAGTCAAATACCATGATACAATGTTTATTTTATACCATTTTTTATTTTGGTACTTATACCATTTCTTTATGAAGATGCGCCTAATTTAGCCTGCACAGGCAGGCTTTGTAAGTATAGCCCCAGGCTTCAGTCTGTGGGCGATTCTGGTAGATTTTTGATTGTAGGATGGGTGAATGTGAAAAAAATCGGCGTTGTATAAATGCGAGATTAATTGGCGATCAAAGCGATTGAATATTCCATACTTCTACAACGCCGAAAAATTAACTAGAAAAATAATAATTCATCAATTAAATTCTTAAACGTCAGTTTCAAATATCGCTAGTCTTAACTTATCTGCTGACTCTTCTATTTCTACCAAAGACTCAAGACTAGCAACTACACTACGTTCAACTCCTAAAATTTGAGCTGCTCGTGCAACGGCTGCTTTTTCTTTATCGTGATATACTCCATCAGCACGGCTCATTTTGATGGCTTGATATAGCATACAACGGCGAAAATTTAGTGAAAAATCATAATGAATGCCACCCAATAGTTCTTCAATATTGGCATTTTTGCCATCAAATTTTATAATATTTTCTTCTATAAAATCTGATGGTGCTCCCAGCATCTGTTGTTCTTCAACAAACCAATCTAATTCTTTTTGTGCTAATTCACCATCTGCACTGGCGATCGCCACTATTGCTCTGACATAATTCTTTGCCACATCAACGCTCACAGGTGCAGTGACGTTGTATCTTTTCTTGGCATATGATGTCCCTGTTAAAGTGGTTGCAACAGTCATAGTTGTTACCTCTAATTCTCAGTGTAAATTTTACTACAAAGTAAATAATATATTTAGAGGATTCAATTTTTTTTAATTATTGAGTCAATAATGATTATTTTTAGTTTCCGTTACTGAGGAATGACCAGCTTTATAACTCTGTTTAAGACGCAAGCTTACCCAGACCATCTGCTTGAGAGGTTCAGGTACTTGTGGGTGTAAACCCTCCGAAATTTCTTCAAAGGTTTTGATTGAACCTGGATAAACAAAAACTGACCATCCTTGTTTGACAAGACAAGCGTTTAAAGCGGACTCTTCAAGAATATAGGTTGTACTCAGGTACATTTTTTTCTGGAGAGAATCTTCTATCTGTTTATTTTCTTCTTTCACCTGTTCACCCCGATTGAGATATATTTCGGCAAACGAGTTTATAATCTTTTGAAAGGATTGGTCTTTTTGATAAAGACACTGGAGTTCCTGGTAATAAATCTCAAATTCTGATTCCTTCTCAATTTGGGAAGCCATTTTAAATTCAAATTCACAACTTCCACAGTATTTGTCAAACAGAAAATTGTTTTTATTGACAAACTCCTCTCCTGTACGAATTGCTAAGAGCTTTGCTTCATCCCCTTTAATTCCTTGTCTAACCTCGATTGTCAATCGGTATACACTATCCGCAACTAGCACTAGGCAAGACTGAAAGTTTTCGCTAATCCATTTTATACAGGCTTCTATACGCTTACTATCTACGAAATTTTTGCTTCCAAGACTTATTCCAAACACACACTTATTATATTCAGATAGTGAACTACGTAGACGACTGGGAGAGACTTTGCCTAAACTTGCCTTATACTCATGAGTTTGGCTCATCTTACCAGTAGATTTGGTCAAGTATAAGTCTTGTCTCTTGATATCAATTGTTTTGCTTATTTTAGATCGAAGTAATTTTAACTGCTCTAATGAAAGCTGATTCCAGTCGATATTTTCGATATTTTTGATAATTGTTTCTTCGTCCATAGAGGTATTTATAAGTTGACCGTAGAATGTTCAAAAACTATTCTACTGCTGAGTCTACAACGAAGGCAGAACAATCCTCAATTTTTGTAATTTTTTTGAACGAAAAAAACAAAAAAATTATCTCATTATAAGATAATAATAGGTAAGAAGATAAGTATTTTCAAAAATTGCAGTACTCGCAAAATTTTTGAAGCGATATTAATTCCCATTGGAAAAAATCTCTCATTCATAGCATGGGCGATTGCACCATAAACAATATTACGTAATTCATTGTAGGTAGAACTGCTATTAATCAAGTCTTAACCCATAGTTTTGTTAAATTCAAGATATTTTAGATCTGATACGCTTGCTCATAGTGGTTATTCTGATTTCTTAAATTGTGAGAACAACTAATTACCCAATCAATTTACGCCAAGTCAAGTTCCCGACAATTCCATCGGCATACAAACCATTTTCTTGCTGAAATTTCTGAATCGCAGCTTCTGTCACGGAGTCATATATACCGTCAGCTTCAGCACCTACACGGTATTGTAAATATTTCATCACGATTCCACCGGCATGACTTTTTCTAATTACTGGTTTTGCTAAAACTTGATTAATTGCACCCCATGTTGTGTTACCAGCAATTCCTGTTTTTTGAATATCAATAATTTCTTGAAATTTCTCGATCGCAGATTCAGTCGCAGAACTGATTATATTATCTTCATCTAAAAGTCTACCGCTAGAATCTGTTATTCTCAGACGATTTAAAGCTTTTTGCAATCTTAGTATAGATACATCAGGATTTAATGATTCATCGGGTATGGAGATAATACTCGTGACTCCTAATTTACTCGTTAATCCTCTAACAATAGCATTTGCCATTGCTTCTGAATTAAACAATTTCATATCTTTTACTGAATCAATAAAGCAACATTCTATTAAAATTGCAGGCATATTTGTATTCTTTAAAACGAATAAATGGGAACCATTCTTGATACCTCTATTAAAAAATCCCATTTTCAGAATTTCATCTAGTACTGGTTTAGCAATTTTTTTACCCGTATCGCTAATAGCAAATATTTCTGTACCATTAGCAAACCTATTTAGAGCATTAAAATGTATGGAAACAAAAATATCTACTTTATTTGCATTTGCGGCTTCGCATCTTCTTCGTAAGGAATCCCCAATACTACTAGATTTTTTGGGTTTACAATCTATAACTTGATATCCCAAATCTTTTAATTTACCTATAACTCTATTACCGACATCTAAAGTTAAATTATCTTCATATTTTATTCCTTTTACTCCTGTGTCGGGAAGAGAATTATGTCCAATATCAATTCCAAATCTCATATATTTACCTCATATATTCAATAATTTATTTTTTAAACATTGAATATACCAACTGTCAAGATAATTACATCACATCAAAGTCACTTGTATATGATTTTTTATTATTATTGGATTTTTACGTATTAAATTTATGCTTCTTTTTTACCTAAATGTAATTATGAATATTAATTCAGGACTTACGCAACTGGCACCATTGCTTGTGCCAGTTGCGTAAGTCCTGATAAGATTTAAATAATCCTAACTAATCAATATATAATACAAAACAAGGAATAAATATGATTATTTTAAAAGAGTTTTTTATTTTAGTAAATATATTTAACGTAACCTTCTCCTTATTTACTCTAATCAATTTGGAATTAAGAGAATACAGATTATATATGGAAATGAAGGACTATGATATTTTCTTGTACCAAAGTAATAATTTACCAATTTCTCACAAGAAAAAAATCCAAAAGTTAAATGAAGATAGATTGAGTCTTGTTAAAGATATGTTCTTATCGAAAAGTGTTCTTTGTGCAAATATGTCATTATCAATCTGGATACTCTATTTAAATTATAAAGCAAGAAAATACTAAATGAACTACAGTCAGGACTTACGCAATTGTCACAAAACCCTGGTTGGTGCCGTACACTGATTGCCTTATTACTCCCTTAAAAATCAGTCAGTGTACAAGCAACGGCAATAATTCGGTTCGTAAATCTACACCGAATTTTGCCTCCCCTACAAGAAAAGGCGGCCAGTTGCGGGCCGTCCTATCCTTATTATCAAGCTGGGTTTTTTAAGTCTCTAACTTCGCTAAAGTGATAAAATAAAGAATTTTGTGGTTTTGGGAAATGAAGCGCATCGTCTTGATTGCAGGGTTTGAATCTTTCAATGCTGGTTTGTACCGCAAAGCAGCGGATATGGCTGTATCGCGAGTATCGGACTTAGATATTCGGGTATTTAGCGATCGCGATATCAACAGCAAACGTGCCGAGGTAGAAACTGCACTTCAAGATGCTGACGTGTTTTTCGGTAGCTTGCTATTCGACTACGATCAAGTTTTGTGGTTAAGGGAACGAGTCAACAATATCCCTATCCGCTTGGTGTTCGAGTCAGCTTTGGAGTTGATGAGTTGCAACAAAATCGGCGCGTTTGCGATTGGCGACAAACCCAAGGGAATGCCTAAACCAGTAAAATTTATTCTGGATAAGTTCAGCAACGGAAGAGAAGAAGATAAACTTGCTGGTTATATTAGTTTTTTAAAAGTTGGTCCCAAACTATTAAAATTTGTACCGGTACAGAAAGTACAAGATTTACGCAACTGGTTAATTATTTACGGTTACTGGAATGCTGGCGGTACTGAAAACGTCGCTTCATTATTTTGGACGTTAGCAGAACAATATTTAGATTTAAAAGTCGGCGATATTCCCCCACCTGTAGAAACGCCGAATATGGGATTGCTTCATCCCGATTATGACGGTTATTTTGAATCACCAAAAGCATATTTAGAATGGTACAAAAAAAGAATAAATAAAAATTCTTCCCCATCTACCCCCTCTCCCCCCTCTCCCCCCTCTTCCCAAAATCCAGTAATCGGAATTCTCCTATACAGAAAACACGTCATCACTAAACAACCATATATTCCTCAATTAATTAAACGTTTTGAATCAGCTGGTTTAATACCTTTACCCATCTTCATCAATGGTGTCGAAGGACATGTCGCCGTACGTGACTGGATGACAACAGATTACGAAACTCAACAACGGCAACAAGGTAACAAGATAACTCTTTCTCTTTCCCCGGAAGCTGCGAAAGTTGATACAATTATTTCTACCATTGGATTTCCTTTGGTAGGAGGACCAGCGGGTTCTATGGAAGCAGGTAGACAAGTTGATATTGCTAAAGGCATTCTTGCTGCAAAAAATGTACCTTATATTGTCGCCGCACCTCTGTTAATTCAAGATATTCATTCATGGACTCGTCAAGGTGTTGGCGGTTTACAAAGTGTTGTTTTATATGCTCTACCGGAATTAGATGGAGCCATTGACACGGTTGCCCTCGGTGGTTTGGTGGGAGAAGATATTTATTTAGTTCCGGAAAGGGGACAAAGATTAATTGGTAGGGTAAAAAGTTGGGGAAATCTCCGACAAAAACCTGCCTCTGAACGAAAAATTGCTGTTATTCTCTACGGTTTCCCACCAGGATATGGTGCAACGGGTACGGCTGCTTTATTAAATGTACCGCGCAGTTTGCTTAAATTCCTCCATGGTTTGAAAGAACAAGGATACAACGTTGGGGAATTACCAGAAGATGGGGAAGAATTGATTCGTTTGGTGAAGGAAGCTGATGAATCCTACTCCGAAAATAATGTAGAGACGTTAAACTTAACGTCTCAAAATTCTGGAAATTTAACGTCTCAAAATTCTGAAAATCTGAAAAATTCAACGTCTCAAAACACTGTAAAAGTCAAAACTTTAGAAAAATGGTTGGGATATCTCCAAACAACTCGCGTTGAAAAGCAGTGGAAATCTCTTACGGGTTCTGGTATCAAAACTTATGGTGATGAGTTTCATATTGGCGGTATTAAACTTGGTAATGTTTGGATAGGAGTTCAACCGCCATTAGGAATTCAAGGCGATCCGATGCGGTTAATGTTTGAACGAGATTTAACGCCGCATCCCCAATATGCTGCTTATTATAAGTGGTTACAAAATGATTTTGCTGCCGATGCGATCGTTCATTTTGGAATGCACGGCACTGTGGAATGGTTACCCGGATCTCCTTTGGGAAATACTGGTTATTCTTGGTCTGATATTTTACTGGGAGATTTACCCAATCTATATATATATGCCGCAAATAATCCTTCGGAGTCAATTTTAGCCAAGCGTCGCGGTTATGGGGTGTTGATTTCTCACAATGTACCTCCCTACGGGCGTGCGGGTTTATTTAAGGAGTTGATGGCGCTGCGGGATTTAATCTCGGAATATCGGGAAGATCCACAAAAGAATTATGCACTCAAGGAAGGGATTTGTAAAAAGATTATTGATAGTGGTTTGGATACCGATTGTCCGTTTGAGGAAGCGAAGAAGCTGGGAATTGAGTTTACTCCTGAAAATATGCGGATGTTTAGCGATCGCACTTTTAATAATTACCTAGTAGATTTGTACGAGTATTTGCAAATTTTGGAAAATCGCTTGTTTTCTTCTGGGTTGCATATTTTGGGGGAAGCGCCGACTCAGGAGGAGATGAAGTCTTATTTAGATGCTTATTTTGAAGAAGAAGAAAAAAACCTTGAAGTTGAGGAGAGTATTAGAGTTTTATTAGAGCAGAGTACAGATGAGTTAAGAAATCTGTTGCGGGGTTTGAATGGGGAGTATATTCCACCTGCGCCGGGAGGAGATTTGTTACGAGATGGTACTGGTGTTTTACCGACGGGAAGAAATATTCATGCTTTAGATCCCTATAGAATGCCTTCTCCAGCGGCGTATGAAAGGGGAAGGGAAGAAGCAAGGAAGATTATTCAACAGCATTTACAAGAAAATGACAATTATCCGGAGACGGTAGCAGTAATGTTGTGGGGTTTGGATGCAATTAAGACTAAGGGTGAGTCTTTGGGTATTTTGTTGGAGTTAGTAGGTGCGGAGCCTGTAAAGGAAGGTACCGGAAGAATTGTTCGTTATGAATTAAAACCTTTGGCAGAAGTTGGACATCCCCGTATTGATATTTTGGGTAATCTTTCGGGGATTTTCCGCGATAGTTTTGTGAATATTATTGAGTTATTAGACGATCTATTTCAACGTGCTGCCGACTTGGATGAACCTTTGGATAAAAATTTTATTCGCAAACACGCTTTAGAATTGAAGGAAAAAGGAGTTGAGAATACTTCAGCAAGGTTATTTTCTAATCCTGCTGGTGATTTTGGTTCCCTAGTAAACGATCAAGTAGTTGACGGTAATTGGGAATCTAGCGACGAGTTGGCGAATACTTGGCAAAGTCGCAATGTGTTTAGTTATGGCAGAGAAGATAAGGGGCAAGCACGCCCAGAAGTCTTAAATCAACTGTTAGGAAGTACCAGTCGGATTGTCCAAGAAATTGATTCGGTGGAATACGGTTTAACTGATATTCAAGAATATTACGGCAATACTGGTGGTTTGAAAAAAGCTGCGGAAAAACAAGGTGGGAAGAAGGTAACAGCTAGCTTTGTGGAAAGTTTTTCTAAGGATACTACCCCCCGTGACTTGGATGATTTATTACGAATGGAATATCGTACTAAGCTGCTAAACCCCAAATGGGCAGAAGCGATGGTGGATCAAGGTAGCGGTGGTGCCTTTGAAGTATCCCAACGAATGACAGCTTTGATTGGTTGGGGTGGTACTGCGGATTTTACTGATGATTGGGTATACGAACAAGCAGCAGATACTTACGCTTTGGATGCTGAAATGGCGGAAAAATTGAGAAAAGCCAATCCGGAAGCCTTTAAAAATATTGTGGGAAGGATGTTAGAAGCCCATGGAAGAGGTTTTTGGGATGCGAGTGAAGATAAGTTGCAGAAGTTACGAGAGTTGTATGAATTGGCAGATGAAGAATTGGAAGGAGTGACGGTTTGATAGATCGTAGAGTGTGTGACGCTTCAAGAAATATTCAACCTGACTACAAAATTTGTCGTGTCACGCACCAAGAGCATAATCCCAAAGCAAACCGAAAACATATCAATAATTAATCACAAATAAGATGTTTTTGAATACTCATCATATTGAAGTTTAAAGATTTGCTTATTACCTATTACCAATTACTTATTACTCCTAACTCCTAACTCCTAACTTATCACTATGACATAACGGGCAATCGGAAATAACAACCAATTCAAAAACTATGCAATCGCCGATTCCCCATTATTCATTCTTCTATCAACTACTTACTGCTATAGGTTGTGCTACAGATGGCTCTAATAAATTGTTGTAGAGTTCGCTCAACTGCATTGCAACCCCATCCCAACTAAATTTATTTTCAACCCGCTTTCTTGCAGCTTGTCCTAATTTTTCACCCCAAACCGCATCAAGTAAAATTCGGTCGATCGCCGACGCAAAAGCAGGAACATCTTGCGGTGGCGCTAACAAACCAGTTTCTTCATTCACAACAGTAAACTGAAGTCCACCCACATCAGAAGCAATTACTGGCGTAAAACTCGCCATTGCTTCTACTGCTACCAATCCAAAAGGTTCGTAATGACTGGGAACAACACAAACATCAGCCGCTGCATAATAAGATGGTAAATCTTCTTGACTGACACGACCGGGAAATTCTGTCATTTGACTCATTCCCAATTCGCCAACAATTCTCTCAATGCGATCGCGCTCGTTACCGTCGCTTCTCCCTGGGCGACTGCCACCACAAATAATTAATTTAAAGTCTTCCGAACCAAATAATTCAGATTCTCGCACGGCACGCACTAAGGTTTCAATCCCTTTGCGTGGATCGAAACGTCCTACATACATCACAAGTTTAGTCTGTGGATTAATTCCCAGTTTGGCTCTGGCACTTTTTCGGTCAATATGACCAAAGCGTTCAATATCAGTACCGCAAGGAATTATATCAATATCTCCTTTTGTGGAAACAAAGGTACGCATATGTTGTTGTTCTTGCGGGGAAGTCGCAACAATTCTTTGTGCCGTTTCTAATACCTGTTTTTCTATTCCTAAGCGGGTACTGGCTATTAAAGGAACAGTTTTCACTGTGTTGTACTTGACTGCTCCTAAAGAATGATATGTATGTACGATCTGAGAACCTTGTTTCTGTTTTAACTGCATACCAACCCAGCTAGAAAGCCAGTAATTGGTATGAATTAAAGAATATATAATTCCGTTCTCTTCTTGAAATTGGAGAAAATTGTCTACAAACTCTGGTAGATGTCCAAAAATATTGTCTCGTGGCACAAAATCAACATTACCAGCCTTCAATCGAATAGTTCGACAATTGGGAGAATGCCAAACAATATCTTCCTGCTCTACGCTCACTTTGCGGGTGAACATATCAACTTGCCATCCAAGAGAAGCTAATGCTTCCCCTACATGACGAACGTAAACGTTTTGCCCTCCAGCTTCTTCTTTACCTATTTCAATTGCTGGATCGCCATGGACAGAAATTAAGGCAATGCGTTGTTCTGTTACGAGGTTCATAGTTTGTTGGTTAAGAGATGTAATTGATATTGGCTTGCTGCTTCATACAGCCTTAAACCTTAAGACCAAAATCTTTGTAAATGTTTATGTGATTTTTATTTTAATTTAATATGTGACATTTTTTTACATATAAGCTATTGATTTTACTCGTTTTATTTCAGTAATAATATGCATGCATGTGATGATAGAAACGCTATACGTATAAATCTATTATTCCCTTTTATTAAGTAAAAAATATTATATATTACTCGTTTAAGCGTAATATTTATTACTTATTTTGCAACCATGCATGTTATCAATTTATAAGTATTTTGTTTAAATTAATACATAAAAATGGATAGTTATACTTATAAAAAACATAAATCAAAACATTAAAACAATGTTAAATAATAACAAAGGCAATGTTCTTTATGTACTTAAATATACATAATATTATTTGGAACGATGAATTGTGCTTTATGCTACTTTTATCTAATTTTTTTAAGTCACCTATTTACGTAATATAAATGTATTTATAAGCACAAAATACTTTTGTAAATATATGTATTGGATATAATTTTCTAATAGTTGGCACTTCATGTAAAGCAATGCTCAAGTCCATAAAATTATTTAGATGATTATCTATATAGTGTGTTTTTGATTCGTGTATTA
Organism: Rivularia sp. (in: cyanobacteria); assembly: GCA_050042755.1. Taxonomy (GTDB): domain Bacteria; phylum Cyanobacteriota; class Cyanobacteriia; order Cyanobacteriales; family Nostocaceae; genus Rivularia. The sequence continues at coordinate 12,364 of JBHJJJ010000194.1, forward strand.
TCAAGCAGATATACTTTTCTCAATACAATTATGGCAAGCTTGGCAGCAATTTATGAATTATTTGGAATAATACTGAAGCAATAAGTATAAAAATAGAGTTTATTGCCAAAAAATATCTAATAATCACTCTTTTTATCAAATTAAGAATATATAAATCTCGTAATCAAAGATAATTTAAAATTAAAAAATATACAAATTGTTGTGTAATCTAAATGTAAGCACTCACTATCTTTCTTTTTGGAGGAGGTTTTAAAATTTCCCTAAGAAAATAGAACTGAAATTGTAACCCGTTATTTTTGCGTAGAATTCAGACTCATAGTGTATCTAGTATCGCCTTGGAAATAAGCCTGCTCGCAAATTGAAGTGAAGTGAGGGGCTATTGTGGCGCTACCAAAATTAAGTTGGTGAAGTAAGCTGCCAGAGTTGGAAGAATCAAAGCCATTAAGAATTTGCCCTGCTTCATTAGAAACCGGAAAAATTCGTCTCCAACAATATGCTGGCTTGTGCACTTCGAGTACGGGAGCAAGCTAAAATTGTCGGGTGAAGACAAGCAGGAGGAGAGGGGAAGAGGGGGAAGAGGGGGGAGAAAAAACTTTTTGTTTTTACGATACACCCCGCATAGTTGACTTGTCAGACTACTAGTACAGTGCGGCGTAAAGGGCGTACCCATTTCAGACTGTTGAAACCCTTATCATATAATACTTTTGACTTTTGAATGCCAGACTTTTGACGAACGCCCAGCCGTACTAGTATGAATCTCTATTTAGGGCTTGCTGAAAAAAGCGAAAGTAATCAAAAATAAGGGTTTGAGGCCGTCTTTAT
>JBHJJJ010000195.1:0-6270 GCA_050042755.1 Rivularia sp. (in: cyanobacteria)
GGAGACGCTCTGCGTACGCGTTGTGACTCGTCAGAGTAACAGCTGCTTCGAGTGGGGGAAACCACGCCACCCTTCGGGTATGCGCTTCGCGCACACTTCGTGAACAGCAGTCGCTCATGGGGGAGACCCCCAAGACCGCGCTGCTTCACTTGCTACAACCGAGGGGACCTCGGCAACGCAGTGGCTCCCCAAGACCGCGCGCGCTGCTTCACCACTTTTTGCCTCCCCTACAAGGAAAATATGCCAGTTGCGACCATTCCTAAAAGTAATAACTATTGAAGTATAAATTATATAGATTATTGTCTAAATTTAAGTTTTAGTTATAGTAGTCCGTTGTACTTACAGATATATTTTATCAAGTATATATTAGAGCATGCGAGTAAGTGGGTTATCAGGTGGAATTGACCAAGCATTAATTGAGATTTTTTGTTGAGCTAATACAAAAAATCTTAATTATCGTCATTTCTGTTACATGGCGAGATAAAAAAGACTGAATTCTAAGGATTGTTGAAAGCAATTTTGAGGAATTGACAATTAATTTTGAAATTATTTAGATGAAATATCTGATTGCAGTTTACCCAAACCGAATACAAGCTGAAGCAGCTTATACTGCTCTGGAAAAATCAGGTTTACCCACCGAACAAATTAGTATTTTGGGTAATGGTTACAAAAGTGCAGATGAATATGGACTAATTGATCCGAATGAGGAAGCGAAAAAGAATACGCAACGTCTTACTTACTGGCTAATTCCTTTCGGATTTGCTGCCGGTTATGCTTTCAATGTATTAACAAATATCGAAATAATTCCGAATGCTGATATAATTAACCATATTCTTGGAGGCTTTTTGGGAGCGGCTTCTGGGGTATTAGGTGCTTTTTTTGTTGGCGGTAGCGTCGGGCTTTCGGTTGGTAGTGGAGACGCGTTAATTTACCGCAATCGCTTAAATGCTGGGAAGTATTTAATTATATTTGAAGGTACGGAAGAATTAGTTAAAAAAGCAACTAGCATTCTTCGTTCTTTTGAACCTGAAAATATTCAGGGATATGTGGAAAACTAAGTGTTATAAACTTAAGCTGCTCTAATTAGAGATTTAAATTTATTCAAGTTTTAGTTATTAGCCTCTAAAAACTTTATTTAGAGGCTTAAGCCGCTTAGTATAAACTTTAATTTATGCAAATAGTCTGAACCTTGCTAAAACATTTTCTATAGTTTGTGGCAAAATTTTATTTAATTCCTTGCTATCTTTAAATTGCATTATTTGAGTTGCAGTTAAATCAAAAGGAAATTCACCTGTACAATCCTGACGCTGCATTTGTGCTAATAATATCTGTTCGGTACGATTACTATGAATAGCATAGCCGAGTTCAATACAGGTATTTGTACTAGGAACAAGCAAAGATTTTTCCTTCCCGCTATCCATACTCGCAACAGGTGTCGCATCCGCAATAAATAATAAACTCCTGCGAATTTTTCGCATCATGCTGCTTCCTAACCGCATCGGTGCATTTTTAGGGCGGATTGATTCTATTAACTTTAAAGGAAGACGCGTACGCAAATTTAATTTATCCAAAGTATCGAGCAATCCCTCCCGTAAAGCATCGCTAGCTTCGGGATATTCATTTTGATAACTTAAAAAAATCGTTGGCTCTAATTGGGCTAACAAAGTTTGCTTGATGAAATAAATTTCATGGCTAATTAAATCAATGTTGGCTATACAGTAGCCACCACTACCTTCAACGTAAAATTCTATATTGTCTCCTTCCAGATAGCGCCCAAACCAAGTTGATTTTTTTACTTCTTCGCTGTCTTCCAAAAAATCAGCTCTCAAAGCCGACTTTAACAGCCTTTTTTTACTGATACGAATGTCTGGTGGACGTTTTTCTAGCTCTGGAATCGGCTCATACTTTTCGATATACCAGGCTCTCAGAGCAATAATCGACATAATTTAGAGGCTGTTTCTTTAACTGTCTCAAACATTCAACTCTTTGCACAAGCTTACACCAAAGTGTAATACTTCTAAGAATATCTACTACATTTATATCATCCGAATGCAATGTACATATCAGCATCCGATGTATTCCAGTTACTTAAACTTTCATGACGCTACACCATGAAGATGGTTGTAATGGCTTTAAAATTATGGTGTTGAACTTTGATTCATTATTTTTCCCTACTTGCTTATTATAGTACAATTATACTATAATAATAGTAGAGATGCAATGTCGAGAAAATAAGTTTGATGTACTCCTGGGGAGAGAGAGGGATTGATAATTGCTAATCTTCCGCTGACAAAATTTCCTTAGCTTGTAAGATATCCCGTTGATGATCTTCGGTGACGGTAGGATACTTCAATTTAAGTTCTTTTAACTTAGAACAGATAATATCAGCTACAGCCATGCGAGTAAACCATTTGTGGTCGGCAGGAATAATGTACCATGGTGCCCATTTGGTGCTAGTGTGACGGAAAGTATCTTCGTAAGCATGCATGTAATCATCCCAAAAACCACGTTCTCGTACGTCGCTTGCAGAGAATTTCCAATTTTTTTCCGGTAATTCTATACGCTTCATAAAGCGTTTTTTCTGTTCTTTTTTTGAGACGTTAAGGAAAAATTTAAGAATGATGATTCCATTATTCACCAAATATTTCTCAAAATTGTTGATCTCTTCAAAACGCTGCTCCCATGTATGATTTTCCTTAACATCTTTTGGTAGTTGTTGCTTTTCAAATAACTTAGGATGCACTCGTACCACCAAAACTTCTTCATAATAAGAGCGATTAAAAATACCAATTCTTCCTCTTTCTGGTAAAGACTTTGCACTCCGCCACAAATAGTCATGATCTAATTCTTCTGAGGAAGGTTGTTTAAAACTAAATACCTGACAACCTTGGGGATTTATACCAGACATAACGTGTTTAATCGTACTATCTTTACCGGCAGCATCCATTGCCTGGAAAATAATTAGCAGCGCATAAGTATTTTGAGCATAAAGAATATCTTGGTATTTAGCTAATCGTTCAATATCATTTTGCAGTTTTATTTTTGCATCACTCTTTTCTTCATAATCGGCCGTAAAAGCAGTATCATAATCTTTTTTCAGAGAAATCTTGGAACCAGGTTTAATAATAAAAGTATCATGATTCATAATCAATGACTTCCCTTATTTGCTTATACATCTCGCCAATTTTTTGAATTGGCTTATAGATTTATACAGTAATGAGTATTATTCCTCAATCGGCAATTAAGTAAAATAAAGCAACAAATCTTTGCAGATACTTATTATTTGTAGCATTTTTTATTATTAAGGTAATTGGATATGGGGCGTTGAATAATTAGATTAAAATTTTTAACTATTAACTCCTAACTCTCAACTCCTAACTCCTAAATACTTACTTCTTACTTCTTACTTCTTACTTCTTACTTTTACCAGTCGTCATCATCTGGTTCTGGTTTATTAATAGGGCGCATTGCTTCTCTACCTAAGAGAAACATTCCTGCAACACCCAAACAAACAAACCAAATATACTCACTCCAATATTCAGCAATTTGCTGATTTGGAGTCATTTCTGGATGCAACGTAGTTAAAAAAAGCGCTAAAACAATTATTGTTAATGAACTGAAACCGACAAAACTTAAACCAATGCGAATACGGAAAGGACGCAATTCCCAATCATTAATATTATTTAAGTCTATTTCCGCTAATTCTTCTAAGGAATCATCGGCAATATCAGAAGCTTCTTGCAAGTTTTCACTTAATTTTGATGGTAAAATAGGTACTAGTGCTGCAACAGTTGGACGACGCAGCAAAGCTTCAGTATTCCGCAATATTTTAAAAGGCTTGCGAGGAGATTCTGGCGTTTCTAATTCTAATTCTTCGGTAGTGTTTTCAACCGGAACTTCGCGCTCAAAATCCATATTTGCCCTCGTTGAAAAATTATAGCCTTTCCACTTCTACTTTTAGCTTATTTTACTAAAAGTTGTCGGGATGAATGTAATGCAGGTTAGGGGATTTTGGATTTTAGATTTTGGATTTTAGATTTTAGATTATTGTTTACGAATCTATACAAAAAGGGAGCTTTTCGGATCCCACTAAAGATATAGGTACAAAAACAGAATCTCTAAGATATCAGAAGCTAGCAATTAAGAAGAAATAGTCTGTTGTAAATCCTTGAGTCGTGCCATTACCTCTTGAGAATGAATAATTGGATTAACTTTGACAAAAGTTTCTCGTAAAATACCTTCTGGGTCGATTATAAAACTGTGACGCACGGAAATAAAGCTCATCCAAGAACCGTAAGCTCTACTTACCGCACCAGTCGTATCGGCTAACAAAGGAAATTTTAAACCTTCAGAATCGCAAAATTCGGCGTGAGAATCAATATCATCGGCGCTGACACCGATAATTTCTGTATTTTGTTCTAAGTATTTTGGCAAATCTTCTTGAAAACGGCGTGCTTCTATAGTGCAACCAGCAGTAAAATCCTTGGGATAAAAGTAAAGCACTAACCACTTCCCGCGATAGTCGGAAAGGGAAATTTCTCCATCCCCAGTGTTAGTAGGTAAAGTAAATTCTGGCGCGGGTTGATTGATAGAGGGAAGTTTACCACCCATTGCATTGGCAGCAGGAGTAAAATTCAACCATCCCAAGAATACAAAGCAACTGGCAAATAATATGTTTAAAAAATTGCGGCGGTTCATTTTTCCGTAGGTACGAAGGATTACTTTAAATAAGTTTACAATTACTCGTACAGGAGATGCATTTATATTTGATAATTTCTCGTTACAAGGCAAAACCTTGTAATGTATTTGAGGGAGGCTCCGCCTCCCCTAAAAGCTTAGAAGTAGATGGAGGCAGAGCCTCCCTTATATGCGTTCCCAGTCGGAGACTGGAAGTTAGTCAGGCTTCTGGTTGAGTATGAGTTTCTACAGATTCTATATACTGACTATCTAAGAGAAATGCTCCATTAGCGAAACGGATACCCCAGTATCCTCCAGGGCGACGGTCAAGAACGATACCTTCCTCCCCGACATGAATGATATCAGGAGGGCGCAACATAGGCATAGGTTCGGCAGTTTTCACATAGTTTGGTAGGGCTACCACGCGCACTTTACTACCAATAGCGAATTCTTCAGACATAATAGGTAGCTTTCCATGGATTACTTAACACTTTAAATCTAACGCTTTCCCTTCTCCTATGTCGTCTCAAATATAGGCGGATTTCGGTAATCTAGTACGGGGAAAGTAATAAAATTATCGGATTATTTTTGGTTATGATTTTCAATAGCTTGTATTTTGTTTACGGATTGCTTGCTGTGATTTTGGTTCTCGCTGGAATTATTGCCTTTCTACGTTTTTTATTCTTGACAATCTATGCTACTGGAAATGCCAAGGATATTCTGCTTTTAGAGTTAATGGAAGGGGCTGGTATTCCTGTATGCTTACCCCTCTAAACATGATTTTTCTTCAACTTCCAAGTTGGGCAAACCTTCCAACTTCTCAGAAATCTTTTCCGCTGGTAACATAGGCACAATAACGGTTAAACCACCGGGGATACATTCCATTTCTAAAGGTGTATTGCCAATTATTTCACCATCTAAAACGATTTTTTGCGGCGGATTAGTGGTTATTTTTACCTGTTTTGTTCGCAAATAACCGATATCATCGCGTTTAACTGCATCCCCCCGCAAACCAGTTTGTAGCAAGTGATAGGAAGCGGCGATCGCAGATGCCCAAGTATTAGATGAAATAATGGTAATATCAAGTAATCCATCGTCATAAAGAATACCTGCCGGACCTTGGGCTAATATTGACGTTGGTGGTGCTGCATTTGCCACGGTTAAAGCTCCAGCAGAAACGCGAATAATTTTATCGTCAGTTTCAATTTCAGCTTCAAATAGTTCCAATTCTCGTAGTTGCTGTATCCCTGCAACCAAATAAGCCAAGGCACCCCAACGTTGTTTTGCTTCTCGGGAAGCATTTTCTATAGTTTCTGCTTCAAAACCTATTCCAGCTAACAACGTCATTAATTTACCGTTGCATCTACCAATATCAATTCGACGAGTTTTACCGGATAAAATAGTTTCGCAAGCTTCATCCAAAGTATCGGGAATTCCTAAAGCAGCAGCAAAAGCATTTGCCGTACCTCTAGGAATTACTCCCAAGGGAATAGTTGTTTCACCCAAAGCCCTAGCGGCTTCAGAAAGAGTACCATCACCACCAGCAGCAATAATAATTTCAAAATCTTTTTTTACAGCTTCTTGGGCTAATTT
>JBHJJJ010000196.1:0-6514 GCA_050042755.1 Rivularia sp. (in: cyanobacteria)
GTGACGGTCTAATGCGTCAAAGTCAATTCGCCAGGAAGTGGCGTGACGGGAAAGTGGAGGGCGTGAGTCGTGAGAGGCGAAGAATATAGAGCGTGCGCCTATACGACAACCGTCCTGTAAAAATTGACTGACTAACAGCGTTTTACCCGTACCTGTAGCCCCTGTAGCCAAAATAATCGGGTCGTTGAAGAAGCCACCCCCGCACATTTGATCTATGGATTGAACTCCCGAACATATTCTGACGTTTGAAGAACGCTGAGTCAAGCGCATGGCACCCAATGGGAAGATATTTATCCCTTCATTAGTAATGGTAAAAGGATATTCGCCCTTCATATGAGTCGTACCGCGTAATTTGAGAATTTCAATGGTGCGCCTGCGACGTTCGCCCTCTAAAACATTGCGAACAATTATGACATTATCCGATACAAATTCCTCTACACCAAATGTTGCGACTGGGCCATATTCTTCTCGTCGCTCGGTTGTCATTACGGTGGTAACGCTTAAATTTTTTAAACGCGCAACTAAGCGAAAAATTTCTCGTCGCACCAATCCTGCTGCTTCGTATTGTTGAAATATTGCTGTTACTGAGTCAATAGAAATCCGTTTTGCTTGATATTTTTGAATTGCGTATTGCAGGCGCTCTATCAATCCGGATAAGTCAAAATTACCAATGACTTCTTGGCCCTCGGGATCGGGAGAAGCATCGAGAATAAATAATTGACCGTCTTCGATTAACTGCTGTAAATCCCAACCAAATATATGGGCATTTTTGATAATATCGCTGGGAGATTCTTCAAAAGTGACAAATATTCCTGGCTCTTCTAAGTAAGTAATACCATTATATAGAAATTGTAGAGAAAATAATGTCTTACCCGTACCAGAGGTACCACTGACCAAAGTTGTTCTACCTTTTGGCAATCCACCATGACTAATATCATCAAAGCCTTCTATCAAAGTGCGAATTTTTTCTACACCCCGTATGATAGGCTTGTTACTTTGTAACGGTTTTTTTTTTTCACTCATTGCTTGTTAATTACAAATAGTAATTTAACTCTACGTTTTGATAACTAGAGTTCGTTTATTAATCTCTATATAGTTTACTCTTCCAAGCTGTTTTCTTGTTCGCTTAATTGCGCTTCTAGTAAATTTAACCCAATCAACACCCTTTCTTTGTCTGATAGATCCCCGATTATTTTACGAACAGGTGGCGGTAAAATTTTGGACAAAGTTGGTATGGCTAAGACTTTGTCATCTTCCGCTTGCTGCGGATTTTTTTGAACGTCGATAACTTTTAAGGTATAAACTCCTTTAAATTCTTGTTCTAAAATCCCTTTAAGTGTCTTCAGCGCCCGCACGGAGTTAGGGGTATTACCTGATACATATAGCTTGAGCACGTAGGTTTGACCATCTTGATGGTTCATACGAAAATTATGGGTAGAAAATAAATCTCTCAATTAAGCGTAAGGTTTCAATAACAATTACTCATTTTTCTATTATTTATCTTCTGATAAACAATAGAAAATATCAACCTTTAGAACCATGAGAACGCCTATAAAGCTCGCACAAATGAGCTAGCATATCAATCAATGTTAAACGATAATCAAGAAGTAGCGAACTGTAATCGCTTCTTCCTTCTAATTTTAACTGCTTGGAAAATTCATCTACTAACTCCATGTGAATTTCAATCATTACAGGCACCGGAATACTAGCACAAAATATTCCATTAATAAATTTATCTATTATTTCCTTTAGATTTATATCATTAGTGAAGTATTTAATCAAAATCTGACGATACTCAGATTTTATTTTTTTTAATATCTCTTTTTTCTGACTTGGATTCATTTGCTCAAAACAGAGCATTATCTCAGATTGTGACATCTAACTACATATCCATTTTTTCTCCTATGGTTATCTATTAATTACAAACTATATACAGAAGTTCTATATGCTTTTCTGTCAATAAATGCTCGATTATTAAAGCTAAATTTATTTTTTTTCCCCGATGGTTTAACTACATAATAATATTTTTTTATACCAAAACAATTGCTTTCTTTTTCGTTAATATTAATTGACTTTTCTCGTTGTTCATTCGACGGTCAACTTAAAGTTTCACACTTCATATTTGTTTTCCTCTAAATAAGGACGGTCCCTCGCAATGCTATCAAAATAATTATCTACCCAGTTATTATTAAAAATCATTCATTCTATTTATCATCTTTACATAATTAGATCAATTTTGAATCAACAGAAACACTCATCGGATTACTAATGAGAACAGAAAAACTTAACTGAAAACAATAATAACTTTTGTAAACATGATTGATTACTATTATTGCATTTTGACCTTAGAAGGCTTATGCTCGTTTAATAATTAAGTACGACTTGAGATATATATTTTTTTCACTGAAGAAATGATAAGATACATAAATAATTTTTAAAGAATGTAGTAATTTAAATCATTATAATTCCTAAAGGTTTTTGAGTGAATTTTGAAGTAATAATTAGATAGCCGCCATTGATGCATCCGTCAGTTACCGAGCTAGCTTATGCTTGTTACGGGCAGGTAAGATGCATCCGATTTAGTAAAGGAATAAGCGCCCGCACGGAAAGTTAAAGTATCAGCAGGTAGCTGAACGCGAGGTCAAGGGTTCCCATGAGAATTTATTTTTCATGAAAAAAGTTATCATGGGTACCCGTCAATCTCTATTACTTAACATAAGCTATGGAGTTTTGGTTAAAATCGCCCTGTAATGTCCCTGCCCGATTAAAGGCAAGTTGCAATCCCTTGTAAAAGGCACGGCACAGGAAACTAATTTAGTGATGCCGGATGCTTCCTAAGGAAGAAAAACTCCCGCAAAGCATATGTCAATCCAAGATTACCCGCTTTACGAGTTTGTAACTAGAGTACCCAGTTGCTACGATACAACTCCTGTAAAAAAGGTGCTGTCTATTTTTGATCGAGAGCAGCACTACCAGCAGTTAGTAGTAAACAACGAGCAGCAAATTCCCCTAGGATTGCTTAATTCAACGAATCTGCTAGCACAAATCATTTATCGAGAACAGGACGAACTAGGAAACACAGAAAAATTCGATTGGTCTCAACCAATCTCTAGTTTTGATTTTGGTTTGATTCAACCTATCCAAACTTTCAGTTGTTCTTTAAGTTTAGAGCAATTTGGCTCCAAATTGCGTTCTCAAAAATTGCCAAAAAACTCTCCCAACTGGGTGCTGGTGGATCGATATGGTAAATTTTTAGGGCTTTTAGATAGCTTTCGGCTATTGCGACGTTTAGCTTTATCCGATGACAGAAGCGAAAACAAGGCGATAAATTCGGGATCTGGGCAGACGGAAGTTTATCAAGAGGCGGGTAACTCTATCTCAGTTATTTCCAGGACAAAAATAAACAACCTCCACGAGAGGGATGCCTCAGCCTTTGGGGAACCCGATGCGAAAAATAAAATTCACTCCTCAAAAAGTAGGGGCGCGAGCAGCGAAGGAGCGTACAAATATGCGGCACAATTACTAGAAGGATTACCTTGGGCATTAATGCTCGAGACTGATACGAAAGAGGTTATATCGCAAAATCCACTTTGGTACGAGCAGTTTGGGGAATTGAAAGATCCAGAAGGTTTAAAAGAACTTTTGGAGCAGACAATTGAAGGAAATTTACAGCCGCAAACCGATGTTGTAAATCCCCCCTCAAAACAGCAACCAGAAGTTTCCGCTTTGAATCGCTGTTTTATAGATAGGGAACCAGGTAGTTGTGTCTGTGTTGTGGAAATGCAAGACGGGCAAGAAAGAGTTTGGCGATTTGCCAAAATACCCTTAGAGCTAGACCATAAGAACATTCCTGACTTAGCTAACTTTTCAACCTGGAATAAAGAATTAATTGCACGAGAAAATAACCACTCAGAAGAAGATAGACGGTTGTGGTTAGTTTTGGCTACCGATATAACTGAACAGCAGCAATTAACTCAGGAATTAGCGGAAAAAAATGCCGATTTAATTCAACTGAATCGTTTAAAGGATGAGTTTTTGGCTTGTATTAGTCATGAATTGAAAACTCCTTTAACAGCAGTGTTGGGATTATCGCGCTTGCTATCGGATCAGCAATTAGGAAAACTTAACGATCGACAAGCACGGTACGCTCAATTAATTCATCAAAGTGGTCGTCATTTGATGAGCGTGGTTAACGATATTTTAGATTTAACCCGCATGGAAGCAGGGCAAATGACGTTGACTCCCACAAGAGTCAATATCAAGAAGCTATGCGATCGCGCAGTGGGCGAGGCAAAAGCGATCCACCTTCAAACTACCAAAGCGAAAGCATCGGAGTTTGAGTCGGAATACCAATTGATCCTTGATATCGAATTGGGATTAGAAGAAATTATTGCCGACGATTTGCGTTTGCGTCAAATGCTGGTACATTTGCTTTCCAACGCTTTTAAGTTTACCGAAGCAAATGGTGAAATTGGTTTGCAGGTAAATTGTTGGGAAGGTTGGATTGCTTTTACGGTTTGGGATACAGGTATAGGTATTCCTGAAAATCAACAACACTTGATATTTCAATAGTTTCAGCAACTCGAAAATCCCATGACTCGCCAACATGAAGGTACGGGTTTGGGGTTAGTATTAACCAGAGCTTTAGCTCGACTTCATGGCGGTGATGTCAGCTTTTTATCCAGAGAAGGTTCGGGAAGCCAGTTTACACTGCTGCTACCGCCATCGCCTCCGAATAAAATAGTTGGAGAAATCGGTTTAAATAATACTGAAGAATACTTCCAATCAGCAGATTCACAAGTTGTAGAAGATACAGTGTTGCGTCGTTCTGCTTCACTTAAAGAATTATCTGTAGACAATATTCCTATTTCCCAAAATAATTTTAAATCCTCAAGCGATAGAGCAACTTCTATTCCCAATCTGCAAACTTTTCCCAACAGCTTAGTGTTAGTTGTGGAAACAGTAGCCCGATATATAGAAGATTTAACGAGGAATTTAAGTGCTTTAGGATACCGGGTAGTAGTGGCTCGTTCTGGGTGTGAAGCATTAGAAAAAGCCCGAAGACTACAACCCACTGCTATTTTTATTAATCCCTTGCTACCTTTACATTCAGGTTGGGATGTATTGACATTGATAAAATCAGATGCTGCAACTCGCGATATTCCGGCGATCGTCACGGCTAGTGCAGCGGAAAAAGAACAAGCATTTAGCAAACGTGCCGATTATTTCCTCAGTTTACCAGTACAGCATGAAGCTTTGGCGGGACTATTAGAAAATAGCAGTGCAACACCGGAAATTAAAACACCTTCGGCTAACATTTATAAAACCGCAGAAGCACAAACGCCACTAAGAATTCTGAGATTAGTAAAACCCGAAGCAGAATCTTTAAGTTATCATCCGTCTTTGGGAAAGCATCGAGTAATAGAAGTGGATGACATCGAACAAGCACAACTTTTAGCTCGTGTTTGGAATTTCGATGTAATTTTACTAGATGTAGAAATGCCACTCGCTCAAACTTATCTGACACAAGTTAGTCAAAGTAATAAATTAACAGCTTTACCCTTAGTAACCCGTAGTGTAGAAACTACACAAGCAGCATCGAAAATTAGCCAACTATCCGTATTTCCTTGTTTAACGCAATTAGGTAAAGACAATAAAATTGACAAGGAAAAAGCACCTACCTTGTTGTCTGTTCTGCAAATTGCTGCTGGTGTATGCTGCCCGCCAAATATTTCAGTAGTGGATTTAACAATTTTACCAGATTTACCGAGAGTAATAATTAACTGCGAAACAAAGGAAATTAAAGGCATCGAGGATAGCAAAGTTAATTTACCATGTAGCGATAAACTTCCTTGTTCTTTAAGAAACGAAGAAACCCAAACAAACTCTCGTCCAACAGAATGGTTTCAAGCTTTGGTTCAATACCTACAAACAGCAGGCTTCAAAGCAGCCATGTGCCATTCTTGGCAAGAACTATTACAACAATTACGTCATGAAAGTGTAGATTTACTATTAATTTGTTTGGGAGAATCCACTATAGAATTAAAAGTTAAATCGGTACTAGAAGCGTTAGAACAGACGGCTTTGGATTTACCACCATTGCTATTACTTGACCAACGATTAAATTTCGATGGAGTAGAAGAAAAATTGGAAACCTCTGGAAAAATTTCAGAAACCATCGCTACCCAAATGTTACCTCGTTCAATTTCGATGGAAAACTTGTTAAATCGAATTAATCAAGCTTTATCAGTGAACAGTGAACAGTGAACAGTGAACAGTGAACAGTGATATTTGGCAATTTAGAGCTTAATAACTCAGAATTAATATCAAGCCAAAGATAATTAGGGCTTGCTGAAAAAACGCGAAAGTAATTAAAAATAAGGGTTTGAGGCCGTCTTTATGCTTTCAAAGTGCAAGATATAACTTATCCTCGTTCAAAAAACCTTGCACTTTTAGTCAACTTGGCCAAAAATACAATCTTGTTTTTCCCCCTGCCCCCTGCCCCCTGCCCCCT
>JBHJJJ010000197.1:0-10468 GCA_050042755.1 Rivularia sp. (in: cyanobacteria)
TCCCATCTTCCTAACAAATCAGTAACTAACGGTGCTATTTTTCTAGTTACAAACCGAAATCTTGGTTCAACAACTTCCCGAGCTAATGATTCCAAACTTGACAGAGCTTTCAAAAGCTAAATATAAACTCAAATTAAAACCCTAGCGCTAGAGTAATTTACCCATCATCCTCTTAAAATCAATAGCAATTTTAGAAAAACTGAATGTAAACTCAAATTAAAACCCTAGCGCTAGAGTAATTTACCCATCATCCTCTTAAAATCAATAGCAATTTCAGAAAAACTCAATATAAACTCAAATTAAAACCCTAGCGCTAGGGAAAAGCTGCAACTTCGTTTCCACCACCACTGTCCTAATTTCTTCCCTACAACAACCCCGCAGACTCATATAACCGCTTCACCAACGCCTCAATTTTCTGACCATACTGAGAATCTGCCGACCATCTCCCTGATAAATCCGTCACTAATGGTGCTATACCTCTTGTCACAAACCGAAATCTGGGATCTACATTTTCCTGAGCTAAAGGTTCTAAACTGGCATAAGCTTTTAAATGTTGAATATGAGCGCGAACTCCAACTCTAGCGCTAGGGAATGATGCCGTTTCATTTCCACCACCGATAGTGGCCAATCCGGCAAAGTTATTTTGTTGGGGTTCGATATCGTCGCCAAAGCGTAAAAATCCTGTTTCTAAACACATTTGACAAAAAGCAATATCGTGATTAACTCCTTCAATAACAGCTTCTTCTCGATACAATTTTGGTAAGTCAGGAAACTTCACCAAAGCATCTTGATTGTTATCTCTTAAAAATATTTGTAACTGTACTTCTGAAGTTGCACCGCGAGACATTATTTGACTAATTTGACCGGGACAAATTCCTAAATTTGAGCGTAAAACTACTGTACGAGTGGCAGCATCCCAAGCAATTGATACATTAAATTCTCGCAATTCGATCGCTTTGACATAAACCACTCGCCGATAGCTCAGACGACGCACCTCAGGAGCTTTTGATAAATCAATTCGCAAACGGTCTACTAAATCTATAGGAATATAGGCATTACCATTAACTACTATTCCTTGTTCGGGATAATTTTGTCCGTTAATCTTAATATTAATTGGTTGATAAATTGGCTGGGGTGGTGGAGCTGAGCCTGGCGAGATGATACGACTCCATGCTGCGATTCCATCAGCTATTCCCACAGCAAATTCCCGGCGACGAGTTTGTAGTAAAGAACGATCGTTCGGACTGGTTAAGAAAATTACTTGCATTAATAAAGAGGCGATCGCCACTTCACGAGTAAATTTCAATCTCCCCATCCCAGTTGAGGTATCTTGTTTGACTCCCCTACTATTTAGCTGTGGTACGCGGCGTAATAGCCCCATTAACAGCGCTTCAGCATTGCTTTTACGTTCTTCGTTATTGGCAATATAGTAGACGGTAGCGCCATTTACAGAGGGGCTAGAGGCCGCATCTGCATGAATTTCCACCGCCACATCGTTACGACGAGCGCGGGAATTTATCCACTCAATCGTTGCTCTTGCACTCAAAGAATCTGGAACCGAAAGAACTTCAAAACCACGCGCCCTTAATTCCGTTAAAATTAAATCCCGTAATAAAATCATTTCCTTGGCTTCAGTTGTGCCGCCAGCGATCGTACCTGGATCTATACCTCCTGTTTCCTTGCCTCCGTGGCCCGCTGAAAGAAAAATACGTCCCATCTTCAGTATTTGCTCTGAATAAAACTAATCGTAAGAGATTGTTTACAACATTCTGGCCCTGGCGACAAGCATATAATCTAAATTATTAGTAGTTGGTTGATGGTTGATAGTTGTTATTTGATAACCACCAAGCACTATCCACTATCTACCAACCACTATCCACTAACAACTAACCAAATTATGCAAATCCCCCGCTTGCACCAAGACACGATTGAGGAAGTTAAACAACGGGCTGACATTGTTGATGTTGTTTCCGAGAAAGTTGTTTTACGCAAACGTGGTAAGGATTTTGTCGGTTTATGTCCTTTTCATAATGAAAAGACTCCTAGCTTCACCGTCAGCCCTAGCAAGCAGATGTATTACTGTTTTGGCTGTCAAGCTGGTGGGAATGTCTTCAAGTTTATGATGGAGTTGGACAAGCGCTCTTTTGCTGAAGTTGTATTAGATTTAGCACGGCGCTATCAAGTACCGGTACAAACTCTTGAACCCGAACAAAGACAAGAATTACAGCGTAAAATATCGGAACGTAAACAAGTATACGAAATTCTTGAGGTGGCTTCGCGTTTTTATCAACATGCTTTATGGCAACCAAACGGGGAAGCTGCGCTACTATATCTTCAGCAAGAGCGTAAGTTAAAGGATGAAACGATCAAGCAGTTTCAATTAGGTTATGCTCCTGTTGGTTGGGAAATTCTGTACCGTTATTTGGTAGAAGATAAACGCTATCCAGTGCAATTATTGGAGAAGGCTGGATTAATTAAACCGCGATCGCAAGGTAGGGGTTATTATGATACTTTTCGCAACCGTTTAATGATTCCCATTCACGATATTATGGGATGTGTCATTGGTTTTGGCGGTAGAACTTTAGGTGAGGAACAACCTAAATATTTAAATTCACCGGAAACTGATGTTTTTAATAAGGGTAAAATGTTATTCGGTTTGGATAAAGCCAAGGCAGGCATTTCCCAATTTGACCAAGCTGTGGTAGTAGAAGGATATTTTGATGTTATTGCTCTCCACGCTGTAGGAATTACAAATGTTGTTGCTTCTTTGGGTACCGCTTTAAGTATTGAGCAAGTGCGTCTGGCAATGCGTTACAGCGATTCTAAGCAATTAGTACTCAATTTTGATGCTGATAAAGCCGGAACGATCGCAGCAGTTAGAGCAATTGATGAAGTGGCGGATTTAGCTTACAAGGGTGAAGTTCAGTTAAAGATTCTTAATATTCCCAATGGTAAAGATGCTGATGAATATTTACTTACTCATACTTCTGTTGATTATCAGGAATTATTAGCAAATGCGCCTTTATGGTTGGATTGGCAGATTGAACAAATTACTAAAGATTCCGATCTAAAACAAGCTACAGATTTTCAAAAAGTCTGTCAGCAAATGGTCAAGTTATTAAAGAATATAGATGATGATAATACGCGCAGCTATTATGTTTCTCTCTGTGCTCAAATATTAAGTTTGGGAGATGCCACACTCACTCCGTTACGAGAAGAAAATTTATTAACTCAAATTTTATCTAAAAATAATAAGAAAGCGGGAAGTCGTTATAAAAAAATAAAACCTGCTCTTCCATCAAATCGTGATAGTAAAGATAATGATTCTGATAATGTTTTCAATCCAATTGCGAATATAGAAGACAGCCTTTTGCAAAAAGCAGAATCTTTATTATTACTAATTTATTTACATTCACCTGAATACCGTCAACTAATTAGCGATTCTTTAGAAGAAAATGATTTGCAATTTAGTTTATCCCATCATCGATTTTTGTGGCAACAAATTATAGATATTCAATCGGGAGATATTTCGGATACTAATTCACCACCAGAATTAATTTCAACTTTACAAGATAGATATTTAGAATTTCCCGAACAAATGGAAATGATTTCGCATTTATTCCATTTAAGCGAAAAAGCCCAACAAGAAATAATTCGCACTCCCATTCAAATTTTAAAAGCAACTGTCTGTATGGAAAAAGTATTACGCGAAAAACGCTACCGGTACTTTCGCGAACTTTGGGAGCAAACCGATCCAGAAATCGAGTCGGAAAGATGGCAATCTTATTATCAAGCTTTTATGGCTGAAAAACAACGACTCAAGGAATTAGATCAACAGCGATGCTTTACTGTGGCTGAATTGTAAAAGGTTTTGTTCCTTACCTCAACTGATGTAGAGACGGCGATAGTTTCCCGTCTCTACAAACTAATTTATGGATAAACCCAATATTAAAAATATCAAGGACAATACAAAGTATCGCGAGTATCGCGTCCTGTAATAGTATTAGTACCTTTTGCTAATTTACACAACTTATTTTGTTCGTCACGTCGTAACAAAACATCGGTAAAATCAGCACCATCAATAATCGCGCCGTCAAATCTAGCGTTGGATGCAAATGCACCTTCTAACACTGCATTCGTCAAATCCGCTTTTATTAAACGTGCGGAATCTAAAGTCGCATATCTGAGGTTTGCATTACTTAAATTTGCTGACTCCAAATTAGTAGCAAAAAACCTCACACCCTGTAAATTTGAATTACTAAAGTCGCTATCGCGAAGATTAGCTTTAGTAAAACTAGAATCAGTTAAATCGCGATCGGAGAAATCAGCCTCTATTAATATTTCTTTGTTGTAATCTAGTGCAAAGGCTTGGGGAGTTAGACTTGATGGTAAGAAAGTACAAGCCATTCCCCAAAACAATAAACTAAGTATACTTAGCTTAATCCAATTGCTTTTCGTCAAAATCATGATTATTTAGCTGCTTATGGCAAACTATCCTTCTTCACATTACCCCGATATAGGTGCTTTAGGTGAAGACCTAGTAACCCAATGGTTGGAATCTACTAATTGGATAATTTTACACCGTCGCTGGCACTGTCGTTGGGGAGAAATTGATATTATCGCCGAAAGGGAAGATGATTCAGGTACAACTGTATTAGCATTCGTGGAAGTTAAAACCCGCTCTGTGAGTAATTGGGATGCAGGAGGAAGAATGGCGATCGCACTTCCAAAGCAAGCCAAACTTTGTCGCACTGCTGCGATGTTTCTGTGCTATTTTCCTGAAAAAGCAGATTATTACTGCCGGTTTGATGTGGCTATTGTTTGCTGTCAGAGAAAAATCACGCAAAAAAATTCAATCGCAACTTTATCAACTCCGGAATTTTATTTAACTTTACAAGAATACATTCGGGCAGCATTTGAGTATTCAATTGATAACTAGTAATATTTGTTATGCTCGCAAAAAGCATTAATTACCGATTATCAATTAATAATTATTTAGTTGTAATAGCTTAACAGCTTGATATAGCAGCAATTATCACGCCAAGGTTTCTGGACAGTAACCTAATCCTCTAACAAATTGTTGCCGGAATGCTTCAATTTCTTCTTTGTCAGGGCTGCCGTGAGAAACAATAGCGACTTGATAGCGACGCATTACCTCAACAGGGTTTTGTTGCGCTTCCAAACTCCAAAGTGCCATTTGCACTCGCATTGGAGGTTCATAGCGAATTCCTAGTTCGTTCAAGAAAGCTCGAATATCACCATCTTCATTACTGCAAATTTGATAATCGAGCTTGACTCTAACCACCCATCCATCAATTTGATGAATTACGGTGATGAAGGAAACAGGTATGTGGTGTCTGGCGTGCAAATATTGAACAACCCTCAAAGTTAAGCTGGCGTTTGCCAGGTAATACAAGTATTCCATCTTTGTGCTGGGATCAAAGCCAATTTTACATCTCTATTATTGATATATAGACCCCGACCTTCGGTAGGGTAAAAGCCCCCGTTTTTAGATGGGGAGGTTTACCCAATTTTTATAGTCGGTTTTGCGTATTACTTAAAATACATCTTTGTGTCATATGCTCAATCTCACTTAGGGCTGATAGTCTAGATATCTTTTATAAACTATAATTTCTAATTCTTATGTAAAAAAAGTCTCAATGTAAATGCAGCAACCATCTCAAGACAGAAAAATCAATTCTTTGGCATCAGAAACTAACTCATCTCAAGACATTTACTCTTCAAATCAAGTTCCTACAGATGTTAATTTAGACCGGACATTTAATGGATATGACTACAATCTACCTCCCGAGTTAATTGCTCAAAACCCTGCTGTTCCTAGAGATAGTTCGCGGCTGTTGGTGGTAGATTCGCCTAATACTGGTATCGAAAAGTTACCAAGTCATCGTATTTTTCGAGATTTATCAGCAATTCTTCGTCCTCACGATTTACTAGTAATGAATGATACAAAAGTCATACCGGCGAGACTTTACGGGCGTAAATCTACGGGAGCGCAGATAGAAGTTTTGTTATTGGAAGAAAAACAACAAAATTGTTGGTTGGCTTTGGTGAAGCCGGGAAAGCGGTTTAAGCCAGGTAGTGAAATTATTTTTGAGGCAAACAAAGATAGTTTGGAAATACCTTGCAAGGAATTAATTGCTAAGGTTTTGGAGACAGACGAAGCTACAGGAGGGCGATTATTACAATTTGATGTACCTCCTGGCATGTCTTTAATACAGTTATTAGATGTATTTGGTGAAGTACCTTTGCCGCCTTACATTACAGCGAGTAATGCCGAAAGCGAACAATATCAGACAGTCTACGCCGAAAATCCTGGGGCAGTTGCAGCACCTACAGCGGGATTGCATTTTACTCCTCAACTATTAGATAAACTACAGCAAACTGGAATTAATCGAGCTTTCGTGACGTTACATGTGGGAGTGGGTACATTTCGCCCTGTGGAAGTAGAAGATGTAACTACCCATGAAATGCATGGGGAATGGATTGAAGTACCTGCGGAAACTGTAGAAAAAATCCGTGCTACTAAAGCCAAAGGTGGAAGAATTATTGCTGTAGGAACAACAGTAGTGCGTGCTTTAGAAGGAGCAGCCAAAGATGGAGAATTGAAGCCAAATTGTTGCGAAACTAACTTATTTATTTATCCGGGGTATGAATGGCGGGTAGTAGAGGGTTTGATTACTAACTTTCATTTACCTCGTTCAAGTTTATTGATGTTGGTAAGCGCTTTAATTGGTAGACAAAGATTATTGAATGTGTATCAGGAGGCGATGGCATCTCGATATCGTTTTTATTCCTTCGGTGATGCGATGTTGATTTTACCGGAAGCAGTTAACAGTGAGCAGTGAGCAGTGAGGAGTACCATGGTAGGGTGCTGTTACGGCTTAAGTATGTGTTTTTTGAGGTTAAATTTTTGATAATGCCGTAACGCACCATTCTAATAAAAGTACCATGACAGTTTGGTAATTTTTAATTGTTAATTCCTGGCTTCTTCTGAAAAATTTATGTAAAAAAGTTCAATTTTCCCGGCTTGGATGGGCATTCTAACTGAAACAGCATCTAGCAATAAGTGCAAATGCCCAAAATGTTTCAAAAATTTGCAAAAATTCACCGTATAATTAGCGCTTCTGTTCCTTTACTATTTTGCTCGGGTGCTGCATTCGTTGGATTAACGATTGCTGAGTTACCTGAAAATCGGCTTTTAGCAGAAACTGTTGTCACTCAAGATTTGGAAGCTGCGGGTTTATTTCAGCAAGGAGTAATGCGCTATAACCGTGGTGATTTACAGGGGGCTGAATTAGCTTTACGAGCTGCTTTAAGTCGGGATTCTAATCTTGCTTCAGCACGGAATTATTTAGGTAATATTTTTCTCAAACAAAATCGTTTGGATGCAGCGGTACAGGAGTATGGGGAGGCGATTCGTCTCAATCCCAATTTAGCTGAAGGTTACTATAACTTAGGCTTAGCATTGCAAAAACAAGGACAAAACGAAGCTGCTATAACTGCTTACCGTCAAGCATTAGTAGTTGAACCGACGATGGCTAATGCACAGTATAATCTCGGTTTAGTGCTGTACCAACAAGGACAAAACGAAGATGCGATCGCTGCTTATCAGCAATCAATTAATCTCGACAGCAACAATGCCGATGCTTATTTTAATTTGGCAATGGCTTTGCAAGAACAAGGAGATACAGCTAAATCTATTATTGCTTATCGCGAAGCTTTGCAGTTAAATCCTGATAATGTTGCAGCATACAATAATTTGGGTGCGATCTTAGCAGTTAGAGGTCAAACTCCTGAGGCTATTGAAACTTACATTCAAGCTATTCGTCGCATTCCGAATAATCCTTCTGCTTATTACAACTTGGGAGTAGCTTTTTACAAGCAAGGAGAGTTAAATAAGGCAAAGCAAGTTCTCAGACGCGCTCACAAACAATATCGAAAACAAGGTAATGTTGAGCAAGCAGAAGTTATTGAGCAGTTGATGCAAGAAATTATTTCATCTAATGAGAAAAAGCAGCCAGCAGAAACTGTTGAAGCTTCTCCTGATTCGGAAGTTGTTATTCCTAGCAATGATGAGTTAGAAAAATCTTCAGAGAATCGTGAAATCGAGTTTTCCCCAGTATTTCCTCAAGATACACAAGAAGCACCTCCTGAGTCGCAAGCACCAATTACAACACAAGAAGATTTTAGCTAAACAGTAATTTTCGTAACTTCAGAAAATATATAACAAGTTGCGATCGTATATCATCAGTTTTAAAAAACCCGGTTTTTGTCAAAAAACTGGGTTTTTTAAATTTTTATACTAATGTATGAGTGGTGATGAAAGATTCGGGTTCCCTAGGCTCAGCTAAATAAAATTTTACTTATTTAATATCAGAACAAATAGATTGAAAAATATCTTTTATCTGCGTATTTCAAATATCAAATTACGAAAATAAATTTAGATATAATCTCTTATGGCTGCTTGACTATATTTATATAGTTATAATTTTGTCTTGCGAGCAACAATTAGCGTTTGTAAAAAAAATAATGTGTTTTATTTATTATCTATTACTACTTATTTAATTATTTGTCCGAAGCCAAATATTCTATAGGTTTCCCAAATGTCATCATCCCAACAACAAAATAAATCAACTCAAGACTCTGAAGTAAATGATAATTTTGATTCTCAATTTTCACATTTTATCGTTTGCGGCTTAGGTAGTTTAGGTCAACACTGCGTTAAGCTACTCAATGATTTTGGTGTAGATATTATTGCAATTGATAATCAAGACAAAATTAATTGGGAAGTTGATGGAATTGCAATTGATATTAAAAAAAAATATCTAATTGGAGACATTCAAGATTCAGAGATTTTAGAAAAGGCTAATGTGAAACACTGCCGAGCCATCTTAATAGTTACAGATGATGAAACAGTAAATATAAAAACAGCTTGTAAGGTGCATAAAATAAATCCTCAAACTCGGATAATTATTCGCTCCTCAACAAATATTTTTCATGAAAAAAGTAAGTTAAATATTGATAATGTAGTCGACTGCGATGCTACGGAATTATCCGCACAAGTATTTGCAACTCGGGCTTTAAGTGATGAAAATCGTGGTTTTTTTAAATTAGAAGATAAATGGTTAGGAGTATTTAAACTTAAAATACATCCTTATCATAAATGGCGCAGTCGTCAATTGCATCAAATTCATACCAAAGATTGTCGAATTCTCAGTCATATTCATGCCATACAACAACTTCCTACCTCATTTCATGAATGGAAACCCCATGTAATATTGAATACTGACGATCAAATTGTTTATATCGAAGTTAATCACAAGTTATTTCATTGGTATGGTGACTCAGATTCTTTATCTTCTCCTGAAGTTGATAGGGGATTAAAGCAGAAAATTATTGATTTTATATATAGAAAAAAACGAGATAAAAAAGCCCTTGCTTTAAAAGAATGGACTAAACAGCAGGTAAGTCAACCAATTATTCGCATGGTATTTTTCACTTGGTTGACTTTGTTTGTTATCGGTGTGGCTATTCTAACTTTTAGATTAGGATATCACCCATTAAAAGCTTTATATACCTCCGCTGTAATGCTTTTAGGGGGATATGATGCTGTTTATTTAAGAGATGATGTCAAGCATATTATCTTAGAGCGCTTGATTAATTTTATCTATATGCTTAGCGGTATTCTATTGATGGGTGTATTACAAGCTTGGTTAACTCAATGGGTGTTAAACGAAAAATTTCAGCAGCTATTTGTTTATCCCAAGCGCAATCATGTCGTAGTAATTGGTTTAAGTAAACTGGGTAACAAAATTGCTGATTTTTTACAAAAATGGCAACAACCAGTATTTGGGATGAATGATAAAAGAGTACAACGGCGTATTTTACCGCAAATACAGTTATTGATTGGTAATTATATCGATAATTTGCAAAAAATAAATCTTACAAATGCTAAAAGTATTGTTGTTGTTACCGATAATGAAGATGACAACATTGATATTGGTTTGAAAGCTTATAAAATAAATCCTAACTGTCACTTAATTATTCGCACTTTCGATCATCGTAAGACAAACGAGGTTAAGGAATATCTACCATTTGCTAAAGTTATTAATGATTACGAGCTTGCAGCAGAAGCTTTTGTAAGCACCGCTTTTGGTAAACATATTCATAATTTAGTTAGGTTTAACGAGCAAACTATTTTAGTAGCGGAATATTCTATCGAGCAGGGAGATACTTTAAATGGATTTTTCTTATATGAAATTGCTTATGGCTATGGAATCGTACCTATTGTTTATCAAACATATAAGCAAAAACGTCCCAAAATTATGCCTAGTTACTGGGATAAATCCCCTTTGGAGCCTGGTGATAGGATTGTTGTCTTAGCTAATTTTGATAGCCTGCAAAAAATTGAAACCGGCAAACGCCAACTTCCAAAATATAAGTTAAG
>JBHJJJ010000198.1:0-28547 GCA_050042755.1 Rivularia sp. (in: cyanobacteria)
GTTAACAGCAGCCATCACCATGACTTTGTCTGCTTTGGGTAATGCTGCGGCGAAGGACTACGCTGATATCGATAATGCACCTGAAGAAAAGGCACGGGGTATTACTATCAATACCGCCCACGTTGAATATGAAACTGGGGATCGCCACTACGCTCACGTAGCCTGTCCCGGACACGCTGACTATGTGAAAAACATGATCACTGGTGCAGCCCAAATGGACGGTGCGATTCTCGTGGTGTCTGCTGCAGATGGTCCAATGCCCCAAACCCGCGAACACATCTTGTTAGCGAAGCAGGTTGGCGTACCCAGCCTCGTTGTCTTCTTGAACAAGCAAGACATGGTGGATGACGAAGAACTGTTGGAGTTGGTGGAATTGGAAGTCCGCGAACTTCTTAGCGATTACGACTTTCCTGGCGACGATATTCCTGTAGTTTCTGGTTCTGGTTTGCTAGCCTTGGAAACAATGCTTTCCAATCCCAAAATTCAGAAAGGTGAAAACGAATGGGTAGATAAAATCTACGACTTGATGGAGCAAGTAGATGCTTTCATTCCTACTCCCGAACGTGCTGTAGATAAGCCTTTCTTGATGGCAGTGGAAGACGTATTCTCAATCACAGGTCGTGGAACTGTAGCCACCGGTAGAATCGAACGTGGAGTAGTTAAAGTTGGCGACCAAGTTGAACTAGTTGGTCTCAGAGATACTCGTCCCACCACCGTAACTGGTATCGAGATGTTTAAGAAGAGTCTCGATCAAGGTATGGCTGGAGATAATGCCGGAATATTACTACGCGGTATGCAAAAAACTGATATCGAGCGTGGCATGGTAATTGCGAAGCCCGGTAGCATTACTCCTCATACTCAATTTGAAGGCGAAGTATACGTTTTAACAGAGAAAGAAGGTGGTCGTAAAACTCCGTTCTTCTCTGGTTATCGTCCTCAATTTTACGTGCGTACCACTGATGTAACAGGTACCATTGACTCCTTCACCGCCGATGATGGTAGCGCTGCAGAAATGGTAATGCCCGGAGACCGCATCAAGATGACTGTATCACTGATCAACGCGATTGCGATTGAAACAGGAATGCGCTTTGCAATTCGTGAAGGTGGTCGTACCATTGGTGCTGGCGTAGTTGCTAAAATCATCAAGTAATTGATGGAATTTGACTAAAATCGGAGCAGGGATGGTATAATACCTCTCTGCTTTTTTAAATTTGTTTGAGTGGAAAGAGAAACAGTCAAAATGATCAAGTTATTTTTTTGGTTTTGATCTAACTCATATAAATTTCCATTCATCCCAGTGCAAACAATCAGAACCAGGAAAATTGAACAGATGGCTACTTTACAACAGCAAAAAATTAGAATTCGTTTAAAAGCTTTTGACCGTCGTTTACTCGATACATCTTGCGAGAAAATAGTTGATACCGCTAACCGCACTAACGCCACAGCCATTGGTCCGATACCTTTACCAACAAAACGCCGCATTTACTGCGTACTTCGTTCGCCTCACGTTGATAAAGATTCACGGGAACACTTTGAAACTCGTACCCATCGCCGTATTATCGATATCTACCAGCCTTCTTCTAAAACTATTGATGCTCTGATGAAACTTGATTTACCATCTGGTGTGGACATTGAAGTCAAACTTTAACTATTGATTGTAGTTTTTTAACAACTCTTAATCGATACATAGCAACTCATCGAATATACTTGGTGCTCATTGATACTAATTGCCCTTAGAAATATTTCTAAGGGCTTTTTATTCGCCATCAGCTTACTCTCTTCCCGCGATACCCGTAACCCTCATTTACAGCAGATTGCAGGTAAATGAGGTACAGTAATGATGGTGCATCAATGAGTAAAATGAAAGCTTACTCTATAGATTTACGAGAAAAATAGTACAGGCTTACCAGCAAGGTAATACCTCAGTTAGAAAAGTAGCTTATAATTTTGGTGTAGCCAAAAGCTTTGTACAAAAACTGCTCTCAAAAGAACCTTCAAGGTCATCTAGAGCCGAGACGACAAGGTGGAGCGATTAAGGGTGAATTGGATGGATATAGAGTTCAACTAGCTGCAATGGTTGAACTCTACCCAGATGCTACTTTACAAGAATATTGTGAGTACTGGGGTATGACTTACAATAATTGGGTCAGTACAAGTACGACGTGTCGTGTATTAAAAAAGCAAAACTTAACACTAAAAAAAAACAAGGAAAGTGCAGCCAAGCAAAGAGTGAAAGAGTCCAAACTTTGAGAAGTGAGTATTGGCAACGAGTCAAACAAATAGACACAGAAAATTTAGTTTTTATAGATGAAATGGGTGTTTTACTTGGTTTGACGCGACCCTTAGCACGAAGCGAACGCGGCACGAGAGTACATGACTTTAAACCATTTTACCGAGGAGCGAAAGTCACGGTAATTGGTGCAATAAGTATAAAACAAGTTCTGGCTGTGATGACTTTAAACGGTTCAATGAACTCGAATGCATTTAAAGTTTTTGTTGAGAAGTGCAAGATCCTCAATTGTGGAAGGGTGCCGTTGTTGTTATGGATAATCTTCCAGCCCATAAAGTTGCAGAAATTGAACCGTTAATTCAATCAGTTGGTGCAAGTGTACTTTATCAGTCGCCCTATTCTCCTGACTTTAATCCTATTGAACATTGGTGGTCACAGCAACGCCGCTTTTTTACGTCAGTTTTCTCCAACCAATTCAAAAATGGTTGATACTTTAATTGCAACCGCCCTTGCCAACCGTTAATCCCAAAAACTTAAAAAGCTGGTTTAATAACTGCTGTTACGGTACCTCATAAAGCTGCAATCTGCTGTATTTAGCAAGGGAGTGAGGGAGGGAGAAATTTTTATAGCTAATCTTAGACCAAGCAGGATAGGAATAAATCTATAAAAACATGGGAAAAAAGAGTAAACCAACAACCGGTTTGGCTCGGAATTTGAGATTTATTGTTCACAAACGAACTGGTTTTGGCTCACGTAATTTGCCGTCAAGAGTTCCCACGAGAATTTTTTTAGGAGAAAAAATTTTCGTGGGTGCCCCTCAGCGCCAATTAATCACTCCCAAAAACTAAGGGTTTTCCAATATTTTTAGTGAATAGCCACAACGCCAAAAACGACTTTAGGATAAAATGTAAAGAAAATACGGGTTTTTCCACAAAGAAATACTTTTATCTACAGTAAAAATATAAATTGCGGTAAATATGACATCCTCCTCTAAAATTGCAGTTCGCGAACTAGCTCTGTTTCCACTGCCAGATGTAGTTCTGTTTCCCACCAGACCTTTACCTCTACATATTTTTGAATTTCGCTACCGAATCATGATGAACACGATTCTGGATAACGATCGCAGATTCGGGGTATTGATGGTCGATCCTGCAAAGGGTACGGTTGCTAACGTTGGTTGCTGTGCGGAAATTATTCATCACCAACGCTTAAAAGATGACCGAATGAAAATGCTAACTTTAGGACAACAAAGGTTCCGCATTTTAGAATACGTTCGCGAAAAGCCTTATTTTGTTGGGTTAGTCGAATGGATTGATGATGAAGAACCCACTCAAGATTTACGACACGAAGCATCTGAAGTAGAACAGCTATTGCGCGATGTTGTCCGGCTTAGTGCTAAATTGACCGAGCAAAATATAGAATTACCACAGGATTTACCTGCATTACCAAAAGAATTGTCTTACTGGGTAGCAAGCAATCTGTATCGTGTCGCCCCAGAGCAACAGTCATTGTTAGAAATGCAAAACACCGCCGCTCGCTTAGAACGAGAAGCAGAAATCTTAACTTCAACTCGCAATCATTTAGCAGCTCGTACTGTTCTTAAAGATACATTAAATCAAAAATTATAATGAATCATCATCGTTGATTTACTTATAAACCCTAATCAAACGCCTAATATCGGCATTATTTCTTGATATTTGTGTCCACACAGTACCATTTTAACTGCGGTTCCTCCTGTGATTTCAAGTTTATTTTGGCTATTTTGAATAAAATCGCAATAGTAACTGAATTCACATTGATACACCTCACACACTTATTGCAAATGCTACTTCTTAGCTTTATCAGTATTTTTCACGAATGATTGAGGATTGCTATACAAATCTGCCGAGGTTAAATTTTGAATAATTTATTTTTCTCAATTTAAATGGGTATATTTTTCATTATCCTTAAGACAATGATTCTGTTGGTAAAACATTGTAGCTGCCAAAAATTTTGAGAATTTCTGTGTGATTAGATAATTCAGCTAAAGAAGATTGCATTTTCACAGAGAAAGCGTCTGCTTCTAAATCCATAAAAAACAAATATTCTCCTAGAGAACGTTTTGTTGGACGCGATTCAATCCTACTGAGATTAATATTTTGCTTGGCAAAAACTTGTAAAGGTTTAACTAATGCACCAGGGTTATTTGCTGGTACGGTAAATGCTAGTGAAGTGAAAAAGTCTGTATTTGATAATATCTCATGGTTGGGACTATTGCCGGGCTGACTGATTACCCAAAAACGAGTACAATTTCCTGGGTAATCGTTAATACCGTTAGCAAGTACGGGCAGATTATATAGTTGCGCGGCTCTAAGAGATGAAATAGCTGCGGCAACTTCAACATTTTCTAATTTTTTCAATGCTTCTGTTGTGGAATTAGTAGGAATTAATTCCACTTCAGGAAGGAATTTCTCCAACCATTTTTGACATTGAGCTAATGCTTGCGGATGAGAATAAACCGTTTCAATATTATCTAAGTCTTGGGAACAGGAAATTAAGGCATGAGTAATAGGCATAACTAAAGCTAATTGAATTTGCAAAGCATCGAGTTGCCATAGTGTATCTAACGTAACAGTTACTCCTCCTTGAATAGAATTCTCTACAGGTACTACCGCCAAATCTGCTTGTTTTTTGGCTACAGAAAGAAGTGTTTTAAAAATACTCGGATAAGGACACAACAAAGCTTCGGTTTGAGTATTTTTAGTCAGCCAACTGACATAATATAAGGCTGCTTGTTCTGCATAAGTACCGGGAGGTCCCAAATGTGCAATTGATATCATATTTATAAAACTATTAATTTGTACTCTTCTTACCCATATTCGCTCTAAAACTGGAAAATTTATATTATTACTTTCTTCTTAAGGCACGCTCTGTCATAATAAAAAATATGCAACCTTTGGTCTTCCAGGGTACAGCGATATGCTTACACATGTCTAATTGTTTCTAATTTTTGTAAAATGGCAGAACATGTTATTTTTTAGTTCTCCTTAAAACCTAATATACCTACAATATTTAACTTAAATAGATACTATATAAATACTATAAGTAACAATAATTTTATAATTAAAAAGAGTATAGATTTTTTACAAAACAAAAACCTACACTCTTGTTTCACAAAATATAATTATCGACAAATTCATGTCACTTAACCATGGCTACTAAATTTCAAGCCTGCCAATCTGTAGAAATTCCCGTTCCATACCAGCCTATTCCAATTAAACATTACCTACGCCAACCTCAACGTCTTGTTGATGCGTTAGTCGATCCAAGTCGTATTGAACAGTTAAGTCAGTCAGTTTTTCGTTTAAAAATGCGTCCTTTAACTTTTATGTCGCTGAGTATTCAACCAATTGTAGACATGAGAGTATGGGCTTTGGCAGATGGAACAATTCGTTTAGCATCAGTAAGTAGTGAAATCCGTGGTATAGAATACATCAATCAGCGTTTTCAACTTGATTTACAAGGCAACTTATCGAGTTACGAAAAAGATGGAAATACTCGCCTTAAAGGCATAGTCAATTTAGAAGTAAAGGTAGAATTACCGCCACCTTTCTCTTTTACTCCCAAACCAATATTAGAAGCTACCGGTAACGGCTTACTCAAAAGTGTACTACTAACAATAAAGCAAAGATTGCTACGTCAACTGTTGGTTGATTATCGGCGTTGGGTAGAATTACAAACAAAAAATAACTGCTTTGACTCAAAAAACAATGATTTTAACATTTTCTTACCCTGAGTAGAAAAGCCAGGTGAATCCTATTTTGATATTCCTTAAAGAATTTGACAAGGGCGAAAAGATTTCCGATGCAAACGCGAGATACCGTAATTTTGCAGTGCTAATAAATGTTTCGGACTACCATAACCCTTATTTTTTTCTAAATCGTACACCGGGTACTTGCTGGCAAGGCGGATTATCAGTTCATCGCGCCAAGTTTTAGCAACGATAGACGCGGCAGCTATTGTCAGCGAAAGAGAATCTCCTTTAACTATCGTTTGCTGTGGCAGCGATAAATTTTTTATCGGCTGATTTCCATCAATTAAACAAAGTGCAGGCTGTACCTTTAATTTCAGAACAGCCCGCTTCATTGCTAAAAGTGATGCTTGCAGGATATTAAAAGAGTCTATTTCAGCCGTAGTTGCAAAACCTATTTTCCAGTCTATTGCAATATCAAAAATTTGCCTAGCTAACTGAGTTCTTCGACGATCTGATAGCTTCTTACTATCTTTAATCTTGGTTGTGAGGAGTTGGGGCAAACTGCTAGTATCTGGTAGAATTACTGCTGCCGCTACAACAGGACCAAACAAAGCACCTCTCCCGACTTCATCTACGCCTGCAATGAATCCTAAAGTATTGCAATACGCAGAAAATTCCAGCCAATTTTGTTCGGGGGAAAGTTTTGGCGTGTCAATTGCAGCGATAGATTGCCCAAATTTTACCATAAAACTGGCGATCCAATCCTAGCTAGATGGTGCTTCTACAACAGAAGAACGACGGCGGCGACGACGGCTATCTCCTGTTCGAGTTCCTGTTTCGCTTTCATCTTCTATCGTTTGATTCGATTCAACTTGTTCAACTTCTTCAACTTGTTCTATTTCCTTTTGGACTGTTTCTTCTTTGTCGATTTTCACCTTCCTAGGAGTCGGGGTAAGGGAGTATGATTCCTCAAGAGTTGCTCCATCTTCACCTGGTGGAACAACATTAATAATTACAGATTTTTCGTTTTTGAAATCTTTTTCCAATTTCTTTAAAGGTGTAACACCCATTAAAGCATAAACATCTTGTTCGGAGGGTGTCATCTCTACAGAAACAATTTCCGGTGGTTCCAGTACACCTTTGACTGATTCTACTCTGGTTCTGTTACGTTCGGGTCTTTCGCTCCATCCTTTATTTAAGCTCGATGGGGAACTATCAGATCTTCTTGTTAATTCCGGTTCTGTTTCTGAGTCGATATCCAACTCCTCATTAACTAGCGTCAAAGGATTTCCATTTATTTGTGGTTCCTCCTTGCCATTTACAACATTAATACCCAAGCGGCGACGACGGCGACGTTTATTACTGTCGCCCAATTCTTGATAGCTGGGATGATTGAGCAGGTTTAGGTTCGCAAAGTCTGCCTCGCCTTCTTCTGGTTCTGCAAATCCATCTACTACTTCCTTATTATCGCTTAAGCGAGGAGCAGAAAGACGCGATTCTCTTTGAGGCAAAGGTACTACACGCTCCGGTAATTCTGTTGGAGATGTTGTTTGGGAACTATTTTCCCCTGGTAAATGTACGATATGTCCCAAACCTCCACAGGTAGGACAAGTTTCTCCGAAAAGCTCGTAAATATTTTGACCTTGACGCTTGCGGGTAAGCTCCACCAAACCCAATTCTGTTAATTGAGCAATTTGAGGACGTGCTTTGTCTGCTTTCAGGGCTTTGTTAAAATGCTCAAGCACGTGTAACTGGTCTCGCCGTGATTCCATATCAATGAAATCAACGACAATAACTCCAGCAATATTACGCAAACGCAATTGACGGGCTATTTCCGTGGCAGCTTCACAGTTTGTCCACAGTACGGTTTCTCTAGCTGTTGCCGAACGAGTAAATGAACCCGAGTTGACATCTATTACTGTTAATGCCTCTGTGGGCTGAATAATAATGTAACCGCCAGAAGGTAAATCTACCCTTGGTTTCAGAGCTTCCTTAACAGCCGCATTAATCCGAAAATATTCTAAAATCGCAGTGCGATCGCGGTGGTGGTCAATTAATAAACCTTGGGGTACTTGTCCGCCGCTCCAGTTCTGTAAATACTGTTTTACCCGCTTTAAACCTGTACTGGAGTCTACTACAATCCGATTGACATCAGCACCATACATATCCCGCAAAACCCGCTGGATAAAGTCATCATCTCGGTTTAGCAAGGCTGGAGCACGACTGGATTGAGCTTGTTCGCCAATTGACTCCCATTGCTTTTGCAGAAATTCTAAATCTTCGATAATTGCTTCTTCTGGTTTTCCTTCCGCTTCGGTACGGATTAATAAACCCATTCCTGCCGGTTTAATCAAGATTGCTAAGGCTCGTAAACGGTTGCGTTCGTTTTCGTTCCTGATTCTGCGGGATAAATTCACGCCTCGTCCGTAAGGCATCAATACCACATACCGTCCCGGCAATGTAATGTTACCCGTGAGCCTCGGTCCTTTAGTACCCGTGGGCTCTTTCATCACTTGCACCAGTACTTTTTGTTGTGGTGCCAATAATTCAGTGATTGCCGCTGATGTACGTCTCAACCTTAATGGTCCTAGGTCAGTTACATGAATAAAACCATTGCGTTCTGGATCTCCGATATTTACAAAAGCTGCATCTATCCCAGGTAATACATTTTCTACTACTCCTAAGTAAATATCACCAATTTGGTGATGACCAGTAGCTACGACAAGTTCCTGTATTTGGTCTTCAGAGAACACCGCAGCAATTTGATGCTGTTCGGCGATGATAATTTGTTTCGGCATTCAATTTCCTCAAAAAATTGGCAGCTTAAATATTCGGGGAGGGGTTGTTTTCAATCTACCCTGCCTTTCCCCTGCAAGGCGCTGCTCTAATAAAATTGCACTTACTTTCGCTCACATACAGCTGAGCTAGATACACATTGTGATTGCGTTTATACGCTCTCTTATTTCAGAACGGTCACATATTTTTATAAATAAATCATCCGTCCGTGTTTAATTTGTGATGCCTTACTGTACCAATGAAGGTACGGTCGTAGAGGCAGTTACATTTTGACACTCTCGTGCAGATCCTGCGGGAGATTCTCTTGAGAATCGGGCAGTGTTACCTAAAATATTCCCGCTAGCGCGAAGCTACGCCGAGTAAGTTTAGTCTTACTGCTGTGTTTGTGGGCTGCACCCCAGAGATGGAGCTTAAAATGCAGGGGGCGATTATAGAAAGATACCGGATACACCGCGAATTAACTTGCTTTAAAGCCTGCCCCTGCAATTTACGCCGAAGGTAATAGCCCATTTTTTTACGGAAATTGTAACACCGTTAGCCAATTGGGCTTTAGGATAACTCCAATCAACTCATCATTCACAGTGTCAGCTGCGCGGGCAAATCTAGGTTTGGACCTATACTTTTTCCGATTCCCGGCGTAGAATCAAAAACCTTATACTGACTTTTAAATTCTACCTATGGGTGGCACCAAAAAGTGCCTCAAAACTATAAATTGCCTGCCCTAAAAGCTTGGGAATGCCGGAGCCTCGCTACTATTTACAAACGATCAAATGTAGGAGAAGCAATTGGACGAAGCTAGTACAAGAATAACTGATTCACATTCGTAGCCATAAGAAATTTAGAGAGAGCGTTCTTCAATCTGCCAATGCTTTATCCGGAATAATATCCCAGCCTCAAGACTCTAAAATATAGAAAACTTTAGCACCCCACACATAGCGGGTAGTAAATCAGTTGGTTCCGTTGCAGCGCCAGAAAATTTCTCTTCATCTAATTCTAACGCAAGGTCGTAAAAAATCAATTCCAAGTTAATCTTAAATCAAGCGGGCAATTTCATAACTACAATTGCCTGTTTAATTATTAAACCGCCAAAATTAGCTTGCTCCGATGTATGTGCAGCAGTTCAAATTCTATTGTCGTTACAAGTTCAAGCATCAATGGAATTTGTTCTGGACGCAACATTCTACCATCATTGCGACAAGCTACCACATACCGCAAGATAGCAGTGTTACTCGGAGTTGATTTATCCTTTGCTGTCTCGACAATCTCTAACTCAAACAAACGTTCGCGCAGATTTACCGTTTTGATTTTACCTTTTTTGGTTTTGTGCTGCACCCAAATTTCTTCTTTGGCAACGATCGCATCAACCCAATCTTGCCATTGGGATGAAGTTGCTTCTGTATTACTACTTAAAGTAATCAAATACTGAGCAGTTTGGAGAACTTGAGATGCACTTTGGGCTTTTGCATCCACTTGCACTACATCATATATGGGTATGCCTGCGGGTAAAGAAGAACTCAAATCGTTTCGGAAAGTATCAACATCAATTTCTTGAGTTAGTTCAAAATCTACAATTTCATTACTGCTAGTAGCTCCCAACGGTAAAGCATTTGCTATTGAAATTCTAGGTTGTGGATTATACCCACCGCTAAATGATACTGGTAATCCGGCTCGGCGAACGGCTCGATCGAAAACTCTCATCAAATCTAGATGACCGACTAATGCCATATCATTTTGTTTTCCAAACCATACTCTTAATCGCAGAGCTTTGGTAGTATTGGGAACAAAATCTCCAGCAAATTCCGGAATGGGCGGTGGCGGAACCACTATATTATGACCAAAATCTGTACCGCAAACTCCGCAATGGGAGCAACCATCAAAGGAACAATCGGGAACGGTGGCGGCTTCCATTGCACGTTGCAAATCTTCCTTGAGCCACTTTTTATCAATTCCCGTGTCTATGTGGTCCCAAGGCAGTGGGGCATTGAGGCGCTCGTCTGCGCACAAGGACATCTCATTCCATTCACCATTTTGTACCTGGCGATATTTCCAATCTAATTGGGCTTCGGCAATTGCTTGTTCCC
The DNA here is from genome assembly GCA_050042755.1 of Rivularia sp. (in: cyanobacteria). GTDB lineage: Bacteria > Cyanobacteriota > Cyanobacteriia > Cyanobacteriales > Nostocaceae > Rivularia. The sequence goes on from JBHJJJ010000198.1 coordinate 10,841, forward strand.
AAGCGGCGAAAGCTTTATTTACATTTTCAAACCAGGAATCCATGCCCGCACCCAATTCCCAAGCACGGCGTAGCACCGAAGCTAGAGTTCTGTCTCCTCTACCAACGAAATCTTCCATTGCTGAAATTCGCACGTCGGTGAAATTAACTTTAACTCCACGAATCCGACGAAATTCTTGCCTTAGCAGTTCTTGCTTGCGTTTAAATTCGGTGGTAGAAACTGAGTGCCACTGAAATGGTGTATGAGGTTTGGGCGTAAAGTTGGAAATTGTGATGTTAAAGTTCAAAGGTTTTCTACCTTTTGCCCAACATTCTCGCTTGAGCCAGCTTACCGTTTGAGCGATGCCCAAGACATCTACATCGGTTTCACCAGGTAAGCCAATCATAAAATATAACTTTATTTTCTCCCAACCTTTCTCCCAAGCTGTTTTTACCCCCCTTAGTAATTCTTCATTGGTTAAACCCTTATTCACAATATCCCGCATCCTTTGAGTACCGGCTTCTGGGGCAAAAGTTAACCCACCTTGCCGTCTTCCACCAAGGATATTGGCGATATTTTCATCAAATCTATCTACTCGCTGGCTGGGTAAGCTCAGAGAAATATTTTCGTTTTTAAGACGATTTTTAATTTCCATTCCTACCGAACTCAAAGCTAAATAATCCGAACAGGAAAGAGATAACAAAGAAAATTCATTGTCACCAGCTTGACGCATTCCGTCAGTTATCGCTTCCACAACTTTATCGGGTTCTACATCCCGCGCCGGACGGGTTAACATCCCTGGTTGACAAAATCTACAGCCTCTGGTGCATCCGCGCCGAATTTCGATTGTCAAACGATCGTGTACAGTTTCGGCATAAGGAACTAAGCCGATAGAATAAGCTGGGATAGGATTAGAAACCCGTCGTATAATCCGTTTGGGTACGTCTAAACGATTCGGATGTACCGAACCATCAGCAGCCATATCATAAAACTGCGGTACATATACGCCAGGCACCTGTGCTAAATCCAGCAATAAATCTTGACGACTCAATAATCGTTTTTTACCTTCTTCTAAAATTAAACCGATTTCCGGCAATAGTTCTTCACCATCTCCAAGAGCGATAAAATCGAAGAAATTAGTATAAGGTTCGGGGTTGGATGTAGCAGTTTGCCCACCAGCATAAATTAAGGGATAATCACCCTGCAACCTTTCTTCCCATGTGAAAGGAATCCCAGCCAAATCCAACATTTCTTAGATGTTGGTAGCTCCTAATTCATAACTAAGGCTAAAACCGAGAATATCGAAATCAACGAGACTTCGTTTTGACTCTACCGCAAACAAAGGTATAGTTGTCGCCCTTAATTTTGCCGACAAGTCCGCACCTGGTAGATAAGCGCGATCGCATAACTGACGAGGCTGAACATTCAATATATTGTAAAGAATGATATGCCCCAGATTGGAAGCACCAACTTCGTATATTTCTGGGTAAGTCAATACCCAGCGTATTGTTGCTGCATCCCAAGGTTTACGTTTTGCTAAAAGCTCGTTACCCAGGTAACGGGATGGTTTTAAGATATCCGACGTGATTAATTTATCTACTGCAACAGCCACTATGCTACTTTCTAGCTACTTCTAGTAATTACAGCTACTCACCTCCAACATTAGCATTGATTCGTGGTTAGGAGAGCATAAAAACTCGATTAGTTTACTATTTAAATTTTCCTGCATCTAATTTTACTAGTTTTTACTCAATATATTTAGCAAAATAGTATTTAAAAATACCATACTATTTAAGTATCTTTGGTTAAAAATCTTTTACCTTCAAATATTTCAAAGACTCTATCTAATTGGGCAAGTTCAAAGATAATTCGATGAGAAGGAGAAACCGAAGAAAAGCAAAGGCGTTGTTCTAATTGATTTGCTTCTTTGACTCCAAAGACTAATACCATCAAACCATTGCTGTCTATCAAATCTACCTGTGCAAGGTCTATCAATACAATAGTATTGGTATCTTGATTGAGCGCCTCAGTCAGTTCTTTTTCAAGTTTTACTGCATTTACAGCATTTAAAGGTCCTTGAGGACGAATAATAGTAATTTTAGGATTAGAAAGTATCGCTTGCATGGTTACATCCTATTCAAATATTCTTTCTTGAGAGATAGATTGACTCGACCATAATCTTTTTTTATCGCATCGACCATTCGTATTAACTCTCTTTGTCGAATCTTTATTACAGGGCTGCTTATGTTTAAAGATTGTCACAATTATCCAGACAAACGTAGCTAAATATACTTTTTTCTCATTCAAGTTAAAAAATAATCTATATAACCAGCATAACTAGTTGCTGGGGTATGAAAAAACATATTTGAAAAATATTAGTTATAAAGTATTAGGACTAATTGTCCTAGCGGTTACAATTTCCGCGAATAAGTGGGCTATTACCTTTTACGTGCAATACAGGGCCATGTGGATACAACTAGTTATATTTTGTATACTATTTGACATTTTTCATCCATTGAGATGCCTGTGCATTTAAGGTTACATCTCGGGGCTAATTAAGCATAAAGTATCCTTATTTTTTCCTTAATCATTGGCTTGTATCTTCTGTAGATGACAAGCGACTTGCCTGCTATAACTGCGATCCAAATCACTTGTTAACTAGTACTTGGATCACTCTTTATACCTAAAAATATCTGAGATAATTGGTATTAAATAAATATTTGTTGCTTACTATGAGAACTAAGTACGCTATTCGTCAATTAGTTGAAAGAGCTTTGGTTATCAAGAAATTAACTCCGGAGATAGAAAATGAAATTAATTCCGAGCTAACTCAGATGGGTTACATTTCTGACGTTGACTATGAAGCGTTAGAACTCTTAATGGCGGAAATGGATGCAGGTAGAATTAAGCTGGTTCCCAGTCTTTAAATGAGCCAGCTTCTTCAGATATCGAACATTTCGGTTGAGAGATTAATCAATTTTCATCAAAGCTAGTTATAAGTAGTACAATTTGTAACACAAATGGAGCGGGTATCGAGAGAATACCGTCGCTAATTTTTTTTTGAGATAATAATAAATTTATTTTTTGATATGGAAATGGGTGTGATGCTCTTCAGTTTAATATTGCACTCAATAGCCTGTTTTTGATAAATCTAAGCTTTGATTATTCACAATAAATTTTGATTAGCTCGCCAAAGTTGCTGAATAAACTGATGAAGTTCTTGTTTAGCTTTTCGATTCAATTCAGGTTTTGGTTCTTTTGCTAAAATTTGGGCATGTAGCGCAATTACTTGTGTATCTAAAGCTGGTTGAAATAAATTTATTGGCCAGAGTAAATCGGAAGTAGAACGTAAATCAGTTATTTGCGATGATTCCCACTCTTGAGTAACAAGCAATAAGGGACGCACCCAACATAAGTTACGCTCAATCGCGACTTGAATAACTTCTGCATATAACTTGCTGTCGCTATATTCTAAAAAGACTATTTGTCCGTTTTTAAACTTTGCTTTTATCTCCATACTTAGGGGGGAATAGGGCGACAAAGATGATATCACTACTATCTATATTTAGCTGACTCTAGCTTGTTCGGAAGAAATCGAACAATGCCAATTGTGAAACTAAACCCAAAAAGTAAGCTAGTATTCTGGTAATGGTTATTCACCAATGCAATAATTAATCTACCGCAGAAAACTGTTTTTACATGCCTGTATGGCAATTAAATGCTATACAATATTTAAAATTACAGTTAAGTAAAGTTTGGAATTTTTTCTGTTGTAGTAAATTGATAGTTATATTAGCATACTAACCGTGTCAGTCGAAATCTTAGAGAAGCGTTCAACAACCCGTAAACCAGCGCCTCGGTACCGTGTTTTGCTCCATAACGATGACTACAACACTATGGAGTTTGTGGTAAAGACACTAATAACTACAGTGCCGAGCCTCAGTCAACCCCAGGCTGTCAGTATCATGATGGAAGCCCATACAAATGGATTCGGTTTAGTCATCACTTGCGCTCAAGAACACGCCGAGTTTTATTGCGAGACTCTCAAAAATCATGGGTTAAGCAGCACAATAGAACCGGAAGAATAAAATTAATGAAACTGTTTATACCAAGTTTTCGTCCGTCTTTGAGGCATGGTAAGGAAACAAAAACTAGTATTAGTCTGTTTATTGTTGTTCAATCTTTACCGATATAAATGACTTGGGATGGAAATTAACTTGCTTAGTTTAGCCCAGCGCCCTGCCCCTATAAGGTTGGGCTGCTTTATTTTAAGTTTGCTGTTACCGTGGTTGCCTTATGCGGCAGCGATTTATATTTTAGTCAAGGATGAAAATACCCGAACTATTTTAATAATGGGTATTTTAGCGGTTGAATTTTTATTTTTACTACCTTGGTGGAGTAAGTACATCCATCAACAAGCCCAAACATTTCGTTATTATGGTCTAGAATTTACGCGGAAAAATGCAGTCGAGTTGCTGCGTGGTGTCGCCATTGGGCTAATTAGTATTTTTATTTTATTCGGTTTACAAGGAATATTGGGTTGGTTAGTTTGGCAGCAACCCAGTTTTTCGATGCTGCAATTAATTTTGGAAGGCTTAATTACTGGCTTGGGTGTGGCTTTTGCCGAAGAATTATTCTTTCGGGGGTTAATATACGATGAATTGCAGCGAGATTATAATTCTAAAACAGTAGTCTGGGCAGTGGCAATCATTTTTGCCTTACTGCATTTTATTAAACCACTTCCAGAAATTATTCGTACATCACCGCAATTTTTCGGATTATTGCTCTTAGGCTTGGCGTGCGCTTGGGCTAAACGTAGTTGCAGGGGGCGCTTAGGCTTACCTATAGGAATTCATGGGGGTTTAGTCTGGGGTAATTACATTATCGAGGTAGGAAAACTAATAAAATATTCAGGCACAACTCCCCAGTGGGTTACTGGGGTAAATAATAATCCCTTAGCCGGAATAATGGGTTTATTGAGTTTAATGTTGCTGGCTTTGTGGATGCGCCAAAAACAGTTAAAAGTTAAAAGTTATTGAGTTTACTTGCTTAAATGATAGTTGCATTATATATAAACTACCCAATGTAAGATATACATCTGTATGACTACCTCAAAAATCTCTACAAATTCTTGTAGAATAGGTTTTTGAATCATTTAAGCTAAAAATCAATTAAGTAAGTAGGCGCAAAAAAACATAACTATCTATATAAAAGTAAATTAACCTCAAACCCTTATACCTATTGCAAGACAGCAAGACAGCCTTTTGCCTTCCCTCAACTATAATTTTCCGTGCCTACCTACTTATCTCATTATTTAAAGGCAGGCTGATATAACCCCATTTATCGCCAACTTTAACCCATGCCTGGCCGACTTTTGGAGCTAATGTACTTCTTTGGTGTAAGGATAAATCACCTGCATGGTCAAATTGCGGCGATATTAGTATTTGACCACTTTTATCAATATAGCCCCATTTGCCATTCAGATTTACCTTTGCCATGCCGCTTGAAAATTTACCCACATCCTCAAATTGTGGTTTAATAACAAGTGAACCTTTCTTGTTTATATAACCATATTTGCCATTTATCCATACTGATGCGAGGCCTTCAGAAAAATTGCTGGCTTCTAAAAAAGATGGCTTGATGTGAAATTTACCTTGGTGATTTATATATCCCCACTTGCTATTATTACTTGCTAATGCCAAACCTCCGGAAAACTTCCACACTCGTTCAAATTGAGGTTGGATAGCTAATTTACCTCTGATATTTATGTAACCCCACTTCCCATCAACTCTTACTGGTGCCATATCTTCATTAAAAGAACCAGCATCGTTAAATTGTGGTTTAATCACAAAATTTCCACTTTTATCGATATAGCCCCATTTCTCGTCCAATTTGACGGGTGCGAATGGGAGTTTATTCGCAACCTTACTTTGCTTATCTATTACAAAAGACATGGCATTGTCAAATTGAGGCTTGATGACAAATTTACCAGTTTTATTTATGTAACCCCATTTACCGTTTAATTTTACGAGTGCGATTCCTTGAGAAAAGTCCCTAGCTAAATCAAATTGGGGTTTAATAACTAACTCACCATTTTTATTAATATATCCCCATTTCTCACCCACATTTACCCATGCTAGCCCTTCAGAAAATTCCCCAGCAGCTTTAAATACAGGGGGTATAACGATTTTACCAGTATTATTAATATATGCCTTACGATAGCCAATGTAAACTGAAGACAAACCTTCAGAAAATACGCTTACAGATGTAAATTTTGGCTGAATTATAAAAGTAAAATTGCTATTTTGAGTGGTTTTGAGACGTTTAGTTAATGAATTATTCGGCTTAGAAAAGACTGGTGGTACAGATATTAGCCAGGAAAAAGTTACAACGGCTGCAGAAATTGCTGCTAATCGATTGTAAGGTACACAAAAAGTTGCCTTGGGTGATACAACCATAAAATTTTGTCAAATTTTGATAGATTTTAATCCTCGGAAGTAAGTCGGCACAAAAAAAACCAATTATGTAACAGAATGTAAATCAACGTTTAACTTCTGACATTGCGATCTCTCTTTGGGAGACGCTTCATTAACGTTTCACTTGCGATGATGGCAAACCTTAATTTTTTAAGGCCAACTTACTTATTCGCCAGTTAGATAAAGGTTATTGAAAATTTACTTCACTTAGTTTGATAACGTCACTGGTTATAAGAATGTTCCTGTATTATTAGTTGGCGATCGGTTATAATAAAATCAGTATTTTATCTGATAATAGAGTCGATCCCATGGTTCGCGATCGTGGAATTGCACCGAATTCTTAATTAGAATGTAAATGTATAGAAACTTCACAGCACAATGTTTCTGGAAGATCTGTATGTATCACCATTAACTTTAAACGGTATTATATTACCTGTTAAAACCCTTCCTCGCAAGATATTAGTTCAACAAAATGCACTTTTTGTAAGTTAATATATCGATTTCAGTTTCAATAAAAAAGCCGTAAGTACTGTTTATTTAGAAACTTTTTGGGCTATAGTTCCTACCAAACAAGCTTTATCGAAATTAGCGCCGTTTAAATTTGCACCGTCTAATTCAGCACATAATAAATTTGCGCCTGCTAAATTAGCCCCGGAAAGATTAGCTTTGCGTAAGTCAACTTCTTCTAAGTTTGCTTCACTCAATAACGCACCCTGTAAATCTGCACGACTTAAGTCTGCACCTTTAAGGTTAGCACCCGTAAGATTAGCACCGCGTAAATCGGCACCGCGTAAATCAACGCCTTGTAAGTTGACGTTAACTAAATTACTCCCACTTAAAAAAGCGCCTGCAAAAGAAACTTCGCTAAGTCTAGCACCCATAAAGTTAGCGCCACGTAAATTGCTACCCCTGACATCAGCCCCAGTTAAATCTGCCTGCATTAAGTTGGCTCCCATTAAGTTGGCTCGCAAGTCAGTTTCTTGCAGGTTTGCGCCCATTAAATTAGCTCCTTCTAAATGAGCGGCTTCCAATTTGGAATTAGCAAAATTAGTTCCTTCTAGGGTTGCGCCAGCGAGGTTGACTCGACTCAAATCAGTTTGGGATAAATCTTCGTCTTCTAAATTAACACCGGCTAGCTGCTTGAGTTCACCTGATTTAATGACTTCGATATTCATATATATATCTTTTAACTATCAACAATAACTAATAAATTTAAACTCAAAATTACCAGACGCAAAGAGATTCAATATTATTACTGCTCTTTACGTCCGTACACGAGATTATTATCCACAAAAAACTGCAAGCAAAGCTGAATTATTTAAGGTAAGTTCTGATTTCACCGAGTTGGCTCGTCTCTTCTTGTTTGCTATCAAGCAACCAAATTCCGGCACTAAACTTTGGTGTAATCACGGGTAATTCTAGCCCCTGATGCAAACCCATGACTAATAAAGTTAAAGTTTCTATTACTTTGGGATCGAAACGAGTTGATTGTTGTTGACTACATTCTTCTAAAGCTTGAGTAAGAGTTTCTTCCTTAGTTAATCCGGAAGCGAATTTCTCGTTTACCCTACTTTGAAAATCTGCTATTAAAGCCAAAATTCTTGACTCTAAAGGAATCTCGTCTCCTCCTAATCCTGCTGGTGAGCCTGTGCCATTCCACCATTCTGACTGATGGGTAATAATTTGCGCTACTGCTCGCAGTCTTGGCATAGTGCGTAAAACTTGCGTTCCCGGTACTAAAGCACAAGTTAAAGCACAACTAGGTGCGTCTTCTTTGTAGGTAGTAGATGTTCCCGGAGTCAAAACGGTTTTGGCTGTTTGTAGCGGATGTATGCGATGTAGATAACCCGCAAGCCGCAATCTTTTCATTTGCCATGCGGGCAAATCTAAAAGTTGCCCCATTGTTTCTGATAATGCTACAACCTCTGTTGCTGCCGTTGGGTTTGTCATATCGGCGGCATCAAGAAGTTGTGCCATCCGTAAAAATGCCTGAATTTCATTAGAAAATAAGTTTCTATCTAAAATTCTATGGCGATTTCCAGCAGGAACGGAAATATTGGTTTTTCCCGTCTGCAAATAGTCTACGACTCTGGAAACTACAGTTGCTAATTCTTCTGATGTGGCAGCAGTTGGCTTAATTTTATGTTCGTATTCGTGGAATTTTTTCGCTAATTCGGGATTATAACTTTCAATGTGATCGATAGCTATTTGAGCGGTTTCCCTGACTAAATCTGGTTCAAACGTCCACAAACCATAGAATTTCCGTTCTAAATCCGATTCTGGCTGTCCGGATGAACCATAATCATCTGACGATAGCTCTTGACAAATTACCATTGCCGTGTAATTAGGCGATAAAATAATTAAATGCCATTCTTCTGCAACGGGATCTTCTGGTTTTATAGCCACCAAGTCTACATTAGGTAGCTTACTGGTAGGATGTTCCAGCCAGCCACTATCGGCAGCTGCCATGATGGAAATTTGTTGCGAACATTGGGCAATTTCTGCATAACGTTGCGCTTCTTCTATATACCACTTACCTTGCTGAAAAGCGGTGATGACTAAAGGTTTACTATCATCGTTTAATATATGGTCTTCTAAAGCGTGGCATAGAGCCACCAAGGTATTTTTATAGTAAACGCCGTATCTAATCGGTCTTTTGCTATTTTGATGGGCTTTCTGTAGCCTTTGGAGTACTGAGCCTTCTAACATTAGATTTTATTAAAGTAATCGCTAATGGATTGCGAGCAATTTTAACACCCTACAGCTATAGAGTAATTTATTTATAGTAACTATTAATTATTGTTTAAAACCCCCGTACATTGACATAAATAACTGAGGTATTACTTTGAGTCTAAATCCCTCGCGCTATTTTTTATTCTTTTAGCTCAAGAACTTCCTCTGCTCCCCTGTTTTCTTTGGTGTAGGGCGTTTTGTGTCACCCTACGTGTGTTCTATGATATACCGGCGAGTTGTTTTGGTTTTGCTTTAATTGGTGCCGAAAGTGCTTCTTCCAAGTCAGCACAACCAAGTTTTTCTTCTAAAATTTTCATGACTTCACGTCCGAAGTCATTGGGATTTTGTCGTGTGGCTTGCAAGCAAACTTCACCAAAAAAGGAACCTAGAGGTTCGGGATTCCATAGCAGTTTTCTAGCATTCCACGGCGCTAAGAGCATAGGATTGTAACCTTTATTGAGGATACCTTCTTTAAAGGCGTATTCTTCTAAATGAGTGTGGGGTTGCAATCCAATGAAGAAAATTGCGGGTTCTACTTTATCTACTCCGAAAATTCGTTCTAATTCGCGATGATAAGCGATGGTTTGGCGAATAGTTTCTGGACGTTCGTCTATTACATTAAAAGAATAGTTAACGGAAACCAAATCGTTAAATCCGGCTGCTTTTAAATCGCGGCAGTTTTCTAAAACGGTTCGCAGATTGTAACCCATCCGCATTTTCCGTACAAGTTCTTGAGAACCGCTGGTAATACCGATTTCAAAATAATTCATGCCGGTTTTTACCATCAAATCGCACAATTTTGGCGTGAGGTTATCGGCGCGGATATAGGCAGCCCAATTGATATCCGTCATTCCGGAATCAATAATTTTCTCTAAAAGTTCGGCCGCATCATCCATAAATTTTCGCGCTGGGATAAATTGAGCATCGGTAAACCAGAAGTTACGAATTCCTCGATCGTAAAGTTGTCGCATTTCGGCAACCACTTCATCCGCAGGATTTATCCGTACCTGCTTACCTTCCACAACCGTGTAAACGCAGTAGCAGCAATTGTGAGGGCAACCGCGCTTAGTTTGTACGCCAATATAAAAGTCTTGTTCTTGGAGATAATAGTTAAACTCAGACCAAATACTTTCGATATAGTCGTAATTACAAGCAGTTTTTTCAATTGGATTTGGCTGTTCGTGAATTAAGCGATCGCGCGGTTGAGTTTCTCCCACTACATAACAGCGTTCATCCCTAAATTCTTTGCCCCTTAAGAGATTTTCTAATAAAGTTTCCCCTTCACCAACAGAAACAATAGAACCTTTGGGTAAACTATTGCTCAACTGTTCGTAATAAACGCTAACCGCACCACCACCGACAATAACGCGTACATCTTTGTTGTATCTACGAGCCCGTTTTAATCCGCGTTTTATCAATGCCGAATTACGCCAAAGTTCTGTATAAAAGCCTTTGAGCATTTGCACGCCACCCAAAGCTCCGTGCAGCTTCACAAAGGGATTTTTGGCGTAGAAAATTTCAAAAGAGTATTGTAAGGGATTCCCACCTCTTCCACCAACTGGAGCAAAAATATGAATATCTCGCCAAGAGTAAATTAACAGCGTTGGCTTAAATTCATCAATACAATTGTCCAGAGCAGATTTATAGTCTAAAGGTGGTACCGTTCCCAAATCAACAATCCGCTGTTCGACATTCCCGAATAGCTTATGGACATGATCTGCAAGGTAAACAACCCCAATCGGAAAAATGGGGTTACAAGGAAGGCGAATGTAGAGAATTTTGTTTTCCATAGTGGGTGTTTCAACTTCCATCTAGCCGTTATCAAAGAAAAAAACAGAGTTAATATTCGCTTGAAAACTACTTATTTAAATCAATTTTCGTCTTATATCACAATCGTACTTGAGTTTCTACTCAATTATTCATAAATGTAGATTGCGGTTCAAAAGCCCATGGTTATAGGCAAAAACTCTCACTTAGGGAGTATTGCCATCATGTTAATACACATATTTTTATGAAAATTAACTTTATATAGCTTTACAATAACATCCACTTCGTTACTCGAACCCATTTAATCCACATCAAATTTGTTTTGAGGTATGGATCTGCTGTTATGGTGCAAAGGAATTGAAGATGCCCGAAAAAGCAAAGGGCTTTAAAAGTTACTCGCGGCGTGTATCAAGTAAATTTAGGCGTTATAGATTGTATGCTGCTTCTAGGGCAGAACTGTTTCATTCTATAGATCGGATTATTTTCTCAAAATAATTTATAAACAATTATGGTTTATAGGTCATGGGTTATTAATAATTTGGGATCAAAATCTCGAATTCAATCTTGCATTTTGATTCCGATGGAGAAATGAAACGGCTATGGGCTTCTAAATAGGGGTATTGGCGATCCAACTGAACGCCATCGTTAGTATCCCAAGACGATTTTGAAAGTGGGGATAAAACCAAAGTTGATTAACCCAGGAGCAAAATAATTTTGCTGAAGCCAAGGAAATGAAGAGACAAGGAAATGGGAAAAAAATTTAAAACTTGAAACTAAAAATTTAGAACCTCTGAAAATTTTTTATCCCGAGATGAAATCCTATTCTGCTTTACGGAGTGGCTTAGTTATTGCAAGATACGGTATTACATAGACCATGAGTTAAATTCTTTTAAACCCTCCCCGCCCGAAGGGAACCTGAAAATGCTTTGTGCAAACAAATTGTGAAGTATAAAGCAAAAACTACGGGCTTTGGATCGCTTACGTATACTTACCTCTACATTTTTACGGAAATTGTAACTAATTTATGCTACGGACAATGAATTCCTCCTAGAAGCCTGAACCAGGCAAGTCAATATTTCATTTATTCTTACTCCAAAATTCATTAAACTGCACGAGATCCTTTTATAAATTTAATAAAAATATTCTTATGCTTAGTGCATAATATATAATTGCAGAAAACGCATAAATTTTTATAAAAATTTCATATCTGGAACATATCTTAAGGTAGAAATAGCATACAAATAGCCAGTTGGTATTCAGAGTTACAGCAGGCGGGGATCGAGCAGTGCTAATTTTGCTGATGTAAGATAGAATTGTGGCGTCAAGCTCTTCAGCAGTTATGGCTCAAATATTAGATCCCCTACCTCCTGAACAACCAGGAAAATTTCTCTGCTGCTACGTTAATGTCACAAGTAAAATACAGGTGGCTCGCATCTCCAATGTTTCTAATTGGTACTTTGAAAGGGTTGTGTTTTCTGGACAAAGATTAGTCTTTGAAGCACCCTTACATGCTCAATTAGAGATCCATACGGGGATGATGGCAAGTTCAATTTTGTCGGATACAATTCCGTGCAATCGCCTTGCTATTGACGAAGCAAATAGTTCTGATTTGGAAGCAAATTCTGATAGTCAGAATAGTAGTTCCATCGATAATAATTCTCTTGTGTCCTCACTTAATTCAAAAAACGGAGATTCTACAAAACCATTAACAATCGTTGGCTAAAGCACTTATTGATTAAAAATTTTTTTTCTCTATTTTTGGGTTGCTCGCATTAGTAACCCCTTTTTGTTTTTTTAATTTCCCTTATCTCAAAAATCCCCATTTCTTCCACTCGCCAATATGTCCCAAAGCAATCTACAATCCTAAGTATGAATTTACCTTCATTTCTTTGGTTGTGGAAAATCGCCGCGTGGTCGATGGGGTTATCGTTACTTGCTTACTTGCTGTTAGCGGTAACGGGTATCTTGATGTTTCGTAGTAGAACATCCGGAAGTCCTAGATTTATCTCGCTGTTACCGGGTGGCAATGGCGGATTAAGGATACTTCACTATTCCATGGGTATCACTATGGTTGGTTTAGTGATACTACTACTGGCAATTGGCATTGTCGGTACTTTAGGTGAATATGGTTATTTGGGACATTCACAACACCTAGGCGCTGGGTTAACTACGGTGATACTAGTTTTGGTATCCGCTGGAAGTGCTATTTTGATTCGTACTGGTTTGGTTTGGGCTAGACGTATTCACGTTAGTACAAATATTGCTTTATTTCTTGTATTTGTCTGGGTATCGCTGAGTGGTTGGAGTGTGGTGCAAAAGTATTTACCTTAATCAGTTATCAGTTATCAGTTATCAATTATCAATTATCAGTTATGAAGTAAAAAACTTTTCTTCCCAGAATTGGCAATTTTTTGGGAGAATATGCTCAATTCGTAACAGATTTTTGTTAATTGTTAATTGATTATTGTTATTTGTTTATGGAAACGTTTTCTATTTTTCGGTTATCCCCTTTAATCAGGATTACGCTTTTAAGTCTGTATTTAGCACTAACTTTGCCGTTACCAATCCTGGCGGATGTAACTAATGCACCCGTATCGCCTGCATTACTTTGGCCAAGTATTGGCTTGGGTTTTGTAATTTTATACGCGGTTTTAACCGAACGGGTGATTTTAAGTGATGAGGGTATTGAGGTTGCCTATGCTACTTGGGTCCCAAAGTTTTTCCGTAGAGGCTGGTCTTTACTTTGGTCTGAGGTAAAACAGTTAAAGCCACGTACTACGGGACAAGGCGGCATAGTTTACTATTTTCTGAGCAAAGACGAGAAAGCTTATTTACTGCCAATGCGTGTAGCAGGATTTGCCCGTTTGGTAAGAACTGTACAAGAAAAAACGGGCATTGACACTACCGATGTCTATCCTTTAGCACAGCCATGGATGTACGTAATTTTACTTTTGTTTACTTTGTTGATGTTTTTGGTTGATGGTTGGACGATTTTAACTGCGATCGGTGGTTAGTGGTTAGTGGTTGGTGGTTAGTGGTTAGTGGTTAGTTGTTAATAGCTGGGATTTAGGAGTGAGTTTTGATGGGAGCCTTGGACAGTTAACATTTATTAATATTGAATTTACAATTATTAACAACTAACTCCTAACTCCTAACTCCTAACTCCCAACTCCTAACTCCTAACTCCTAACTCCTAACTCCCAACTCCCAACTCCTAACTCCTAACTCCTAACTACGCGAGCTTCCCCTCATCTCTATCCGAGATATTCAACAAACTGCTCGGGTACTAATCTTAGGTTGCCAGATTTCACAGTTTCAATATCTATCCAAAGGGCTGTTTTTTGTCGTTCCCCTTCATTGAATGTGATTTTTTCTTGTTGGTAAAATTTGGGGTTTACTAAATCGCATTCGTAAAGTTGAATGATTTCGTGGCCTGGTTTTCCTTGGAAGGTAAATATATTTTCTAAGCAGGTAAGGTAGCGAATATTGGTTAATTCTGCTTGGATTTCTTCTTGAAATTCGCGCTGGAGGGCTTCAAAACTGGTTTCGCCAAATTCAACACCACCTCCCAATGCACGGTAAAATTTATCTTTCTTGACTGGATCGTAACCTTCGGAAAGAAGAGTGCGATTGTTGCTATCTCGAATTAGTCCTAGGGCAAGAACGCGGATTGTACCTTCTTTATACATTATTTTCTCTAATTATCATAAATAAATGAAGGACGACTATCGCTATCTTCAATGGGCCAATCTGTATTTTCGCCGCCAATGTAAACTTCATCAATGGTGACGTATTCTACACCAAGCTGAGTGAGGGCGTTAATGAGAATATCAAGGGCGAGAGCGTCGGAAGTTCCTAAGTCAAACCAACACCGCGCCCAATCTCCGTTGTATTCAAATTCACCCATATTGTGCATTAGGGCCAACAAACTATTTTGATAGCCATCTTGGTCATAATGCAAGTAGCTAATATCAAGCCCGGTTTCTTGTACTTGGAGATTTTCGGCGTTGAAAGCACCCAGTTTACCCAAATAAAACCAAGAATCAAAAAGTTCTTCTACAAACTGCTTTTCACGCTCGGAAGGAACTGTGCTAAACCTCAACCAAATCCAGACATCAAAAGGATTAATCTCACGGAATTCTATCTTCATGTTGATTTAAATATCCAGATTAGTTTTACCCAAAGTCATTTTAGAAGAACTTGGGGAGTTGGGAATTAGTGGTTAGTGGTTAGGGGTTAGGAGTGAGGAGTGAGGAGTTAGGAGTGAGGAATTAGGAGTTGGGAGTTAGGGGTTGGGAGTGAGGAGTTAGGGGTTAGGAGTTAGCAATTTAAAATTGAGAACTATTAAACTTTAACATGCAAACCTTTAACCTTTATTTTCCAATGTCATCGGGCTGGGTTCCTAATTCTTGGCTAATTTTTTTTGCTGTTCTTCGACGCTCGCGTTTTATTTGTTTGACTAAACTTGCCGGTAGTTGAGATTTTTTCTCTAGTGCTCGATCAAAATGAGCAAGTGCTTGTTGCGTGATTTGGGGGTTTTTCTGTTTTTTAGCTTGTTCGCGGAGAATTTGTGCTTTGAGATAGTACAATTCTGGGTTATCGGATGTTATTTTGAGGGCACGATTGGCGTATGCTAAGGCTTGGGGGTATTTTTTTAAGTCTCTGTAGGCTATGGCTATTCCCCTATCTACTAAGTACTGAGGACCTGCATTTTCTTCCAATCTGTTAATTGCTTGTTGGGGGTTGGCGAAAGGCAAGTTTACAGCCAACATTAAATCCATATAACCCTTGATTAAATTAAGTTCTGGATCTGTAGGAGAAATGGCTTCGGCTTTGTCTAAATGATTGTAAACTTCTCGCAAACGACTAAGTGCTTTTGGCGCACCGCTAACCGTACCTTCACGAGTCAAAATTACTGCTCCTTTTAAAAAATGACCGACAGCAGCGTATAAATTACCACGTAATGGATCTGATGCAATCAATTTTTTTGCTGCATCTAAAGTCTTTGCACTGTAAGATTCTAATGTAGTTAAATCCTGGTTGTTATAACCTAAAGATGCCTGCATGGCATAAGCTAGAGGTTCGTTTGGCTCCCTTGATATTGCCTGTTGTAAATACTTTTGTGCTGTTTGATAGTTACCTTGCTCAAAAAGTGCTTTAAATGCAGCTTCGGTATTATCGCCAATGTCACGCGGTTGATCCCGGGGAAAAGGATCTGCGGCGACTAAAGGATTTACCCATAGATTTAGTGCTACTAGGGTTGTGAAAGCAACTCGAGCAAAACTTACAAGTTTTTTGGAGGTAGTTGCAGGTGAAGGGTTCCCACAAGATTTTTTTTCTTCTAAAAAAAAGTTTATGGATGCCCGTGAAACAGAAAATTTTTCAGTCATGATCAACCTCAGAATTATTACTGTTGAATGAGTTTAATATATTACTTATAATTACGTAAACACCTTAGTTTTACACCGTGTATATTCACCTACGAATTTTATAAATAATTTGACGGGCACCCATGAGATTTTTTTTTCTAAAAAAATTCTTATGGGAATCCTTGACTGGACAGATTTTAGAGAGTTCCCAGGTTTTTTGTCACTAATCGCCAGGGGCGATCGGTCTGCCACAATAAGTAGAGATGCTTGTTGAATGGTGTATCCGTAAATAATATATCGGTTTTCGGTTAAGGGTCGCACAATTTTAACTCTTACCTCAATCCGGTAGGAGAGGCTTAAAACTCAAAAATAAATTTTGATTTGTGTAACTGATTCAAGTGAAATCCGCTATATATTTTGAGGTTCTGGTTTGGGGATTTTTCGGAACTGTGACTACAGTTCTAGTTTAGTTAATTAATCGTGACTAATTTTCAGTAATCGTAACCAATGCTCTATCTCAGAAATTTAATTTATCATCCTACTGCTAGCCAAAATGCAATTCTCAAATCAATTAATTTAGATTTAGCACCTCAAAAATTAGGTTTAATTATAGGGCCAAGTGGTTCTGGAAAAAGTACACTGCTTGAAATGCTATCTGGACTAGCAGAGCCTACGTCTGGCTCGCTTTTTTGGCGAGAGCAGGAATTAATAGCCGAAGAAATGCAGCAATTAGCTGGTTTAGTATTTCAATTTCCAGAGCGCCATTTTTGCGGGAGTACGATTTTAGAAGAATTACGTTTGGGACACCCAGAGTTAGGTATAGAGCGAGTTAGAAACGCATTGAGCGAAGTTGGTTTAGAACATTTATCTTTTTCAACCCCACCTCATGCTTTAAGTGGTGGACAGCAAAGACGTTTGGCTTTAGCAGTACAGTTAATTCGTCAGCCACATATATTATTATTAGACGAACCAACGGCAGGTTTAGACTGGGCAATGCGCCGTCAGTTGGTAAATTTATTAGCGAAATTAAAAGAACACTGGACTTTATTAGTAGTTACTCACGATGCGGGAGATTTATTACCGATTGCTGATAGTTGTTGGACTCTGAGTCATGGGGAATTGGAGCCGATAGAACCGGAGAAGTTGAAGCGTGAGGTTGAGGAATCGGAAGCAGCGGTTTAGGGCGACATTATGAATTACTAGCAGATATTTGAGATGCAATTCGTAATACAGATAATGCGGACAAGCAGATAAGGTTTTCCCCATTTGTTGCCTTAAAATAAATATTAAAGCTTGAAGTAAAAAAGTAAGGATGGATACTACAGATAATTCGCCAATAGAGGATATGAATTCTACAACGGTAGTAACTGTAACGGAATTACA
>JBHJJJ010000199.1:0-4306 GCA_050042755.1 Rivularia sp. (in: cyanobacteria)
GGGGATGGGGGGATGGGGAGAAGAATTAATCACTCCTAACTCCGCGAGCTTCTAACTACTCACTACTCACTACTCACTCCTAACTCCCAACTCCTATCTCCGCTAACTTCTAACTACTCACTACTCACTACTCACTCTTAACTCCTAACTCCTAACTCCTAACTATTTCTCCATGCCCAATTTCCATTTTTCAATTCGTAACTTCTGTTTTTTCGCTTTTTTCTAGAGTTTCCGTAACTTCTGTAGTTTGAGGAATTGTGCGCTTGGAAAATCCCCAGGCTAGGATGATGGCAATGGCGGAAATCATTACCCACTGGGGAGGAATGAAAGCTTCGTTGATTACCCTCAATAATAAGCGCAAGCCCACAAATGCGACTGTAATATAGCCCGCATCTTCGAGGTAGACAAATTCATCTAACCAACGGATAAATAAACCCGCCATGAATCTCAGTGTAATAATGCCGATTGTAGTTCCTGTTATTACCAACCATTTAGTATCAGAAACGGCGATCGCAGTTGTTACGCTATCTAAAGAAAAGGCTAAATCTGTGAAGGCGATTACGGGTATTACCTGCCACAGCGATGCATACCGAGGGCCATGATGTTGATGTTCTTCATCTTCTTGGGAGGAAAAGTGTTGATATACCAACCAAAGTAAATAAGCTGCGCCGATTAGCTCAAATTGCCAATATTTTTGTACCCAAGTGGCAGTCAGAAGTAAAGTAATTCGCAGAACGTATGCAACGACTAAACCTATATTGAGGGCTTGACGTTCGAGTTTTTTGTCGTCAAGTCCCTGGGCGATGGCGGCGAGGGCAATGGCGTTATCCGCCGATAGTACCGCTTCGAGAAAAATTAAAATAAGTAAGACTATAGTTGCTTCAATACTGAAATTATATTGAAGGTAATCAAAAATTCGCTCTAGCATATAGGGGTTTCTCAAACAGCGCAATTAAAAGTTAACCACGAACAAATAATTCATTATCAGTAGCGCAATAAAAAGCTACTTTATTAAAGCTTAACGTTATTGAGCTACATTATCGAGGCCAAAATATACCAGATTAGGTGTGGTTTTCCTACTGTGAAACCCGATTGGTAATTAAATGATTAGTTAATTTTAGTCAATAAACAGAATTAATATACTTTATTGTTAGGACTTTTATAGTCATGAAAATTAACAATTATTAATCCTCTATGACATATTTTTTTGAAAGTAAATATATAAAAAAAATTAAAACTACTAAAATTCAATCAATAATTTAATCTGTGAGGTGTCATATTGTCTTAACCTACGCGGCTTCCTCAGCCAATAATTTTAATTAGAGGTTTAGTGCAAGTCAGCAGAATAAATTAGTTACCGCTCAACGTGCTTGGATTCAATTTAGAGATCAAAGTTGTGCTTTTGAAGGTGCTTTTGCTGAGGGAGGTACTTTAGAACCAGTCTTGAAAACTAACTGCTTAGCTGATGTCACCGAACAGCGGGTTAAAGATTTGGAACGGTATTTAGAAATAGTTAATAATCGGTAAAAATAATTTTGGTTGTTATGGGAATGGGGATTATTGGCGTTATTAATTTGTGTTTAAAAAATCAATTATGATTGCTATATTTACTGTTGATATATTGCTATCTTGTTGTTTTTATCAAATAAACTCGTATACATTAGTTTATAAAAGCGAATTCCTAGCAATCCCCCTTCTTCACTTTCATCTGTAAGTCTAAGTCTTACAAAAGAATTAAAATTAAAATCTGCTGGAAATTCTAATTGTGGAATCTTATCCGAATTAAAAGTACATATATACTGAAATCCGCATCTTCTCGACTCTCTATCAGCTAATTGAAGAGCAAGTGCGACTTGTCTCTCATCTACACCATCAAAAATTGTACTATCATGAATAAGTATACATGGTGATGAGTCGCGTTTAAATTCTGACCAAAGCTGCGCCAACATCAAGTCATAACAAAATACCTTCATGTGATCGATACCTCCGCTGCCATCACGTCTAATATCTACTCTGAAACGGAAGCCATTGTCACCTACATCAATAACTAGTGTCCCTGGAGCATTGTAAAGGAATCTAGAATTAGTATTAAATAATTCAATAGCACGTTCGATTTGAATATGACGCTCTTGATATTCACGACGTGTACGTTGCAACAACCGTTCTTTTTTTATCTTTAAATTGCTTTTTCCTTCCTCAAATTGTTTTAATTCTTCTATACGTTTATTGATTTCATTTAAGTCAGCTACTTTTTCGTCAAATGTAACGGAAGACATTTTATTAGCAAGAGCTTCTCGTTTTTTTGCAATAACTTTTTCAATTTCAGACTCGTGAGCAATACGCTGTTTTTTTACTTCTTCAATATCATTTTTTAGTTTTTCTTTATTTTTTTCGTCATCAACCACACGTAACTGATCTTCCAGTTTTTTCTGTAATTCCAAATCCTTCTTGATATGTTCGTTTAAATCTTCTTCTCGCTGCTGATGCCAATCCACTAGTTACTCCCCTTGAAATCGCATCAGCAAATTTTGCCAAAATGATTTTAAATTTATCCCGCTTCCAAGCTCCAACTCTCCTTCATAACTTAATAAGATAGGAATAATAGGTAGAAAAATCTTCAACCTATGCTTTGTATCAATTTCAGGTGCTTTGATTAATTCGACAACTTCTTGCTGATTCGAGAGTAAAGTAATGCCACCCTGTTCTAATTTAGCAATCATCTGCTGCGTACTTTCTACAATTTGAAGCATTTCTGCTTCTGGTAGTTGATTATTTTCAACAGCACTTAATAAAGCAGAAATAGTCTTGATTTGAGATTGATCCAATTTCTCAGAAATTGCTGCTATTAGATTCTTTTCGCTAGCTTTATAATGAGTTAGTAATCCTTGGCGTAGATGATTAATATTTTCGTAGATAGCTTTTTGCCCAGCATATAATTTGTCTAATTTTCTATCTACTTGCTTTAACTCGATCTCAACACTTTGCATTTGTGCTGTCGGGTTACCATTTACATATTTAAATAGTTCATCATATTCCTTTTGATAAACCTCTGCTGATTCACGTAATCGCGTAATTTCTCTTGTATATTTACTTTGGCGACGTGGATCATCTTCATACAGCAAAGCATCTTCATATTTTTTGAGCAAATCTTGGTCTTGTCTAATATTATCTTCCAGATGTTGAAGTCTTAGCTCAAAATTTGAAGTCATAATTAGCTAAATATTTCCTCTACCTATAAATATTTGAGGAAATTTTAGCACTTAAAACACTTAACCAGCAGAGTATAAAAAATATAGATACAAATATCAGGTTGATGATAACCCTAAAGTAAATTTGCTACATTCGATAGTAAACGCGATCGCCAATAGTGATGGTAAAGCGATCGCATCGCACTCCAACGAAATTTTACAACTATATCAACAAACTCAATAAAACCCTCAATCATCATCTTCTTCATACTCAGCCCAAGAATTCGGCGTTTCGGATACAGCAACTTTGATTTTTACGCCTTCTGGCAATTTCTTCTTGGTTTCGTCGTATATATATTTAGCAATCATCTCCGCCGTGGTTTCATATTCTGGAGGCATTACCTCATTAAGCAAGCAATGATCTAATCCTCCTTTGGTGGCATCTTTTTTTGCCCACCGCAAGCTTTTAAAGTCGGCAACCATCACCGGATGAGGACAATATTCTGAGGAGTGTAGTTTGGTGCTATTGGCTTCAATTCGCACTTTATAAGTATGCCCGTGCATCCGACCGCAAGGACCATTATAATCTTTGATGTAATGAGCGCTATCAAAGGTAAATTCTGTAGCAAGTTTCCACTTGGGCATCTTCTGTATCGCTTCCTTGCTGGTTATTGTTGGGCTATCTTTCGCAAACAGTCATCTGTCTACGCTGCTATCTTAGCTTATTGAAACTGTTGTGATTACTTTTTAATCCCATTTGGAAACTGAAAATCGGTTTTTTAAAAAACCAAGTTTCACGACACCTCAATTCTTTATCCCATTTAACGAAATTTTCTATACAAATTGTGGGAATTTCACAGACGTTGCAATAGGTACGCACTCTCCTAAGGATTAATAGGTTTTCAGGCTGCAATACAATGCACGGCGTAACCTCAACCCTTCCCCTCTCCTTGATAAGGAGAGGGAGCAATAGGTTGGGGGGACAGGGCAAACGCCGAACTGTCATTAATTCGGCTATATTGTCAATAAAGTCTGAAATACTCCCATTATTCATTACTTCTTACTTCTTACTCATTACTTCTTACTCATTACTTCTTACTCCTTACTCAGCCTATACT
>JBHJJJ010000200.1:0-8403 GCA_050042755.1 Rivularia sp. (in: cyanobacteria)
GAGTAAGGAGTAAGGAGTAAGGAGTAATGAGTAATGAGTGGATTATTTGTATTTCAATTTGTTGATTGAAGTGATTAATATCTTCATAATCCTTTCATTCTCTTCTATCAAACTTTGAAATTTTGATTGTGGTACTAACTCTGATTTAATCATGATTTTTATCCAGTATAGAGTTTCATTAGCTTCCTTTAATGCTATAGAATACTTATTGATAAAATCCTTGTTTGACTGTGCATATTTAGCTTCTGAACAGTTTGCGCCTATTGATGTTCCACTTCTCAAAAATTGTTTAGATAATACCTTACCTGCATCGTCAAAGGGCCTTTTATTCAATTCTGTATAAGCTTTAATAACTCTGATAGCAAAATTTTCTGTTCTTTCTTGAATACTTATATTTTCGTTATGGTCAATCATGAAAAAAATACAGTAATTAAATATTATTCGATAATTAACAAATCAGCACCTACTCCTAACTCATTACTCATTACTCTTTACTCATTACTTATTCTCAACTCATTACTCCTTACTCCCTACTCATTACTCAATACTCCTTACTCATTACTCATTACTCCTAACTCCCTACTCATTACTCATTACTCATTACTCAAACGAAGTGAAATACCAAATCGGTGGAAGTCTAAAAAAAGATTCTCCTAGCTATATAGAAAGAAAAGCGGATTCTCAAATATACGAAGCACTTCTCGAAGGAGAATTTTGCTATGTGTTTAATTCCCGTCAAATGGGAAAATCTTCGCTGTTGGTAAAAACTCGCGCTCGTTTGCAGGAAGATGGTTATCTTTGTACTACTGTAGATATGACTAATATCGGTAGCGAACATGTTACCCCGTTGCAATGGTATAAAGGTGTAGTCGGTGATATTTGGTCTGGTTTTGGACTACCGGGGAAAGTAAATTTAAAAAATTGGTGGAAGGAACAGGAAGATATTTCTCTATTACAAAAACTGAGTCGATTTATCTCCGAAATCTTGCTCGTACAGTTTCCCACCCAAAGATTATTTATATTTATTGACGAAATAGATAAGATTCTCAGTCTGGATTTTTCTGTAGATGATTTTTTTGCTTTAATTCGTTACTGCTACAACCAAAGAGCGATTAATCCAGAATACGAAAGAATTACTTTTGCAATGTTTGGAGTTGCTACCCCTACCGATTTAATTCAGAATAAAAAATCAACACCATTTAATATTGGATGCTCTATAAAATTAACAGGTTTTACCTTCAATGAATCTCTCTGTTTAGCACGAGGATTAAATTTAGATACGATTGAGTATTCCCAAGCTGTTTTACAAGAGATATTAAAATGGACGGGAGGACAACCATTTTTAACTCAGAAAATCTGTTATTTTGTCGCTCAATTTGGAAGTGGGGGACAAGGAGATAAAGAAGAGTGTAATCATACCAATTACCAATTACCAATTACCAATTACCAATTACCAATCCCCAATCCCCAAACTTTAGTTTCTAATATTGCAGAATCAAAAATAATTAAGCGTTGGGAATCTCAGGATGAACCGTTACATTTACGAACTATTAGAGACAGGATTTTAAATAATGATTTAATGGCAGCCTGTTTATTAGGATTGTATCAGCAAATTATATCAGGTCAAGAAGTATTAGCCGATGATAGTAAGGAAAAGATTGAATTACTTTTATCGGGGTTAGTGGTAAGCCAAAAAGGAAAATTCAAAGTAAAGAATCTTATCTATCAAAGAATTTTTGATTTAAAATGGGTTGCCAAACAAGTTGATAGTTTACGTCCTTATTATCAAAAAATTAATGCTTGGATTGCTTCGGGACAACAAGATAAGTCTCAATTGTTAACGGGAGAAACATTACACAAAGCAATAGCTTGGTTAGATAAAAAACAGTATTCTGACATAGATTATCGCTTTATTACAGCCAGTCAAACAGAAGCAAATAAGGAAATTAAACGAGATTTAGATACAGAGAAAGTTGAAAAACAACGGGCAAGATTTGCTCTAGAAGCAGCCAATGAAGCTAGTCGAATATTAGCACGAGCGCGGAGACTAGCTAAACGAAATACCTTTCAAATCCGTCTTGGTAAACGCTGGATTATAGGTATTGCTGTAGCTGTTACCTTTTTAGTTATAGTTCTACGCTGTAGTGGTTTATTGCAGCAAATGGAATGGAATACCTTTGATAGATTTATTCAGAGTCGTCCTTCAGTAATTGACCCTCGCGTCGTTATAATAACCATTGACGAACCGGATTTACAACAAATTGGACAATATCCAATTCCCGATAAAGTTTTAGCCCAAGCACTTAATAAATTAAAAAGCTATAATCCCAGAAACATAGGACTTGATTTATACCGAGATTTACCAGTAAATCCGGGCTATGATAAATTAACGAAAATTTTTGAAACTACCCCTAATCTAATTGGAATTGAAAAATTTGTCGGTTCTAAAGTTGCACCACCACCAGTTTTAGATAAATTGGGACAAGTAGGATTAGCCGACCAAGTTTTAGATGCAGATGGAAAAGTTCGTCGTGCCTTGCTTACAGTAGGTTCGAGCAAGACTAAAGTACGTTATAATCTCAGTCTGCGGTTAGCGCTCTTATATTTGAAATCCGAAGGTATCACACCAAAACCTCAGAAAAATAATCCCCATCATATACAGTTGGGAAAAACAGTATTAAATCCTTTTCAATCTAACGATGGTGGTTACGTTCGCGCAGATACAGGTGGCTACCAAATATTACTTAACTACCACGGGACTATAGAAAACTTTGACAACTTTTCGATTACAGATTTATTAAACGATAGAATACCACCACAAGCAATCAAAAATCGGGTAGTCTTGATAGGTTCAATTGCTGAAAGCATCAACGACTTATTTCAAACACCTTACAGCACTAATTTATTTGGATTTCCCCAACAAATGTCTGGAGTGACAATTAATGCAAATATCGTCAGTCAAATATTGAGTGCTGCTTTGGAAGATAAACCAATGTTAAAAGTGTGGTGGGAACCTATAGAATGGCTGTGGATTTTATCGTGGTGTGGGATGGGTGCTGTATTAAGTTGGCGTTGGAAGTCTGTTTACATTGTATTCGTGACAATTATCATTGCAGCAACGGGATTAATAGGAGTTGCTTATCTGGTATTAAATATTGGTTGGTGGATTCCCGTTATTCCTCCGATTTTGGGATTAGTAATTGCAGCTATTACCTTACCAATTTTTACCGCTAAGGAATTAGAAAAAATTCAGCTTCGTCAAATTGTACAGTTATTAATTACAGCTTCTAGAGAGCAACCAGCAGCAGGGAAAATTGCTATTGAATATCTTAAGCAAGGAGAAAGCGAAGAAAATCAAGATTTGATTGAGGAAATAATTTTTAATATCTCTTTAAATCGGTAATATGACGGTTTGAAGTATGTTTATATAAAATTAAATATCTTACTTTTCTTACTTTTCTTACTTTTCTTACTTTTGTGAGTTATTAGATATTACTATGTATCTTATTTTTCATGCTTTGAAAGCAAACAAATTATCGAATAGAAATATATAAATAATTTATCAAGAAGGCAGAAGTACGGAGGCAGAGGGCAGAAGGGAATCTGCCTCCTTACTTCTCACGAGCGGAGGGAGTAAGGGTTTAAGACCCCCGCCACAACGAAGTTTGGCGGCTCACAATTAGTGGTGGGTCTGAATCCCCCACTAATTGTTCCTTCTGCCTCCTGCCCTCTGCCCTCTGCCTTCTTCAATGAGATTTTTTTATTTCGCCAAACGAATTTTGTTATACAATTATTTTTGTAAATCAAAAAAAATAGAAATAATTGTCCGCGTCTCAGTTTTAAGGCAATTCAATTTAAGGCGACATTATGAAGTAAAAAAATACATAAAGGGGTAAATAAAAATGGGCGATTCGATTATTGAACTACTCGACGAACTACCATCAGACAACCTTACAGTAAAGACATTAAACGCTCTCGATTTTGTCGTACCTGGAGAATGGGATAATGTCGTCGGTTGTGACAAAACGATTTCAGTCATAACCGGAGCAAACGATGCGGATACAGTAATGCAAATCCGCAATCGGATGATTGAGTTATATAACGATAAGGATAACAGCTATCAGGGAGCTATGTGGTATTACAATCTTGTGGAAAATGCCGACGGAGCCTTGGGTGCTGCTGCTATGGCTAACAAGATTGGTGAAAAAATCGGTTTCCTTAGCTTCTTAAACAAGTTAACCCCTAAAGCAGATACCACTCAATCTATTGATTTGAGCTTGAAAATTGTAGCTGAGTTAATAGCTTATTCTAAACTCAATGGTATTCAACTCAACCCTGTAAGGTTTGTATCTGAATTACGGGAAAACTACTGCGGAGCTTCCCTAATGCGAATGGCTGGTTTAGTTTGTATCGATGGCTTGCTTCCTCTGGGTCCAGACTACCTGCAAAAAGTCCAAGATACCCTTAATTCTAAAGGCAAAGATGCTTTGGAACAAAATCCCGCTTTTGGAGCCATTGCAGAATCTATTCCTAGCGATGATAAAGTAGGGTTTATTGAGTCAACCTTCGGTGCAGTTTCCGGGTGGATGGATAATCTAGTTAGTTCTGCGGGTTTAACACCACAGTCAATTTTTGACCGGATTGGTGGATTTATCCAGTTTTCTGACGATAAATTAGATTTTGTTGCCGCTTTTCTAGATCAAGCTACTAATTACTTTTCCCATACCGGTACCCAAACCGTAGCTCGTAAATTGATTTTGCGTGCTGCTGAGGATGTTTAGTCAGCTATTTTGTCTAATATTGATTAATATTTTGGTTAAGCCAAGGCATTCTCAGAGCAAATAGAAATTAAATTAATATCACAAACAGGACAAACTAATCATGAAAAATTGGACTATAAATCAACACTTAGTCTATACATTTGTTTGTGTATCATCTCTTGGAGACGGTAAAATTAATACATCTGAAAAAGAAGCTTGGTGGGGTAACTGCAATGTTATTGTGCCAGATATGTCTAAGGATGAATATAGTAAGGTGGTAACAGAAGTGAGCGACGAGTTTGAGAAACTTGGCGACGAAGATGCACGCAAAGCTCAATACAAAAATTCATTAGAAGCTCTCAAAGAAATTTTTACCTCCGATCAAGATCGCTTTAAGGTGATCAAAAATCTGGCTTATATTGTCCGTGCCGACAAAGTTACCGAAGACAAAGAAAAGGAAATGGTTGAAGAGGCTGTGAAAGTTCTTGATATGACTGACAAGGTAGACTTATCCATACAGTCAATCTTGTATGTCAATTTAAAGAAATAATTTTTACGGGGTGACAAGCACCCCAAATAACTTCTGAGCCAGGGGTTTTGCTCATATAAAATTAAAAGCTACCATCAAGAATTGGTGCGTTACGGCAAAAAGTTACTTATTGGGTTTTGACCAAATTATCATATAGCCGTAACACATCCTACAGTTTAACTATTTAAAGAAATAAAATTTCCTAAAGCTTGATTTTCCTACTTTTCTTACTTTTAGATTCGTATATTAAACTGCCTTAAAGAAGTGTAATGCAGCATTAATATAAACTATAGATATCAATCCAAAATCCAAAATCAATGATAAGACCGAGACCGATAGAAGTTTTACGCGAAGTAGCAAATAGGTCATTAAATGAAGGTTGCTATGAAACGGCATTCGAGAGCTTCGAGGAATTATTAGAACGTGAGGGAAAATCGATGGAAGCAACCATTGGTGCTGCTACTGCTCTCAATGGTTTAGAAGAATATTCCGATTCCCTGGAGATGATCTCTGAAGCAATTGAAAGCGAACCTGATAATTATCAATTATGGGTAATCAAAGGACAAGCTAAGAGTGGATTGAATGAATATGAAGAAGCCTTTGTTTGCTATGACAGAGCGCTTGAGTTAAATCCACCACAAGATACTGTATCTGTAATTTGGAATTATAAATCAATTTCATTTTACGGTAATAGTCGATATCAAGATTCTATTGAAGCTGTTAATAAAGCATTAGAATTAAATTTACAATCATATTTAGTCAGCGATGCCATTTATTTACAAGCTCGTTGTTATGCTTCTCTACAACAAGATGGATTAGCATTAGCATCTTTAAAAATAGCTTTGGAATTAAAACCAAGTTTGAAAGTTTGGATGAAAAAAGCACCCGATTGGAATCGTTTTGATTCAGATACCAGATTTCAAGCTATCGTAGGAATAGAACTTACTCAAGAATCCGTCGAACAGTTTTTTAATCAACTTCGGGAAAAGCCTTTGGGAGAACATGCTTTTATTCATCGTTTCCAAGAAAAGCATGAAGATGTAATTGATGAATTCTGGGGTGAAGATGTAAATCAATGCCCTGATAATGTTCAAGAAGCTTTTCGTTTCTACTTTGAAAACGTCGAAGATGCAGACTTTGGTTCTGTTAGTGTTTATAGATATTCTTCAGGAATTGTTCCAATATATGTAGTTGGTGTTTCCACAGATGGTGATGATGGCTATATAGAAGTATACAATCAAGCAGGTGAACCGATAACTTACGGTAGGTATGATGTTGATGTAATTATTAGGTGCGATCGCCAATCTGTTCGCCATCGTTTATATGAGATGATGGAAGATTAGTAAGATAATTTTTGTAGGGCATAATAGTTAATTTTTACTTGAGCGGGAATGGCTGCAAGTGTCACGAACCCTACAAGAAAAATCTGCCCAATGCCCAATGCCCAATGCCCAATGCCCGATGCCCCATTCCCTATTCCCCATTAATGAACTTTTGCAAAGTACGACTCAACTGCACGTTATTCGGCTCAATTTTCCTAGCTCGCTCAATTTCTGCAATCATTTCATACCAATATCCCCTTTGAGCATACCACTTTGCTTTATCAACAGCACTTTTACCAGTTAATTCCCCATTTATTTGGGAAGTCCTTCCAACTCGCTGTACCCAACCCATGAAAGTAGGGTCATCCGGTTGTACCGTATTACCACAGACAATTACCAAAGACCATTGATAATTTTTACCTACAGCTAAAGGTGGTTTATCCTCTGGTAAACTAAAACTAACAATACCGTTAGAAGTAATAGGTAAGAAAGCTCTTTGATAATATTTACCGGTTTTATCTCGAAAACTCAGCATTACCTGCTTGGCTTTAGTTTCTGGTAAATTAATGAATATCGAAGGATGTTTTCGCAAAGTTAGCCCATAATTACGCTCTGGCATCAAAGGTTTAATTTTCTCTTCGTTTGGAGAACATTTACCTCCGTCGCGGGAACCAGAACCTTTAGTATCCTTTGGCTCCGGTTCTCCCGGTGGTGTAAATGAATCTTGAAAAACAATCTCTTCTGATAAAGAATTGTTTTTGCTCAATGATGTTGATTGAGCTTGAGCGGGAAGACTATAAACATAAATAATTGCTAATAAGCTTAAGTTTAAGAGTTTGAGTTTAATTGAAGTCATAACTTTTTAAAGTCGCTATTAACTACACAAGTTACAACAACAATATTAGTTTTGTATAAATTTTTTCTGAATTTATTTATTGTTTTTGAATTCATTAAATTGGAAAATATAAATATATAAACAAACATCTACCTATAGTTATAAATAAGATTAAGTAATGTCTAAGGAGTAAGGAGTAATGAGTAATAGCTGCTATATTTTTAATCGGCATTGCTGAATTACACTATGAATTGTATTCGTATAAATTTTGTAAAAAACGTAAAAGCTGTGTAGAGACGTAACACTGTTACGTCTCCCAAGGTGTAAAATCATAGTTTCATATTTTCCCAACAGCAACGCCTTTTAATCTAGTTATATCGTAAGTAATCATCCGGACTAGATATTACGCAAATTTGGGGACGGGAATAAATTGGAAAAATAAAACCTTACTAGAACGCAGCGGACGCAGAGGGAAGAGATAATTCGTTTTCTTCGCGATTAAATGGTGCGTAACGGCATTTTGAAGTTTATAGTTTATATCGAAAAATATTCAAGCCGTTACATCACCCTACAATTATTATCAATAGACATCTCCGAAAAAGAATGTAGAGACGCAAGGATTTCGCGTCTGGGAGAAAGTTTTTGGATCGCGCATATTTAATTTCCGGCAGATGTCTAATTATCAATTACCCATTACCAATTACCCATTACCAATTACCAATCACCAATTACCAATTACCAATTACCAATCATTGCCAATTCCCAACTAAAACAAAGGGAGACCAATAATAAGGATGTTGATATTTAGTATCCTTTAATAAAGATAATTGTGCTTGTCGTAATGCTTGAGCTTTGTTAATTCCATCTTGGGTTAAAAGACGATAAAATTCGGTTACGAGGTCGGCTGTTGATTTATCTTGTACCGACCACAATGTTGCTAAGGTACTTCTAGCTCCG
>JBHJJJ010000201.1:0-20865 GCA_050042755.1 Rivularia sp. (in: cyanobacteria)
ATGGGGAGATGGGGAGATGGGGAGGTGGGGAGATGGGGAGATGGGGAGATGGGGAGATGGGGAGATGAGGTAGAAGATTTAACTACTCACTACTCACTACTCACTCCTAACTCCTAACTACTCACTACTCACTACTCACTACTAACTACTCACTCCTAAAAAATAAATATAATTCTTAAATTCCAATCTTTATTTTGACGAATAATTTCGATGTGATGAATAAATTCTCTAAAATAAAATCTTCTTTCAGTTTCTGATAAGTCTAACCAGAATTGTGGAATAGAAACAGCTTGAGCTACGGAGCGTAAATTAACTGGTGGTAAAACTGCTAATTGTGCTTGGAGTGTAGATATTTCAGTACGGAGTTTATAAACTCTTAATAAGTAAGTTTCTTCGTCTAAAATGCCAGTTTCTACTAAAGCTGGTATTTGTTCTAGTATTTTTTCTTGACGAATTATCGCTTTGGTTAAATTATTTTTTACCTCATCAAAGTACGGAAAGTTGATCTGTTCTACTGCTTGAGGTAAGTCACGGCAAACTGTTTCAATGGTATTATGTAATACTTCGTGGTAATAAATAGCACGACATTTGGGGTTTTTAGAACAGGTAATAGGACGTAAATAAAGATACTCCTTTTTTTGTCTGTGAAGAGTAACGCGAGTAACGCCCATGTGGGATTGACACTCACCACAAACAACTAAACCCGCTAATGAACGTGGCGCACTTGCTGTACGGGATGGTAAACGACTGTTGCGACGTAAAAGTCGATCGACTTGGGCTGCTTCTTCACGAGAAATTATGGCAGTGTGGGTATCGCGGACAATTTCTCTATTTCGGTAAGCGGTATCTCCACGATATACGGGATTGGATAACCAACGTTTTCCAGTGGTAACGGAGATTTTTTTCCCATATTTTTTCGCTAAATGTCGCACAGCGCCTCGTAAGGAACCATACAACAAAAAGTTGTCAAAAAATTCTTTGACTACCGGGGAAGTACTACGGTCGATGGTATATTTAGCTTTACACCGACGGTAGCCGTAGGGTGCTTTGCCCGGTGGTGGTGCAGCATCCAAACGATTGCGTGCATGTCCTTGACGGATGCGATCGCTACGTTTTTGTTGCTGGATTTCGTATAAAAGTTTGAGTAAATTCCCGTGGGTGTTATTGGCTTTTGTTGTGGAATTATAATCTTGTTCCACCGCAATCAGGGTTATTCCCATCGCTTCAAATTGGCAAAGACACGAGGTTATTTCTGAGACATTATCTCCCAACTCTTCCAAGCGTCGGATAAAGATGCAATCGGGAGGATTGGTTTGACAATCTTTGAATAATTGTTGTAATTGCGAGCGCCCTCCCAAATCTTGATAAAGATTATCTACCTCCCACTCTAAGCTTCCAGGTTCGGGAGTTTGTTCTAATAAAGGATCGCTGTAAGTGTATCCGAACTTCATCGGGTGAGCGGTTAACAGTGAGCAGTGAGCAGTGAGTAGTGAGCGGTGAGTAGTGAGTAGTGAGCGGTTAACAGTGAGCAGTGAGTAGTTAATAGTTAACTATTAACATTCTACGTTTTCCTATTAATTGTGTAGGGCAGCGTGGAAATTGCCAATTGTAAATTATTGTTCGCTTAGCTCGATAATATTCCCATCTGGATCTTGGGTAAACAAAGCTCTACGACCTGAAGCACTTGCTTGAATTGGACAGTTATAATTTAATAGCTGCTCTTTTGCGGCATCTAAGTCGGAAACTGAAAAAGCAATATGGGGGTTGCGTCCCCATTTTTCATTTTGGGCTTGGTTGCTAGTTAAAGAAGCAACTATAAGGTGTAATTGATATTCACCAATTTGATACCAGCTACCGGGAAAATTCCGCGAACGTTCTGTTTTAGGTAATTTGAGGATTTCTCCATAGAAATGTTCGGCTCGATTTAAGTCACTGACAAGAATGGCTGCGTGCAAACATTGAGTAATTTGCATTTCCAGTTGTTTATTTATGAAGCTGCTACGAATTTAATTTACAATAAATATTGGTCAGTTCAAAGACCATTAGGGGTTATTTATCTTTTATTTTGGTGTAGTACTAGGGCAGCCAAGCTCAATAGTTTGAAGAATGGCCGCAAGTGTCACAAAACTCCTGTTGGTTCGTGAGTTCAGCAAAATTATAATTACCTTGATAATCTCACGCTTGTTTGACCAAAAAAAATCGGATACAAGCCCCCGGATTTATCCGTGGAATAAAAAAAATGTTTCCTTATTTTCAAGCCCCTCGATTCATCGATGGGGTAATAATTCTAAATTCTTCATGTCTTATTCTAAATTCGCATTGACGCTCCCCACCCATAGAATGCGGGGGATTCTTGGTTCCACGAAATTCCTTAAAACTAAAAGGAACCAGGTTCACTGGTTCGACTCCCTCACGGGCACCCATAAGAATTTTTTTAGAAGAAAAAAATTCTTATGGGAACCCTTCACCGAATACTCCTACCAGTTGGTGGATGTATCTAGCTATGGCAATTAGTCGCAGCGGGATGTTTCTCCCCAAGCTTAAATTCGGGTGCGGCCCACCCTAATGAATTAACTAATATTAAACTGCTGCAATCTGGGGTATTCTCTCGAATCCATAGGTTTTTAAAGAGGTTTTTCGCGCCTCTGCTACTAACATCGCTTTACGTCGTAATTAAATGTGGCACTACCGACGAATTCATGCCCGTGTTAGACCAGTGCTAATATCCTACCACGATCAGCCGGACAATAAATTGTCCTACGGGCTAACCCCATAAATAGAATTTAGGGGCTTGTGCCCTATGATTTTCGGTCACACAGCCGCAATAATGCCTGAAGTTAAACTACAGCGCCTAACAGCCTCTTCTAAAAGAAAAAGGCGGCCAGTTGCGGCCATTCCTAAGTTAATTGATTGTTAATTGTTAAAAAACATTCCAATCTGGTTCAAATGTGGGTAAATACTCACCTTCAGCAATAGTACCATTCATGATCCAGATAGCGTTTTCTCCGGTTTGAGTATTATTCCAGAAAACATCAGTTCTACCGTCGCCGGTGTAATCGCCAATCATAGGCTCCCAAGCTAAATCGTTAGAAGGTAGAAAAGCTTTAGTAGAAACTTCTCCCCCATCCATCAACCAAGCTGTATTTTCGCCAGTTTGATTGTTATGCCAAAATACATCTGTTTTACCATCAGCGTTGAAATCTCCAATATTAGCTTCCCAAGAAGAACTTAATTGAGGTAAAGTTGCTTCATTGAAAAGGACATCGTTAAACAGAGTACCATTGGTTATCCAAACAGAATTCTCTCCACTATCTTTATTACTCCAGAGAATATCAGTTCGAGAATCCCCATTAAAATCACCAAAGGTAGGATTCCAAGATGTTTCTATTTCTGTGATGTTAAAACCAGTTGCATCAGTACCATCCATAAACCAAGCAGCATTTTCGCCAGTTACCCGATTTCGCCAAAAGATATCGTTTTTGCCATCATTATTGAAATCGACAATACTGTAGTCCCAAGTTGACTCAGTTGTGGGTAGGAAAGCGGCACTGGTAACGTTTGTACCATCCATTATCCAAGTAGCATTTTCACCTGTTTGTTCGTTACGCCAAAAAATATCACTTTTATTATCGCCGTTATAATCAGCAATACTAAAAGCCCAACTTGAATCAATTTGTTGTACTGATTCTTGCAATTGAACATTGGTGCCATCCATTTGCCAAATGACGTTTTCTCCGGTACTTTGATTCCGCCAGAAAATATCAGTTTTGTTGTCATTATTAAAATCGGCGTAAGCAAATTCCCAAGATGCATCTACATTTCCGAGAAAAGCTTCATTTTGATTAATACCATCCATTAACCAAACTGCTGTTTCACCTGTTTGTTCGTTACGCCAAAATTTATCAGTTTTACCGTCACCGTTGAAATCCACAACAACTGCTGGATCGCTAAATATAGGATTAGGATTGGGATTTTTTGCGGCAGTTACAAATTCATTTTCATTTGTTAGGTATTGCTCGGAGCTTCTATTTAAATTGCTATCAAGTGCAATGTCGTCAAAAGTATTCTTTGAAACTGTGGTGTTTGCCGAACTTATAGGACTTACATATGATACATCTAAAGGATTTGCAGTTGAAGACATGGTTTTTAATTATCACTAGTGTCTATATGTTTTAACTGATTTTTTTATTCTTTTTTGTTAAAGGTTAACATATATTTTTTTATCACATGTTGTTTATGATGGACATTTATTGTATCACTTATTTAAAAGTTGTTTAATATCATATCAATTATCAATATTTTAAATTTTATTTATTATTATTTCAGTCATTTTTAGCTAGTGATTCAAATACTCTTTTCGGGATTATCACTTGTATAAAATGAATTAATGTATTAATAACATGTTATGTTAAGCATATTAATAACAGGACTTACGGGATTGTTGCAAGACTCCGATAGTGCAGTACCTTCCGCGGCCTTATTCTTACATTTATATTAATCAAAGCCTATTTATAAATTGCCCAGCCCTTTGATTTATTCTTTGTCAAAATTCTCTTATAAATTAAAAAAAATAAAAAAACCCGGCTTTAAATAAAACCGAGTTTGTTAAACCTTGTTAACGATTTAATAATGCTTATTTAGCCAATCCAATTAATAGTTTTCCATAGCAAAAAGCTAACTATTAACTAACAACCCATTCATTACCTAATGAAGGTAGATTCTCTTGAATAACATTCTCACCATCTATGCGCCAAAGAAGATTCTCACCAGTTTGAGTATTGCGTCCAAAAACATCTGTATCGCCATCATTATCGAAATCGCCGATACTCAAATCCCATTCAGTACCAAGGGATGGTAATTCAATACCAGTAGCCTGTGAACCATTCATAATCCAGGCACCATTTTGTCCGGTTTGATCGTTGCGCCAGAGGATATCCATTCTACCGTCAGTGTTAAAATCACCGACAATAGATTCCCAGCCAGAAGATCCCAAACTTGGTAAATCAGATGCTGTAACATTTGAACCCCACATAGACCAAAGTTTGGTTTCGCCAGTACTCTCATTTTGCCAGAGAATATCGGTAGTAAAACTACCATCGAAATCACCTAAGGTATATTCCCAACCTGCACCAAATGTTTCTAAATCAGTCTGCTCTGCACTCAAACCATTCATAAACCAAATGGCATTTTCACCGGTTTGTTCGTTGTGCCAGAAAACATCGGTATTGAAGTTAGGGTTGAATTCACCAACTGCATAAGTCCAAGATGTATCTAATGTCGGTAGAAAATCTGCACCACTAATATTGACACCATCCATCAACCAAGCAGCATTTTCACCGGTTTGAGAGTTACGCCATAATAAATCGGTTTTACCATCACCATTGAATTGTGCAATGCCGTAATCCCATTCTGTACCCAAAGCATTTAAGGAAGCTTCAGATATAATTTGAGCACCATCCATCAACCAAATAGTATTTTCACCGGTTTGAGAGTTACGCCAAAATAAATCGGTTTTATCATCACCATTGAAATCACCAATGCTGTAATCCCATTCTGTACCCAAAGTATTGACAAGAGCACCAGTTGGATTAGCATCATCCATTAACCAAATAGCATTTTCACCTGTTTGAGTGTTACGCCAAAATTTATCTTGTTTACCATCTCCATTAAAATCAGCAATCACTGACGGATCGCTAATATAAGGGCTAGGGCTAGAGTTCTGTTGAGACTCAACTAATGACTCTGAAGAGCCTGTCAAATTTCCTGTCAAATTTGAAGTATTTAAATCATTCTCTATAGTGAGACTATTATTGTGGATTGTCGCAGATTCTAATTCACTTTGATTCTGTAACGGATTTGTCGATTCCAACATTGTGTTTATTAATTACCGGCTTTCCTCTATCTTTTATCTCTGTTTTTGCGAAGATTCTGTTAATTTAGAACATCTACTATTTTTATTAAATGCGAAGGAGATATATTTTTGTATTTATTGTTAGTTCTAATTATTTTTTTTTAATTTACAACTGCTATTGGAAAGAGTTAAATAGATAAAATGTATTGTGATGACATATACGAAATTTCATCAAACAATTAAAATAAATCAGATAATTGTAAACAGCGATGCTTTTAACTTCTGTATTTTTAGGCTATTTGATGTGGCTGGCAATAACTTATCCTTTTTGGATCGCTAGCAATTTGACTAAAATCTGGTTTATGCGACGATTACTTGGTGCTAGTAAATTGTTGTTAATTAAAGCTAATGCTGTGGCGTTACCTTTAGCTTTATTGGCTACTTTCATGACAATCTATGTATTTGTATTTGCAATTGGTTTGGATGTGCTTCAAAATGCCTCCCACAGTAGGATTACTATATTAGGAAGCGTTTTTATCTTCTTTATGGTTTTGATGTTGATAGAGTGGCTTGTATTGCGAAGACAGCTTACTTTTTCTGGATTTTGGGTAGCAGGAAGTCTGATAACCAATTTAGGCGCATGGATAGCTTTAGCCACATCATTTTTAAGAAATGGTATTCTATTTATATTGCTATCGATCGTATTAGGTATTGCCGTTGGAGCAATTAACGGCATATTAATAACCCGCTTTGGTAAAAGTAAGTCTTAATTTTTTTATTGTTTATAGATTTTCCATTTTGCAGCTGGTAATTCAACTAAGTAGTAAGTAACCGTTGCTAATACGGTTGATAAAATTAAGGTTGCTGTTAATCTAATATAAAACGCTTCTATAGGGATTTCGGAATTGAAAATATCGTAAGTTCTGGCAATAATGGGCATATGCCAAATATAAATACCGTAAGATAAGTTACCAATTACTTCTAATAATCTCAGAGGATTTCTTAAAGTCGCGCTGAATGATAATTTTTCATTTTTGGTAAAATCATCATAAATATCTTTTTCAAAAGCAAATATAAAAAATGATGTGATAATTGCTGTTAATGGTTGTAATAACAGTATTGTTGTTAATGTTCTCCAACCACCGCTACGATTTGGT
Organism: Rivularia sp. (in: cyanobacteria); assembly: GCA_050042755.1. Taxonomy (GTDB): domain Bacteria; phylum Cyanobacteriota; class Cyanobacteriia; order Cyanobacteriales; family Nostocaceae; genus Rivularia. The sequence continues at coordinate 7,009 of JBHJJJ010000201.1, forward strand.
AAATTCCATAACTCTTGGTGATATAGATGATGTGCGGTGAATAAATACAATAAGATTATCAGTATTACAGCAAATATTTTAATAATTAGGGATTTATTTTGATGTAAATCTGGTTTACGATATTTGAGAAGCTCATTAACTAAAAATCCACATAAAAATAAATCGAGATTAGTAATTAAGGGAGTATACCAATATTTAAATGCATATCCCATCTCTTGAGTAATTTCGGTTTGAAAACTTGTCCAGATTAAAAATCTCAAAATCAAGGTTGGGACAATTATTAAGGAGCCAGCCACAAATATTTTTTTTTGAGTATTTAAACGATTGTGAATCAGAGTATAAATAAATGGTACTAGTATATAAAATTGTACTTCCGTTGATAAAGACCAAAAAACATCATTGAATTTGATAGTTTGAAAAGTAATATATGGATGATAAGTAAAGGTAAATAATCTAAATAAATAACCCCAATTATAAAATTTGAGAACTGCTGGATAAACGAAGATAGATAAAATTAGTACAGCAAAATAATAAAGTGGAAAAATTCTCAAGGCACGATTTCGCCAAAAGTTGATAACCCCTGCAACATCAACACTATAGCGTTTTGTATAAAAAGCCTTACCCATCAAATAACCCGATAACACAAAGAAAATCCAAACTGCGATCGCGCCATGACTAAACATCAACCAACTCAAATCCAAACCGTTATCAATAATTGATTTTCTGGGTGGAGCGCAATGAATTGTTACTACCATCAAACAGCCAAAACCGCGTAGAGCCAAGAGGGTATCTAAGCGATTAGATTTATTAGTATTTGATTCCATTTATGTTGTTGAATATTGATTTAATTAAAAATCTAGAAGAATAGTAGATATAAATCGCTGTTTATCAAGTTTTCTGCGATCGATCACCCAGATCAAATACCACATATTTAAGTTGATTATTTTATATAAAGGTTGCCATATTGGCAGTAAAATTTTGTTTTGATACGGATTTTTATTTGTAATGATAGAACTTATATCAATTCTTTTAGGACAGGAAATGACCCATCAGACGGTGGTCCTTTCTTTGAAATCCAGTACGATGGCTTTATATTCGGTACTTACAGCTAAAGGTACAGGATTAGGTAGTGGCAAAAATAATATTAAATTGGCGATCGCCGATGGTGGTGATGGGGCGTTTGATTCTGCTGTGTTTATCAAAGCAGATACTTTCTCTAGCACTCCACCTACACAGTCTGTTCCTGAACCTACTACAATCCTTGGCTTAGTCGCAGTTTGCGGATTTGGTTTTCGTTCTTCAAAAAAGCGCAAATCAAAATAAAAATTTTCTAACAAAGCTTCAATACTTGCTCTAAAACAATGGCACAGCTAAGCTGTGCCAAAACTGTTTGATGTAAGTTATATAATTCCTGGAAAAATCATTTCGGCAAATCCAAAATCTAAAATAGTATTACCTTGGAGAAATCGAAATAACACAATATCAGATAACCATGCAAGCAGAATATCACCAGCGCCGGGAAGCATTAATGTCAAAGATTGGTAACGGTTCTGCAATTTTTCGCAGTGCCCCTATGGCTACAATGCACAATGATGTAGAATACGTTTACCGTCAAGATAGCGATTTTTTCTATCTAACTGGGTTTAACGAACCTGAAGCCGTGGCGGTTTTAGCTCCTCATCACGATGAACATAAGTTTATCTTGTTTGTACAACCCAAAGATATTACCAAAGAAGTTTGGACTGGTTATCTAACTGGGGTAGATGCAGCGAAGGAAATGTACGGCGCTGACGAAGCTTACCCCATCAACGAATTAGATGAAAAACTACCCCAATATTTATTAAACGCAGATAGGATTTATTATCGTTTTGGACGGGATAAATCTTTTAACGAAACTCTCCTCACCCATTACCAAAGGTTATTGCGAACTTATCCCAAACGTGGTATGGGTCCGACAGCAATTCAAGATACCTGTACTATTTTACATGGTATGCGGTTGGTGAAAAGCGAATCGGAATTGGAATTAATGCGAAAGGCTGCGTATATTGCGGTGGAAGCCCATAATGTAGCGCGGGAGATGACGAAACCGGGAATTTATGAATACGAAGTTCAAGCAGAGATGGAGGGTATTTTTAGAAAACACGGTGGTTTGGGGCCAGCATATCCTTCGATTGTGGCATCTGGTGCTAATTCCTGTATACTGCATTATATCGAAAATAACCGTCAAATGCAGGATGGAGATTTACTGTTAATTGATGCTGGTTGTTCTTATAATTATTATAATTCCGATATTACTCGTACCTTTCCCGTGGGTGGAAAGTTTACTGCCGAACAAAAGACGTTGTATGAGTTAGTTTTATCAGCGCAGAAACAGGCGATCGCACAAGTAAAGCCAGGAAATCCTTACAATTTAATTCACGATACTGCTTTGCGGGTATTGGTGGAAGGAATGGTAGAATTGGGTATTCTTCAAGGTGAAGTTGATAAGTTAATTGAAGAAGAGAAATATAAACCTTATTATATGCGCCGTACGGGACATTGGTTGGGATTAGATGTCCTTGATGTGGGAGTTTATAAACATGGTGATGATAACCCGGTGATTTTGCGACCGGGACATGTTTTGACAGTAGAACCTGGAATTTATATTTTACCAGGAGCTGAACCCGCAGAAGAACAACCGAAGGTGGATCCAAAATGGATGGGAATTGGAATTCGCATCGAAGATGATGTGTTAGTGACAGCTACCGGATGTGAAGTTTTAACTGCGGGAGTACCAAAGGAAGTTGGGGATATGGAAAGGTAACCTCACCCCCATCCCCTCTCCAAGTCATCGGAGAGGGGGGAGAGGGGGTAGAGGGGGGAGATGGGGAGATGGGGAGATGGGGAGAGAATTCTAAATTCTTAACTCCTAACTCCTAACTCCTAACTCCTAACTCCTAACTCCTAACTCCTAACTCCTAACTCCTAACTCCTAACTCCTAACTGTTCACTGTAAACTGTTGACTGTTCACTGATTCAAATCTTGCATTGCTAAACGAATTTGTTCCATACGTCTGCGATTTACCCCTAAGTCTGATTCTCCCACACGAGATGCGGAGCGCATATGAATTACGTTTTCCGAGGTGGGAAAATAAAATTCTACGTCATCAATAAATTTGAAAATTCTGCTTTTAGAAAGAGCGTGAATGTAATTATCAGTTTCTTCTATAACTTCTGTACGGGGAACAACTGTAAGAACTTTGAGTAAAGTTTCTTTAGCTTTATCGCTCGCGACATGATAGGGAATTGGATCGATCGCATGTTTTTCGTCGCCGTTTTGACTGACGACGCAATTCGGGGAAGCAGGGCAGGCAGCTAGATGATTGTCAATTACACCTAAGTTAGAAGAATCCGCGAAGCTCGAAGCTGGGAAGATTAAAGTAGTAGTTAGGGTTAGAAGTATTACGCAAAGAAAACGAGATATGAATGACATAAAAAAATGACTCCTCAAGATAAAAACAAGGGAAGAGGGTTTGAGCGAAAGGAACGAAGTTAGCCCGAATTGAGATGGGAATTCAACCCATATTTAGAGGTTCACTGTTCACTTCTCACTCCTCACCGTTAAATAGGATTTACCTCGATTATTGTCGGTCATTTTGGGTATTTGTTGTTGATTTATCAGATAAATTTCTCAAAAACTATGTATAATAACCCATACACTGAGTAAAATAAAAGACTTTCGGATTGCAAAAATCAAAAATGTAAAAACTGGGAATTCATTTAATTGTAGATGCTTGGCAAGCTCCAAGAGACCTATTTAAGATTCGGAAATTATTCGTCAAGCTTATTTATTTATGTCGATAGAATTAATTAAAACTATTGTTTATTATTTAGCAGCTTTTACTTTAATATTTGCTGCATCAGAATTTTATTTAAAAGCTACAAAGCTCTGGGAACATAAACATGCTAATGATGTTGCTGAAAGTATCTCAATATCTGGGGAATTAGTAAGTGTTGGTCCGATGATTATTTGGGCAATAAATTACTTTTTTATCAATTATTGGATTGGAGTTGTTGATGAAATATTTCTGATTGCTTTAAGTCTTTTGCGAATTTTAGTAGCAGTAAAACTATGGGTCATTATTCCTGAAAATCAAAACTCTTCGCAGCCAGAAATTTTACCTGAGAATAGCAATCAAGAAATAATAGAAGAAAAAACTATAAAAAATACTCCATATTCTGACTCTTACTATGTTATTATCATTCCTCAAAATGAAAAGCAAGAACAAGCAATTGTTAGCTTATTACCCGAACTTTCTCAAAGTTTAATTAAAGAAACTAAACTTTACCACAGTCATATTTTCAATTCCAAGGAAGATGCTTATTTAGTTTCAAAGAGCTATAGAGAGCTTAATTTCTATAGCATTGTCACAGCTAACCTTTAATCAATGAGTTTTTTGTAATTTACAAGCAGAATATGAAAAATACCACCATAGATATAAATAATTGGATTTGGGATTCTTCAAGCCCTTCTAATTTTTTTGCCCATAAGTTATGTCAGACTATTGTATCTCAGAAAACAGCTTACCAAGAAATGCAAATAGTCGAGACAGAAGGTTATGGTAAATCTCTAATTTTGGATGATAAATGGCAATCTAGTGTTGTGGATGAATTTATCTACCATGAATCATTGGTACAGCCAGCCATGATTAATCACGGTTCTCCTCGTCAAGTTTTGATTCTTGGAGGAGGAGAAGGAGCAACCATTAGGGAAGTCTTGCGTTGGAAAACCGTCGAACGCTTAGTGATGGTAGATATTGATGGAGAAGTAGTAGAAGCTTGTCGCCAGCATTTACCAGAGATGCACCAAGGAGCCTTTGAAGATCCCCGAGTCGAGATTATTATTGATGATGCTTTAAAGTTTTTAGAAACTACTACACCCCAGTGGGATATTATTATTTCCGATCTTAGCGATCCAATTTTGTCTGGCCCGTCATATCCTCTCTTTACTCAAGAGTATTTTAAAACTATTTCTGCTGTCCTCAACAGCGATGGATTTTTTGTTGTGCAAGCAGGTTCAGTTTGTCCTGTTTCTATGACAGCTTATGTTCGCATAGCCAAAACCCTAAGTACGGTTTTTCCTTATACTCTACCCTATGCCAGTTTTGTCCCATGTTTTGGCGAACCTTGGGGTTACATACTCGCTTCACCTAAGCCTTGTTCTAATAGACCAGAACCAGAAGAAGTAGATAAACTATTGACAGAAAAAACAACCGGTGGATTACGGATGATCGATGGCATTAGTTTGTTAGGAATATTGCAGTCACCTGCATACATTCGACGCGCTATTGAAAAAGAAACGGAAATTTGTACCTTGGCTAACCCTCCCCAGCATTTAGGCCAAGGGATTATTGAACAATCCAGTTAATTAAAAGGATAATTAATCATGGCTAAGTCTTACCTGATTCGGACTCTACATCAAGGTTATCAAAGCTTAAAAATATCCAAAGCAACTCAAATTCCCATTGATGAAATTCAATTTTGGATTAAAGAAGTTTCGTTTCAGGGAGACAATTTCTCCAATAAAGAGTTGAAGGAAACAGAGGAATTTCCAAAGGTGAATCAATTTCCTTCTCCCTTAAATATGTCTCCTGTTTTAATTGTTGGTGCAGGAATTGCTGGATTGACAGCAGCTTGGCGTTTGCGAAAAGCAGGGGTTCCTGTAGAGATTATAGAAGCAAACAAAAGAATTGGGGGTCGTATCCAAACCGTATCACAAGCCGCAGGAACATCTCTAATTGGGGAATTAGGAGCAGAATTCATTGACACCGATCATACCTATATTCAATCCTTGGTTAAGGAACTTGGTTTGGAATTAATTGATTTGCTTAAAACAGATGAAGAGTTAATTCCAACTACTTTTTATTTTCAAGGAGAATCGATATCTTTTAAAAGAGTTATTCAAGAATTGACTCCCATTGTCGAGCAAATAGAAAAAGATTTAAAGTCTTTAGCCGATTTTTATAATTATAGTACCTTTCATCCTATTGCTTCTGCTTTAGATCAGCTTTCTTTGAGTCAATATTTAGAGATAATTTCTGCTTCTTCCTGGATTAAAAAATTAATTGATGTTACTTATACTGTTGAATTTGGTCGTGAAGCAGAAGAACAATCTTGTCTCAACTTACTGTATTTAATTGGTCTTGAAACAGAAGATTTAAATCTTTTAGGAAAATGTGATGAGCGATTTTGTATTGCTGGTGGAAATGAACAAATAATTATAAAACTGGGGAACTTTTTAGAATCATCTATTGAAACAGAAACAGTCTTAGAATCTATTCGTAGTCTTTCAGATAATCGTTATCAAGTTTCTTTGCGTCAGGGAGAAGCAGTTGTTGAAAGAATTTATGAAAGAATTGTTTTAACAGTACCTTTTACTGTATTACGCCATCTAGAATTAAAAGTTGATTTACCTGAGAATAAACGCTTAGCAATTGATAATTTAGGTTATGGTAATAATACTAAATTACTAATGGGTTATGACGATAAAATCTGGAAAAATCAGTATCATCATACAGGAAATATATTGACAGATTTACCATTTCAAAATATATGGGAAAATGTTCAAAGTCAATCTGACTTAAAACAAGGCTTATTGACGAATTTTACAGGAGGTTCTCAAGGAATCAAATTAGGAGAAGCAACCCCAGATTTTCAAGCAAAAAAATTAAATCAGCAATTAGAACAAATTTTTCCAGGAATTTCTGAATCTAGTATGCCAAATCTTGCTCAAAGAAGTTATTGGACAGGAGAGTTGTACAATGGTGGTTCTTATGCTTGTTATTTAGTAGGGCAGTGGACACAAATGTATGGCCTTGAAAAAGAGCGGGTTGGTAATCTCTTTTTTGCTGGAGAACATTGTTCTGAAGATTATCAAGCTTGTATGGAGGGAGGTTGTGAAACTGCAGAAGTAGTTGTTTGGCAAATTCTTAATGATTTGAACTTATTTGCTCCTGCTAAACAACAGAAAATTCACCTTCAAAATCAACTTGTAGCTAAAGGTTTTACAAAGAGACCTTTACCTTTCGTGCGTAAATAAAATAGTAATACCATATTATGACATTCCACCCTATTACTAATAGGAATGGCCGCAACTGGCCGCCTTTTTCTTGTAGGGTGCTTGTACACTGCCCGATTTTTGTGAGTTCAATCGCTTTTTTATTGCAAGTAACTTCCCTAGTAATTCTATCTAACTTCAAAGCTTCTACAACAAGAAAATTTTGACGCTCTCCCACACTGCGACGAATAACAGCATGGATACGAGCGACTAATTCTTCTACAAAAAATGGTTTAGCAATGTAATCGTCAGCGCCCAAATTTAACCCCGACAAACGATCGTCAAGTTCATTACGAGCTGTCAATAAAATTATAGGAGTATTTCGACCTTCCCGACGCAATTGTTTGAGAATTGATAGCCCATCTTTCCCCGATAGCATAATATCGAGGAGAATCGCATCATATTCATTGTCTACAGCCAGCAAATAACCCTCATCACCATTATTACAGTAATCTACGGTAAAACCCTGTTCCTTCAACCCAGCCCGAACAAAGTTAGCAATTTTTGCTTCATCTAGAATACAAAATGATCTTCGGATTTATTAAAACTTGAAAAATATTCTTTCATGTGTGTAATAAAATCATCCTGAGTCAGTTCACCGTCATCCCAGTAACGCCACTTCAAGCAATTAATCAACCAACCGGGTGGATTATAAATTATTTCCTTAGCTCCTCTGACTTCGTAAAGGTTTAAAGCTAGTCGTAATTCTTCAAGTGAATATGTATACAAATTATCTGTTGTCGATTTTTTAGGATTGAATCGAATACCGTAATCTGAACACATTTGAAGCATCTTTTGACGACGAGTATATTCTTGAATGTCTATACTTTTAGTTTTCGATATTTTGTCTGAATTATTACTAAAATTATTTTCAGTATTGCTAGCCTGATTTTTAGTAGATTTAACTAAGCTGCTGCTGTTAAAACTATTTTCGGAATTACTATTGTTTGAGGGTGATTTTTTGGGATTAAATCCAAGATATTGGGAATTTTTCTCTACAGGCTTTTTCGGGTTTACAGCGCTGGGATGTCTTATCAATAAACGGTATGAATTATGACTATAATCTTTATGGATACGGATTATTCGTAAAAAAACTAATTTTTTGAATTGCTTTTTTACCCATTGAAAATCATGAGGCTTACCTTGAAGTTTTTCTATATATTTCTGGAAGTCGTTAAGTATAAAGTCAATATTTTTACCTTCTTCTCCAAGTGTTAAAAGGTACTTCCATAGGTTTGTGCAAACTCTTCCAAGTTTATATTTTATAGAGAATTTGGTATGTATTTCTGTCCAGGGAGAGGTTGATTTTGTGGCGTATTGTGTCATGAAAGTTAGTAGAAATTACAAGTAATAAAACCATCAGCTTGCCACACGTTTCTAATCTGACAAGCAACTTTTTGGTATGTTTTTTATGAAAATTAAAAACCGTCTCATCAATGATGGACGGTTTTAATTCGGCTCCTCTTGTTCAAGGAACTCTTCAAACAATTGTTCTAATTCTGCTAACTGTTGTTTTAAATCGGCTGTCCGCTTCTCAGATTCTTCTATCTGGTATCGTGTTTTGGAAATCAGCCGATTAAACATTCCCCCAAGAGTTGCTTGTCCACATGAGTTAACGAAATCTCGCCGCGTCCTATCATTTCTATGAATTGTGAGCGACTCACTCCCATCTGCCTTGCTTGTTTGTCCAGACCTTCTACGCTGGTTTGAGTCAGCCCTACACTTACCTGTTTCTTTATTTCCCCGTTCTCTCGATGCTTCGATTTCGGCATTACCACTAACCATTCTTGACTTCCTATATAAGATAGCAGGATTCTTCACAATATTTATTGTACAAGATACTAGAATTAATTCATTATCTTATATAAGATAATCAAAGTAAGGAAAAGCAAGTCCTAAACAGGAAGATTTTGCCGCCTTCCTCAACTGGCTAGCGTTTTTTTCAACCATCAATTAATTTGCAATCTACCTGGTAGGAGAAGTTACCGCACCGCATTATCGCCGTGGGCCATTTACCGATGGACAGGTTCTACTAGTTCTACATGCATTGCACGATTTCGCAAGCGTGGTGATGCTGAAGAACACCTCAAAATACTACGTCAACAAATTCCAGCTTCCCGGATGACAATCGTATTCGACTTACCCAAGTCTGCTTACGATCAGATGGGAGGTTAACTTGTAGAGGTTCTGCTTACATTTGCGATGCTCAGACTAAAATTACAAAATTGTAATCAAAAATCAAAATAAACTGAAATTTTTAACTGGCTGAATCATAAATGTAAGCAATTAATTCGGAGTTAAATTATGAAACTTAATCAAGTATTGGCGATAAGCCCGTAATGGGTATGTGCTTCGCGATCGCAACAATTCCCATGTTACTTGGAACAGTAGCTTTTACTTCAATTAATAAAAGCAATGCAGCCAACTCATCTTCACAACAGTTCAAAAATGCCTTGGGAATACCCGCAAATTCTCCCAAACGGCCAGAGTAACTTGTTATTAAAGTCAGTAAGTTTTACCTTTTGTTTAAAGCCTCTCCGCTTTTAAAGGGAGAGGTCTATTTCTGGGATTGTAACCCTATTAGAAACAAGGAAAAACCGCTATATTATTATATATTGGGGCATTTTTGATTCATGAGCGTATTTACAAAAAATGTTGCCCAAAAGCTTCCCTCAATATTAATTATGCATTATGAATTACCTAAGTTCCCTTACGATTGCGGATATGCTCAGGTATATGATAGCGATCGCCTAAAGTTTCCAACAAAGGACCATGTACGTCAAATTTAACCATACTTACCGACGCAACTAAAATATTAATTCGATTGCGATAACGCCCTAAATCAATACCTAGTAAACTACAAAGCATAATCCGAATGGTTGCTTTATGAGCCACTACTAAAACATTACCTTCAAGATGTTTTTCTTGAATTTCAGCAATTACAGGCATAGAGCGGTTGGCAATATCTACCGCAGTTTCTCCACCAATAGGAGCATTCCAAGCAGGCCCAGTTAACCAATTAACATAGTTCTCCGTATAATTTTCTTGAGCAAACTGCTTGCTTTTACCCTCCCATTCGCCGTAACTACCTTCTCTAAGCCCATCGCGCAACTGCATATCTATTCCGATGGCATCACAAAACGGCTTTGCAGTAGCAACAGTACGCTTCATTGGACTAGCATAAACTGCTTCCCATTTCAGTTTTTGATAAACATCTGCAAAAGCTTCTGCCATCTGTACTCCCTCCGGCGTTAACTCCGCATTAGTTTCGCCGCAAAAATTGCCACTTTGACTAAAAGTGGTTTCTCCATGTCGTAGTAAATATAAGTTGAGAGTCATAAATAGTTTCGCAATTGAGGCAATAAATAACTTACCTAGCGATCCTATCGAATATCACAAGAAACAGAAGTGATGAGTTAGTCATATTTCATCATCAAACGAACACATTACTATTTTTCCTATTTTTTACTCCTTATTCTCTGCTCCCTGTCTCCTATTTCCTGCTCTCTGTCTTAGTTTAAATTCAGCTATAGACTACTAGTAACATGATAGTTGATTGATTTTAACTAGTTCTTTGCTTGACTATGTTACAAAAATAGTGGTATATAAATTTTTGTACGCGAATCCACTCAAAACAAAATATATTGATGATTTAAAATACGATATTTGAATAGATAATTATTGCTGAAATACCTGCTGGTTTTCAGTTAGGGTAGTATTGGAAAAATACAAGATAATGGGATTTAATCTTAGAAACAGATGAATAAATTCGTTGAATATGTACATATAAAAAGTAAGTAGTTTTTTCAATTACTAATTGTCATAAGCTGATGTGCAGCTAAATTGAATAATGCAAAAATTTGAAAACCTTGTAATGCGTTCGCGAAGCGTGTCCGTACCGGAGGTCGTCCCGGAGGGACTTAGGACATACATCTTGCTCGATAGTAATATACAAATTAAATGGGTAGCAGCCTAGCAGCAGTATAAACAAGTCCATTCTTCAGATAATAATTATATGATAGAGTGAATAAGTGTTAATTAGTGGCTGATTTACTTACTTCATCTCAGCAAAAGTAAGATATAGAATTTAGCATAGATAAATGATGGAATATGGGAGATACTCTCATATTCAAAAATTATTTCCACTTATAAGGGGGTTGAAGAGTTAGCCTTTAGTGCAATAAAGATCGGCTTGATTTTGATCTTGGAATCTGCAAAATTTTCTAGTTTAAATAACAAGGAGTATTCTAACGAGTATGAATATAGTTGAATTTGATTCATATTTCTCTAATTATAATCATAGCTACCAGGAAAATGCGATGATAGCTGAATTAGATCCGATTAAGTCAGATGCGGATATAGTTCAGTTACCTTACATGAATTGTGCGAGGGATATTAAAAGTATTATCTCCAGGCTTCAAAGGTTAATACCAACCGAGGGGCAGATAGAAGACTTTAATATTCATGAAGCCCGAGCAGTAGTTAGAGATTTGGGGATGTTTGCTGGTTCCATAAAAAAATACGGTATCGAGCCTGTAGAAGTGATTCCTCAACTAGAAACTGTCTTGATTCAATTAGGAACTAAAACTGATATGGTTCCAAGAGATACACTGATTCATTACACTGTCTGGAATCCTGATGGCGAACGTAAACGTAGATATACATTACATCTCGATGAAACAAAAATCATTGAGAGTAGCAAAATAGCTATACCTAGATTAGAAATGGGTATTTATAAGCTTCTGGAATTACATAAAATTCCCTTTGAGTCTCCAGACTTTATTAGAGAATGTGAAATATGTGCAAGCTATTTAAATGGAATGGTTGAGGCTATCGTTTACACGATTAAAAATGTATCGAGGAAAGTCTTTGCAGAAAATTTACGACCATATTTTGATTCATTTATGATACAGGGTAAAGAATATCTAGGTCCTGGTGCAGTTGAAATGCCATTGTTGATTTTTGACCATTTTCTTTGGAGTTCAGAATGTAGAGATGTAGCGTATTTGTACTTTAAACAAAGCTTTATATCTTATTTCTTACCTAATTTTCGTAAGTTATATATTGACGGGGTATTTGCAACTTCTTTGCTTTCTAAATTAATTGATAAACTCAATAATGCTTCATCATTTGACGAAAACTTAGTTGCTTCTGCTGCAGAATTAATGAAGCTATTTAAGATATTAATTAAGTTTCGGAAGCCTCACATTAAAGTTGTAAATCAAGCCTATACTCTAGCAGAAAATAGACAACGGGAAACCGGTAGTGGAGGATATAAATGTAGTACATTAATTCACATAACTGAATTAACGGAAAATGCAGTAGCAAGCTTACAAAATGCAATTAAAGAACATGAAATTTTACATAATCATATGATGATTTCGTAAGCTTTCATTGATGGATTTCAAATTAACAAATCTAACATAATGGTGATTTTATGCTTTCAATAGGTGATTCCATGCTTTTAGAAAATCAAAAAGAAATCTCTCCTCACACAATACTTCTCCAAGCAAGTATGGCTCCAATGATTTCTAAGGCACTTGCGACTGCCACGAAATTAAATATCACAGCCAAACTAGTAAATGGTTCAAAAACAGCGGAAGAACTTGCAGAAGAAACAGGTACTTATGCACCGTTTCTCTACAGATTACTCAGGTTTTTGACTGGTTTAAATGTTTTTACGGAAGATGAAAATAAACGTTTTGGATTAACTTCCCTGAGTTCCGTTTTACGCAGTGATGTTCCAGATTCACCACGTGAATGGGTTATGTTTAATGCACAATCTTGGCGTTGGGAAGTTTGGCAAGCAATGATGGATGTTGTTTTGACTGGCAAAAATTCTTATGAACATGTTTATAAGAAAAATGTTTATCAAGTATTTGCAGAAAATCCAGAATATGCCCTTGGTTTTACTAAAGCAATGAAATCTTGGTCATCCTCAGTACCAGAAGCTATTGTTGATGCCTATGATTTTTCAAATGCTAAAACCATAGTTGATTTAGGTGGAGGAATGGGTTCGTTACTAGCATCTATTTTGCGAGCTAATCCTACAGCGAAAGGAATTTTATTCGATCAACCTCCTGTAGTCGAAATGGCAAAGCAAGAACTAAGTAATTTGGATATTGCAGAGCGTTGTAGTTTTGTCGGCGGTAACTTTTTTGAAAATATACCTACAGGAGGAGATGTATATATATTCTCTTGTGTTCTAAATGATTGGTGTGACGATGACTGTATCAAGCTTCTAAAAAAATGCCGTCTAGCGATGGCACTAGTTGGAATAATTCTGATAATAGAGCAATTAATAGGGGATGTGAATGAGCCGACAATAGGTAAATTTGTTGACATGATGATGATGTTGGAAACATTTGGTCCTATTCGTAACGTAGATCGATGGAGTAAGTTACTTGATACTGCTGATTTGAAAATCGCTAACGTCACACATACAAATGCTGTCGATAGCTCACTGATTGAGGTAATTGCTAAATAATTCTCAACATCATAAGTAAGTGGGTACAAAAAGTTTTAACTATGCGATCGCAAAGCAAATAAAATTGAATTTTTAGCCAGCGTCAGTTTTGGCAGACTTTATAATTCTATCGTAGTTTGATTGATTTGAACCTACTTCCCCCTCTCCCCCCTCTTCCCCCTCTCCCCTTCCTCCCTATTACTTCTTTCGAATCCTCTGTTTTCATTGTTCAAATTATCAAATCAAACTCAGTTGCCCTAACCAAATACACTCAAATATCCTAAACTTTTACAGC
>JBHJJJ010000202.1:0-13153 GCA_050042755.1 Rivularia sp. (in: cyanobacteria)
AGCCGATTTACGTGGAGCCGATTTAACAGATGCCAACTTGGAAAATGCTTGTTTAGCAAATGCCAACCTCGCAGGAGCAATCCTTGATGGTGCAAATCTTGCAGGTGCTATGATGCCAGATGGCACAATTCACGAATGAAAAACGCCCTCACCCTCCAAGGGTGAGGCTACAGATACAAAGCCCACGAAGGTGGGCTTGCCAACACTTTAATATTTCCTCTCTTTCGGCTCAAACATGGTAATGGAAACTGGACGATATTGAATATCAATTCCGGCTGCGGAATAATAAGCTAATGTATGCTTCAAATATTTCTCATCGTCTCTTTCCGTATAGTCTTCCCGACAATGTGCTCCCCTACTTTCCTGACGATTGAAGGCTGATGTCATAATCATTTCTCCAACTATCATCAAGTTTCTTAATTCCAAGGCTTCGATAAGTTCTGTATTCCAACAACTTCCTTTATCATCTAAGTAAATTTGCGAGTATTTATTTTGGATTTCCTGTACTTTTTCTAATCCTTGTTTCATCAATTCTTCGCTACGGAATACGCCACAGTAATCCGTCATGGCATCTTGGAATTCTTGCCGCACTCGATCGATCCGGTATTCTCCAGGTTGCTCCAACAAGCTTTGAATTTGCTGCTTGGCTTCATTAAGATAACGCTGCTCGTCGATAGAAGGCAATTTACGATTTTCTACATATCTAGCTATACTAGCCCCCGTCCTACGTCCATAAACGACACATTCTAATAACGAGTTACTACCGAGACGATTTGCTCCATGTACGGAGACACAAGCGCTTTCTCCGGCTGCAAAAAAGCCTTCTACTAAACCATTTTCGCTACTGCGAACTTGTCCGTCAGTGTTTACTGGTATACCACCCATAGAATAGTGAATTGTTGGACGTATGGGCATTGGTTCATTTACCGCATCAACTCCTACTAAGCGGTGTGCTTCTTCACAGCAAAAAGGAACACGGCTCATGATTTTCTCTCTACCCATGTGACGCAAGTCAAGATAGACACAGGGACCCCCAGGACTACCATCTCTATGGGCACCTCTTCCGGCGCGAACTTCGCGAGTAATCGCCCTTGATGTAATATCTCTTGGCGCTAATTCCATGCGAGAGGGAGCGTAATTTGCCATAAAGCGATCGCCTTCGCAGTTGATTAAATATGCTCCTTCACCACGCACAGCTTCAGAGATCAATACGCCTACAGGATACAAACCTGTTGGGTGAAATTGCACAAATTCCATATCCTGTAAAGGCAAACCAGCAATGGCTGTCATCGATAAACCATCACCAGTAGAGGCATAATCATTAGAAGTTGTATTAAAAGCCCTACCGTAACCGCCAGTAGCAAACATTACAGCTTTAGCTCGCATAACTTCCATTTGTCCGTCAAGAATGCGGAACATTAACACGCCTTTTGCTTCGCCTTCTTCTAATATCAAGCGCATAACGTACCATTCATCATAAATATGTACGCCATAGCGCCGTAGGTTATTTACTAGTTCGTGCAAAATCGCATGACCAGTTTTATCGGCGGCGTAGCAGGTACGATTGTGAGAATGTCCCCCAAAAGCCCGTTGAGCAATTCTACCGTCATCTAAACGGGAAAACAAAACGCCCATGTGTTCCAAATCAATTACTACTTCGGGCGCATCTTTAGTTAAAATTTCTACAGCATCTTGGTCTGCTAAATAATCCGAACCTTTTACGGTGTCAAAAGCATGCGCTTTCCAAGTATCGGCAGAATCCACATTCTTGAGAGTAGCAGCAATACCACCCTGTGCTGCCACCGAATGAGCACGAATCGGATGAGTTTTAGCAATTACAGCAATACTTAAACTAGGATTCATTTGCGCAATTTCAACAGCAGCACGACTTCCAGCCAATCCACCGCCAACTATAATTACATCGTGTTCGAGCATTATTTCCCTGACTTTAAGAAACCTATTTATCTATAGTTACTTATCTTGGGGGAGATGGGGAGATGGGGGGATGGGGAGATAGGGAGACAAGAGGAGAAATAATTCTTAACTCTTAACTCCTAACACAAGACTCCGCAAGCTTAATTAGTAACGGGTTGTTGTTGAGAAACCTTACCCGGTATTGGTTCCATTTCTGTTCCTGGTTCAACAGTAGACAGTTGAATATGATTGATTAATGTGGTCACAAATGCGAATAGTAAGAAAGGGAATGATAAAAGTACTACGAGTCCGACTGTAGCTAAAGCATAAACTGGTCTTCTTGCACCCATTAACGCTAGAGCTGATGCCAAACTTAGGGTAATAGTTATTAGCCAAACAATTATTTGGCCGTAGATATCGCCAAAGGTAAGAGTGCAGACAAAGCGATATTTTTGGAAGTTAATCATTTTATTTACCTCAATTCTTATATATGCTTCTACGTTAAAACTATGTTTGGGTTTTAGAGGTTTTCTAAATATTTTTGAACTAATCGTAATATCACTTCATAAATATTGTCTTGATGAATACAAGTTGACAAAACTACTCCCATTCCGCTCTAAGATTTCCGATTAGAATTTCTCTCTCCCTCAATTATTTAGGTAATCTTCTACCGGGATAGCACACAACGGAGTAAATAGTATAATTTATTACTTACAATAATACTACTCTCAGTAAATTAGGACTTACGCAACTGGCATATTTTTCTCGTAGGGTACTGTGACACTTTGCTTCGTTTTTAACCCAATAATAAGACAATCAGTGTACGGCACCAACCAGGATCTTGTGACAATTGCGTAAGTCCTGTAAATAATTGATACCACTTATAATTTATCAATCGAGAGGTTACCAACTGACAGTAGAACCCTCAGAAATTATCCAACATATCAATCCAAAAAACTCTGCGTACCGAGGCTGTACCTCCGCGAGCCTCTGGGTTTAAAAAAACCCATTATGTGTAAACATAACTTCTGAAGATATCAGGGCTAAACATGCAAGTTCAAACACCAAACTGGGTAAAAGACGCGGTATTCTACCAAATTTTTCCAGACAGATTCGCTATCGGTAAACAACCCCGCAAAGGACTATTAAATAATCCGAGTTGGGAAGATTGGGAAGCAGCGCCTACACTCCAAGGCTATAAAGGAGGGGATTTATGGGGTGTAATGGAACAGCTAGATTATTTAAAAAATTTAGGTATTAATGCGATTTACTTTACTCCTATTTTTCAATCAGCTTGTAACCACCGTTACCATACCCATGATTATTATCAAGTAGATCCTTTATTGGGTGGAAATGCAGCTTTTAAGGAATTATTAGAAGCCGCTCACGCACGAGATATTAAAGTTGTTTTAGATGGCGTATTTAATCATAGCAGTCGCGGCTTTTTCTTTTTTAACGATATTTTAGAAAATGGTCCTCATTCACCTTGGCTAAATTGGTTTAAAATAAAAGACTGGCCTCTCGCACCGTATACTGGTGATTCCCGTGCAAATTATGAAGGATGGGTAGGAAATCGCGCTTTACCGGTATTTAATCACGATAATCCCGAAGTGCGAGAATACATCATGCAGATTGCCGAATATTGGATAAAATTCGGCATTGATGGCTGGCGCTTAGATGTTCCTTTTGAAATTAAAACACCGGGTTTTTGGCAAGAATTTCGGGAAAGAGTCAAAGCGATTAATAGTGAAGCTTATATCGTTGGTGAAGTTTGGGAAGATGCTCGCGAATGGCTCGATGGTAGTCAATTTGACGGCGTAATGAATTATTTATTCACGGTACCAACCATTGCTTTTACAGCAGGAACGCGCGTTGTCCGAGAATACGTCGAACACCCTTCATATCAACCATATCCGGCATTGTCTGCTGCTGAATATGCTGAAAAAATCCAAGAATTATTGCAGCTTTATCCCTGGGAAATTCAACTGACTCAATTAAACTTGCTTGACTCCCACGATACCGCACGCTTACTTACTATTGCTGATGGAGATAAGAAAAGCGTTACCTTGTCAACTTTACTTTTACTTACTTTCCCCGGTGCCCCTAGCATATACTACGGCGATGAAGTTGGTTTACCAGGTGCGATGGATCCAGATTCGCGACGTGGTTTTCCTTCGGAAGCTAATTGGGATAAAGAAATTCTTAAAACACACCGCGAATTAATTGGTTTACGCCACGCTCACCCCTGCTTGCGTAGTGGTGAGTATAAAGTACTATTTGCAGAAGGAGAAGTATATGTATTTGCTCGTATTTTAGAAAGAGAAGAATTGATTGTAGCAGTTAACGTTGGTACTTCCTCTGAAAAAGTTAATGTAGACATAACTAATTTACAATCTCAACCCAACAAGCTTTTATACGCCAGCGATGAAGTGGAATGGAATAATCAAGGAGATTCACAAATATCGTTAAATATTCCTCCACGAGCTGGATGTATTCTCAATAATCAATAATCAATAATCAATGATCAATTATTAGTTGTTCATTGTTCATTGATAATTTTTCACTGTTCACTGTTCACTGTTCATTGTTTATTGTTCATTGATAATTGAGGTGGTATCCATACGGTAAAAATTGAACCTTTACCGACTGTGGATTCTACTTCAATCCTTCCCCGATGCATTTGTACTAGTTGCTTGGTTAAAGCCAAACCTAACCCAGTTCCTTGGTAGCGACGACGTAGTGGGCTATCAAGTTGATGAAATTTCTCAAATAGAAAAGATAGTTGTTCTTCGGGAATACCGATACCAGTATCTTCTACTTGAAATACAGCATTTTCAGATTCTTTCCAAACCCGTAAAGTAACGCTACCACCTCCGGGTGTAAATTTAATTGCGTTAGTCAATAAATTCAATAAAATATGATTTATTCGCCTGACATCAGCACTAAATTTGTCTGTTTGCGGGTTGATTTTCAAATCAAGTTTAAGATTAACTTTTCCTTGTGCAGCTTTTTCTACTAAACCATTATTTATAGTGGTTGCGATTGTATTGGTTAAAGAAAAATTAGTAATATTTAATACTGCTTTTCCTGCTTCTATCTGGGATAATTCGAGGATATCGTTAATCATTTCTAACAAGCGTTCGCCACTGTCATGAATAGTTTGCAGATAATTTCGCTGTCGCTGACTCAAATCGCCAAAAGACCAACGAAGTAATGTAGCAGACATTCCGATTACATAGGTCAAGGGAGTCAATAACTCATGACTGATAGTGGCGAGAAATTCGTTTCTCAGACGATTTGCGGCTTCTGCGGCGACTAAAGCATCATAAAGTTCAATTGTTCTATCATTGACTCTTTGTTCCAAAGTCAGTTTATCTGACTTTAGAGATTGCATTAACTCAGATTGGTGAATGGCGATCGCTAATTGCTCAGCTACTGAAGTGAGGAGGATTTTTTCGCTCCCAGTCCAATCACGGGTATTATCGCATTGATGAGCAATTAATAAACCCCAAAGTTTTTCCTCAAAGACAATAGGAGCAGCAAACTTAGCCTTGACTCTAATTTATTTTAAATATTTTAGTAAACATTCTTCAAGAGCATAAGTTTTTTCTACATTGCTTACAGCTAAAGTAAAACCTTGACGATATTTCTGCCAACATTTAGTTGATGGCATCAAGCATCTTTCTTCAGAGTAATTCAACACCGAAGAGATGGTATCATTTGCCAAAGCTTCATGAACTACACAGCCTGTGTAGGGGAGTGGGTTTTGTAAATGCTGCTGTGAATAATATTCGTTTGTTTTGTTTGTATTTCGAGTATTGAGTTCCTCAAACTTATAAACTACTAATCTATCTAATTCCAGAAAATCTCTGACTTGACTAATGGTAGTTGTAATTATTACTGGCAAGTCTAAGCTTTTACGGGTTTGGGTAATTACCTGATTTAAGAGTCTTTCTTGAGCAACCTGTTTTTGTAGCGCATGTTCAACGTGTTCGCAAGCAGAAAGATCGTTCGTATTTTTTGATACGTTAAACCCATTATCCCCTGTTGTGAAGTGTTTTAACAATAGTATTGTGAATCGACTTTGTAGTGTTGCATCATTAAGAACGGGAATTTTGCAATATCGTTCAAGCTGTTGGTGAATATGACAATCAACTTCAAAAAAATCTTTCAAACTTTCCAGAAATTGAATGATTTCTTCAGGTTCAAATGTTAACTTTGCATCAACTGACAAATCGTCACAACTTGTGTCAGAGTAAGATGCAGAGTATGGTAAACCTACTAATAACCCGCTAAATCCAGAGGAAACTACTAGTGTAAACTTTTTGATCTGCCAGTCTCCTGGAGTAGGGATACGTGCCAAAACAGCTTCCGTCATTATCATTGCTGCATTCGCCACAGGGGGAACCATTTGCTGCAATAATTTCCCCAGTCGATCGAATGCACTACTAGTAAAAGTTTGACAAAAGCTTAAATCAGGAGAACTAAGCATTTTCAGTAAGTAGAAGTGAGAAGAGTGGGAAGCGCTGCACAAGAATTTTAATGGCGGTTCTAACCAACAGTGTAAAACGGCAATACAGGATTATGCATCGAATAAGTGCCAATAACTTTGAATGTAACTTACAGTCAGAAGAATTAATATTTCTTGAACAAACGACTGCAAAAATCGTATTTTTAACTTCAGCCGATACAGATATTCAGACTATAGCAGCAGCAGTTTCTAAATTACCTCCTAACTTCGATGAAATTAGAGTTGCCAATTTACTCAAATTACAGCATCAAATAAGTATTGATAATTATGCCGAGCAAGTTTTAGAATTTGCCCAAGTTATTATCTTACGACTATTAGGAGGACGTTCGTACTGGTCTTATGGTTTAGAAGTTGTGCGCGAAATTGTGCAACGCAATCGTACAAATTTAATTGTAATCCCAGGAGACGATGCTTTAGACCTTAATTTAATCTCCCATTCAACTTTACCTTTAGCTGCGGTTAACCAAATATCCCGTTATTTTAGCCAAGGTGGCGTTGATAATTTTGTTAACGCTTTTAAATTTATTACCGATAATTGCTTTTCAACATTATTTAATCCTCCACCTCCCCAGCAAGTGGCGAAATTTGGTTTATATAATTATTTGGAGAAAGGGCATGGGGAATTGGGGAGTCAGTGGGTTACCGAAGACAAAAATGAAACTAATAAAGGAGCTTCTCCTGCTGAATTACCAAAAGTCCCTATTCTCTTCTACCGCGCCCATTACTTAGCGGGAAATACTTTAGTTATCGATGCTTTAGCTCAAGCTTTGGCTGAACGAAATATACAACCCTTGCCGGTTTTTATTTCTTCGCTGCGTGAAATCGATGTTCAACGGGAATTGAGCGAATTTTTGCGCAATCAAGATGGGAATCGCTTTTCCTTTATACTCAACACTACCAGTTTTTCTTTAGCCCGTTTAGAAACTGAAAGACCATCTGTAGAATTGTGGGAAAATTTGGATGTTCCCGTGCTGCAAGTCATCCTCAGCAGTAGTTCAATTCAACAATGGGAATCTTCTTCTCAAGGGCTTTCTCCCAGGGATATTGCCATGAATGTGGCGCTACCAGAAGTTGATGGAAGGATTATTAGTCGTGCTGTCTCTTTCAAAACTGTACAAAATAACAATTCGGCTTTGCAAACTGATGTCGTAGTTTATAAACCAGTAGCTTCGCGAATTGAATTTGTGGCAAATTTAGCGGCTAATTGGGTTAATTTACGTTGTAAATCTCCCAAACAACGTCGTATAGCTTTGATTTTGGCTAACTATCCCACCCGCGACGGACGCTTAGCTAATGGAGTTGGATTGGATACACCTCAAAGCTGTATTGAAATTTTGAAAGCTTTGCAAAACGCTGGTTATCAGGTAGAAAATTTACCCGAAAACGGCAATGAATTAATAGAATTACTGACTACAGGAGTTACAAACGATCCAGAAGCCAGAGATTTAAGAAAAATAAGGCAAAGTCTTCCCCTTGAAGAATATCAAGAATATTTTACGTCTCTACCGGAAGCAGTGCAGCAAGGTATTTCTCAAAGATGGGGAAATATTGAAGGAGACAAAGAGACAAGGGGACAAGGGGAAATGGAGAGTAATCCCCAATTACCAATTACCAATTACCAATTATCAATTACCAATTCCCCATTCCCAATACCAGGCATTCAATTGGGTAACGTCTTCGTAGGAATTCAGCCTTCGAGGGGCTACGATATCGATCCTAGCTTGAACTATCACGCACCAGATTTAGAACCTACTCATGCTTATTTAGCTTATTATTACTGGATTAGAAAATCCTTTGGTGCTGACGCTGTAGTTCATGTCGGGAAACATGGAAATCTCGAATGGCTACCGGGAAAAAGCATCGCTTTGTCAGAAAATTGCTATCCAGAAGTTGCTTTCGGGACTCTCCCGCACTTTTATCCCTTTATTGTCAACGACCCAGGGGAAGGTTCTCAAGCTAAACGTCGCGCTCAAGCTGTAATTATAGACCACCTCACCCCTCCCTTAACTCGTGCAGAACTTTATGGCCCCTTGCAAAATCTGGAGAATTTAGTCGATGAATATTATGAAGCGATCGATTTAGATCCTCAAAGGTTACCAGTAATTAACGAGCAAATTACTAAATTAATTCTTCAAGAAAATTTACATTTAGACTTGGAAATTGATAGTAAAAAACTTGATAGTCAAATACAAAATGATATTTGGAACTGCTTAGATGGATATCTATGCGAATTAAAAGAAATTCAAATTCGTGATGGTTTACATATATTTGGCAAGTGTCCTAATGGGAGACAATTGAGAGATTTAATCCTAGCGATCGTCCGTCACCCCAATCGTCATCATTCAGGATTAACCCGCGCGATCGCTGAAGATTTAGACTGGGATTTTAACCCATTAATTGACGATCCAACTCAAGCTTTTGTAAATAAAAGTGTTGTACCTTGTCGTACTGTAGGTGATGCAATTGAACTTGTTGAAGTTTACGCCGCTTGTGTCGTCGAAAATTTAATCGAACAAATAGCCCCCCTGGAGCAAGGGGAGTTAGGGGGATCTAAATCTCTTCTACCTCCTCAAATACAAGCTCCAAATTCCCAAACTCAATTAGTAATAAAATGGATACGCTTCACACTTCTTCCTTCTTTAAAACAAACCGATTTAGAAATTGAAAATTTGTTACGAGGTCTTGACGGAAGATACGTCAGAAGTGCTCCAAGTGGCGCACCAACACGCGGTCGTCCGGAAGTGTTACCTACGGGCAATAATTTTTACTCCGTTGACATACGTGCCATCCCCACGGAATCAGCTTGGGATATTGGTAGAAAAGCAGCAGAAACTCTTGTCGAAACATACACCCAAGAAAATGGCGAGTATCCAAAAACATTAGCCTTGTCCGTATGGGGGACCTCGACAATGCGCACCGGAGGCGATGACATAGCTCAAGCCTTGGCTTTACTTGGAGTACAGCCAGTATGGGATGGTGCATCTCGGAGAGTAGTAGACTTTGAAATTTTACCAATATCAGTTTTACAGCGTCCCCGGGTAGATGTAACCCTAAGAATCTCAGGTTTCTTTCGAGATGCTTTTCCCAACTTAATCGAACTGTTCTCGCAAGCTGTGGAGGCAGTCGCGGCATTAGATGAATCCCCAGAGTACAATCCCTTAGCTTTACAAGTAACTTCTGAAACAGAACTTTGGATAAAACAAGGATTAAATAAAGATGCAGCACAAAGGCTCGCGCAGTATCGTATTTTTGGTAGTAAGGGAGGAGCTTATGGGGCTGGTTTACAAGGTTTGATTGAATCTCAACATTGGGATTCAGATGAAGATTTAGCGCGTGCGTACATCAACTGGAGTTGCTATGCTTACACGGGTAAAGGTGATTGCAAAGCTGCACCCCAAGCCTTCGAGCAACGTTTAGTAAAAATGCAAATTGTGCTGCACAATCAAGATAATCGGGAACACGATCTGCTCGATTCCGACGATTATTACCAGTTTCAGGGTGGTTTAACAGCAGCAGTGCGTTCGTTAACGGGGAAAAATCCCCAAACATATTTTGGTGACAATTCCATTCCCAGCAACCCGCGAGTTCGTAAGCTTCAACAAGAAATAGCTAGGGTGTATCGTTCGCGAGTTATTAATCCCAAATGGATTGAAGGAGTGATGCGTCACGCTTATAAAGGTGCATTTGAAATCGCTGCTACAGTAGATTATTTATTTGCCTACGATGCTACTGCGAACTGCGTAGAAGATCATATGTACCAGGGAGTTGCCCAAGCTTATCTTTTCGACTCAAATGTCTGTGAATTCATCGAGAACAACAATCCCCATGCCTTGCGTGATATTGCTGAAAGATTATTAGAAGCATACCAGCGCGGTTTATGGCAGGATGTAAATATATCAACATTAGATAATTTGCGAAACCTGGTTCACCAAGCAGAAGCAGCAATCGAATCAAAATCGGTGGTGTAAGAAAAAAAAATGGAAAATCTTGCGTATTTACACTTAGCGGTAGTCTATGAAGATCCCTCAACCAGTGAATTGGTTTACCTTAGTTCCTGGTTGAAAACCGCAAAAAATCCAGACTTGAAACGTTTTTCGAGCAGGGCTTGGAGGTATATGTTACCTCTAGTCTTAACTATCTCCATTCTCACCATTGCTAGTAGTGCTTTAGCATTGCAAAAAGGAGATCGAGGTCCGTCTGTCAAGAATTTACAACAAGATTTAAAAAGAGCTGGTTTTTATCAAGCTCCTGTAACTCAGGTGTATGACGGTAAAACAGAAGATGCTGTCAAGCGCTTTCAGAAAGCTGCTAGCATCGGCATTGATGGTATAGCCGGACCTGCTACACTACAAAAATTAGAAGGTTGGCGTGCGGCTGTAACCGTAAATACTACTAGAATAACCAGGAAAAAGCCAACTCCGAGAGTTGCCCAAAGTACCAATCCAAAAGCTTCTCCTAAGGTTGTTAGTGCTAACCTAACGACGAAGCGTCGCAATCCCAACTTGCTGGGTAAAGGCGACGAAGGTCAAGCCGTTAAAGCTTTGCAAGAAAGGTTACGGGTTGCAGGATTTTATTACGGTAATTCTACAGGTATTTATGGACCGATTACCGAAGATGCCGTGAAGCGCTTTCAAAGAGCTTATGGTTTAGATGTTGATGGTATTGTAGGAGCCCAGACCCTTACTAAGTTACCACCAATGGGAGTTGGCTTTGGCGAAGAAGCTCCCAAGAGCATGACAATAGCCGCTAGAAGACAAAATAAAGAATATCTTGGTTTAGGCGATCGCGGCGAACCCGTAAGAATTTTGCAAGCACAGTTAATCAAAGCAGGATATCTGAAGGGACAACCAAACGGCTATTTTGGTCCCTATACTGCTGATGCGGTGAAGCGATTCCAAAATGGCAATTATTTAGCAGCTAGCGGTATTGCCGGGCCTACTACTCGCGGCAAATTGTATAGAAATGTAAATAATGCTGAGAAAGCTGAGTTTAACGTTTTGGAAATACAAAGACGCTTGCAAGCAAGAGGTTTCTATAAAGGTTCTCTCAACGGAGTAATGAGTAAAGATACACAGAGCGCAATTAAACAGGCTCAGGAATTTTACGGTATTAGTTTAAAGGATGTGAGAAACGGACGATTTTAACATCCGTTTCACGCTCAAGCTAGGATCTATGTACTGCGGGCAACTATCCCTCATGGGGGAGTAAATCAAGAACTGCTCGCCAATCTGCAAAAAAAACATCTACTAAAAACTACTCAAATTTTTTGATACTCCCAAGTGTTATAAAGGCATTAATGCCCGCTGGCACTTGGGGCATACTCCGTGAATAGTTAATTGGCAGTCCAGAAGGTGATAACCTTCTTTTTGAGAAGTTTTTAACCCAGTTTTTAAAATTGAGTCGTTTTTGAACTCGATAGTCTCGTTACACCTAACACAAATTAAGTGATGGTGATGATGGGGATAAGGCTGGTTTAGTTCATAATGTTTATGGCCTTCACCCAGTTCCAATTCCCGCAAAATACCCATCCGTGCCATCAACTTTAAAGTGCGATAAATCGTCGAAAGACTTATACCTTCGTTATCGGCTTGTAATCTTTGATAAAGATCTTCTGCACTCAGATGCTCTCCTTGAGGAAGCTCCTGAAAAATATGCAGGATTACTTCTCTCTGAGGTGTTAAACGCCAACCTCGTTCGTTGAGTTCTGCCTTGAGTGAAGCAGTGCTGTAAATGGTCATACTAATATTTCTCAACAAACCCTATCAATTGCGAATATAGCAAATAAGTCCACCTGTTTGCAATAAGTCTAGATTGTTGATAATTATTATTAATTGTAGAGCGGTACGATACTCCTGCATATCAAAGGGAAAATTAGAATTATAATTGCCCTTAATCAAATGGGGATCGGCCAAGAAAAATTATCTGTGAAGGTAAGCAGAATTACCGCGAAACAGAGGAAAGTTTCGGGGGAAAGTCTTATCAGCAATTGTGCTGCCCCTTAAAGTAATCTGATAATATACTACTGTTTGAACTTTTTCTTGAGATATATGGGATCTCCCGATGTAGCAAGAATCCCATTGCTTCTACGTGCATTGTGTCAAATATTACTGGTGGAGAGAAGTGGCTGGCGCGGAAGACAGGGGTGTTGTGGCAAAGGGAAAACCACACTTCATCCCTTCATGTTGGGAACTATACACTGTATTACGAGTAGCTCCCTAAAACCGCGCTGGTTCACTTTTTGTGTAATTAACTTCTAGCTGAGGGATTCTAAGTAATCGCGAATCAAATTGCGTCGTTTGGGTTGACGTAGCTTTTGTAAAGCCTTTGATTCGATTTGTCTAACACGTTCGCGGGATAAGTCAAGAGCGCGCCCAATTTCAGCCAATGAGTAAGGATGACCATCAGCCAAGCCAAAACGCATTAAAATAACATCCCGTTCGCGGGTAGTTAGATCTGCTAAGAGATTTTGCAAGTCTCTTTGGAGAGATTCCCGCATTAACATTTCTTCTGGTGTTACACCATCGGTTTCGAGTAATTCACCTAATTCGGTATCTTTATCCTTACCTACTTTAGTTTCAAGAGAAACAGAACGAGGTACCCGTAGTAAAACTTCCCGTACTTGAGCGGGAGTCATTTCCAACTCAACAGCCAAGTCTTCCAAAGTCGGAGTGCGACCTTTTTCTTGGGCAATTTTACGTTGAGCTTTTT
>JBHJJJ010000203.1:0-6152 GCA_050042755.1 Rivularia sp. (in: cyanobacteria)
GGTACTGTGGATGTTGTATCATTTGTGTTTTTTGGTTTGCTGTTTGGAGGGTGGTATTAGTTTTTCGTGGTGACGTGAGTTTTGTTTAAGTTAGAGTGTGCTTGTGTTGTTTTTTGAGAGTTATGAGATTTGTGGGGGGAAGAGATAACGTGGGAGTGGACGGCGGGAAGAATGCGGTCGAGAGTCGTGTGGAGTTGGGGGGAATGGTAAGAAAGAGGAGTAGGGAGAGGAGGAGATGGGGAGAAATTATATTTTTTAATGCATTAGATGAAACGGGCAAGATGCCCTTACCACAGGATTTGATCGTTTTAATTTAATGAATAAGCAGTCAATTAATCCATACCTCTTACTGTTATTACGAAATATTCTTGGATAAACTTTATGGCAAGCCGAAAAACTGTTTAATAACAGGTATAAGCTCGCCACAGGTTTTGACAAGTGTTGCTGTAGAGGGTAAATCTACGGTTAATCCTTTGAGAAATGTCAGCGCATTTTAAGCTATTTTCTGCATAGCTCCCTCTGCTGGCTTTTGCCCTGCTTCGGCAATTTTTTTTACCTGTTCTAAGGCTTCAATTTTATCTTCTTCACCTATCTAAAAGTTTCTTGTCGATTGTCTGGTTTCCGCCAAGGTTCGGGGTTATCCGGTGTTGGTAGTCGCATATACACATAATCGCACTGAATTTGATTAAATTGAGTCTCGGTGGAAATACCCCAATTTTCAATATATGCTCCAGTTAAGCAAGCTGCTGTAAGGTTGGCTTGATATAGTTGAGTTTCAGCCAGTTTTGCACCAAATAAATTAGCATTTTGCAAATTAGCTTCACTTAAATCTGTGCTGATAAATTCGGCATCTTGTAAATTAGCATCTTTCAGATTCAGGTATCGTAAATTTAGATTATTAAACTTTTGTTCTCTACCATCTTTGGCGATTACTAATTGTCGTATATTTCGTTGTTCTAATTTTGCATCCGTATCAATATCCCCCAAAGCATAGGTAGCACTCCAACGAACATCATCATTTTCATCTTTAAGAGCAGTAATTAAAGCTGGAACTCCATCTTTACCTATTTGCCCCAAAACATAGGTAGTAAAAACACGAACATCCTTGCTGCTATCCTTTAATGATTGAGTTAAGTAAGGTAGTGCTACTGGATTTGCATCAATTTCACCAAGTGCAGCAATACTGATAATACGAATATTTTTATCCTTACTCTGTAGAGCCTTGATGAGATAGGGAATAGCTTTTGAATTACACTTTACTAGCTTATTGAAAGCAGAAGACGAACCATGCTTTGCTTTTCGAATATACAGTTCAATATTTATTCCTATACATAGAGAATTTTTTGTTGAGTCAGATTGAGACTGAGCTAAAGTTTTTGTATTTGTTAATACAGATAAGCTTAAAGCCCCAACCATACTTACAGTTATAAGTATAGCGATTCTAGAATAAATACATTTTTTTATCACTTTATATATTCCATAATATACGTAATAATACTAGTGATACTTCAATTTTACTTAGTATCACAGTATAAATACAAAATATTACAAAAAATTACGAAAACAATACAGTTAAATATAAAATAAATATTTTTTGTATTTTAAACTACTTATTTAGTGCGTCTTTTACTACTATGCGAAGACAAAAAAATTAGATGTTTTAATAAATTACTTATCAATCTAGATTGCGGAGACGTAGCAGTGCTACGTCTCTACATTTATTAATAAAACTGCCGCATCACATAATCAATCGTCGCCCAGAAAGGAGCATAACTTTCTGTTTCGTCTCTCTCTAAATAAGCTTCAGCCAGTTTCTTAATTTCCTTCTCTGACAACCCTTGAGTCGCTTGCATTACCCCATCAACGACTTTACGGCGCATTTTTTTCAACTTATTGATATTTAGCGCCAACATTCTAATTGTAGTTTCGGCGGCTTCTTGATGTTCTGGATCTTCAGTCGGTAAAATTTCCCCCGATCCAGTGTATTTAAAATAACTGCTGCAATTGGGATCTAAAGGCGAAATCATTAAATCTTCGTCAAACCAACCGCCTTTTTTATGTCCGCAATGTACGGGTTTTGTTGGCCTTTGTTCGTCTTCTCCCTGACAGGATGAGATTAAGTTGGTGTAGTTAAATGTTAAATCCGTATACTTACTTTTTGGTCGATAGTGTTCGATATGACACCTTTTTCGACTAATAGGAATACCGCAGTAACAACAGATGTAACCTTGTTCGTAAAGTATCGATTCATAGACATCGTTTTTTACACTACGATTAAAGGATTTCCATTTTGTAGTCTTTCCCACTTTCTTATTGTAACCAGTTAAGCTAGGTGGTTCTGGACCTTTTTGAATATGTTTCATTTGTTAAGAATTTCCTTACTGCGAATTAGTACATCTGCTCGGAAAAATTCTGGTTCATCATCGCCAATTTCTGCTGCTAATTCTTCCCGTAATTCTTTAGCACCTGCTAAATTTCCATCATCAATAAATCGGAAAAGTTCTTGTAAACGATCTTTGATTTTTTGAGGTCTTTCGGGAACTTCCATTAAGTCTTCTAAAATACTATTAGTATCTCTTCCATAGGAACCTTCGGGACTCATAATAATAAGTCCTTGTTCCTCATCTCTTTCTAAAATAAAGACTCCTTCAGGATGAACGTGACTAATTACTTGTGGTGAGTGAGTGGTGACAATAAACTGACAATTTGGAAAGGTTCTTTTCAACGCTGGAATAATATCTCTCTGCCATCTGGGATGTAAATGTAATTCAATTTCATCGATTAAAACGATGCCTTCACCGAATAATGGATCCTCAAGTCCAGGATTCGCGATCGCCAATCTTCTAGCTAAGTCTCCTACTAGGGCAAGTAAGCATTTTTCTCCATCAGATAACTGATGAACATTCAGTTCTTTACCTTGTTTTTTTACGGTCATTCTTAATGGAGAACGACGTATTCTTAAGCTAGTTAAACCTGTAATTAAAGAAGAAATTGCTTGTCTGACTGCTTCTAGTTGGTGGTTTAGAAAACTAGAGTCATCAAGTCTTTGTTCATTTTCTAAATCTTCCAGTTTTCTAAACCATTGGAAAAAGCTATTAAAGTTGATTTGTACGCTGTCTAAAGCCTGCTCGTAAGCACTGACGCGGTCGAGAGAATGTTTTTTACGGACTCTTAAGGGAATATCAGTTACAGCACGATTCACGCCATAATGAACGATAACAGGTAAATTAAATTCAGGATTAGTTTTTAAGTTTTCGTGAGTTTCGTCAATTAATTGTCGTAACTCGCTTAAATCACTACCAGCAGTTTTACTGCGCTTCTTTCGCATCTTGGAAAGACACCAAGTTACCTCACCTTTAGAAGTTGAAACTGTAATCTCATTACGAGTTTCTTCACTTCCTGTAGAAATATCTTCTTCCTGAAATAATCTTCCGGAAGTTGTGGGAAACTGAATTGGTTTTGTATAACGAGATAAAAGAATGGCAATACATTCAAGAATACTCGATTTTCCTACGCCGTTAATACCAATAACTATATTAGGTTCCCCTTCCTGGAATTCCAGCGACATATCGCCGATTCCGCGAAAGGAATGCATCTCAATACGCTTAATTTTCATACTTGAAGTTAACTTAAAGTTTACTTAAATTATGGACTAAAAAAATAAGTAGTTATTATTAACGATAGCTTGATTTTTTTCCTCTATCCACGAGAATCGTGTTCTATAAAACCGATATAAGATTAAAAAAAATTAACTCAATACTTTTGATTAAGAATAAATATTTGAATTACTGATAACAGATTAATTCATGTAGTCCAGAAGACAAAAAATACGATATTAACGCAATATAAATGAATTGTATATTTAAGTAAAAAATCAGCCAAATAAAACTTGAGCAAATAAAATCAAGTGATAAATTAAAGCTGAGATTAACAATCTATATCCGAATTTATACTCTATTTAGATTAGATACGCTGTATCTTAGGATTCTATGTCACACTCAAATAAAACTCAGCAATCTTCATCTCCAAAAAATTCAACATTTTGGAAAGCGTCATTAATTAAAGCTTTACGAGGAACAATTGGAGTATTAGAAACTACCGCAACAAAATTAGAAACCGAAGCGCCACCCGATAGCGAAAAGGAATCAGGTTTTTTACAAAAGCCTCAACAATTATGGAGTAATATTTTAGGAAAAGTCCGACTTATCTTACCAGCACGATTTTCTGCAAAGTTGACAGATAGAGCTTTGACGGGAATTATTGCTGGAGTTGTCGTAATGGTATTTCTGATAACTTCCAACCTTTCTGGTAATAAACCCTCACAAATCGCAACTATTGACTCAGATACGGAAGCAATACCAGTAATAGATACTACTGAATCTGAATCTATAGCCTCAGAAGAGATAACAGTTTCCTTGGCTGAGGAACAAGAAAGCGCTACCAACCCAGAAGTTGAAATTCCAGCAGTTATAGAACAAAAAACTGATTCTGCTCAAGAGATAGCAGTTTCCTTACCAGCAGCAGAAGAAACTACTACTAACCCAGAAGTTGAAGTTATCGATGCTGAAGTTACCCCACCAGAAGAAGAATTAGAAACGAAACAAACATCCATCCCACTAACACCAGAAGAAGCCTTAATTACAACAATTCAAAATCAAATAGCCGAAATTAGCGTTATCCCAGAGGCTTCTAACTCTGAGGGCAGCACTTTTTCTGGAATAATAGAATCAATTAAAGCTAATTTTTTCGACAGTAATATTACGGTGAAAATTAGTAATAGTTGGTATAAATTAGAAGAATACCTACAAGATCGGCTTGCCACCGAAATTCTACAACGTTCGCAAGAATTAGATTTTACTCACCTGGAAATTACTGATTTTAAAGGTAAATTAATTGCACGTAGTCCAGTAGTCGGTACTGGAATTGTGATTTTTAAAAGATGAAATAGAGAATTGAGGAGAGGGGGAAGAGCGGGAAGAGGGGGAAGAGGGGGGAGAGGGGGAAGAAATATTTAAAATAGATTGCCATTATTTCCCCGTCCTTCCACTGACTTGTTTAACTAAGGATTGACACTTTGAACAAGTAATTATGCTAAGGCGTTCTAAATTCGAGACAACTCAATCTCAAATAATGCACCGTGCTGAAGATTTAATTAGCGCGGCTTCTAACCGTTATCGGATTACAGTTCAAGTGGCAAATCGCGCTAAACGTCGGCGTTACGAAGATTTTGATAATACTGAAGATGTATTGATGAAGCCTGTATTACGCTCAATCATTGAAATGTCCGATGAATTAACCCAGCCAGAAATCATCGGCGATATGTAATATTCATTCAAAAAATATTTATGGTTCTTTTCCCAACCCATCAAGGTTTAACTCTCCCCGCGACTTTAGTTAAGGTTGGGAAAAAGTTCTAATCATCTTTTTTTTGGGACTGATGACCCTCTATATTTTAACAAATAGGGGGAATTTTTTTTTGCCTTAGTAATTCAACCAACCGATAAAAACATAGTTTGGTAAAGCTCGATCGCAATCCTTGTCTGCTGTATGAAAATTTAATTATGAAACCAAAATACTGGCTAATTGTAGGCGCGTGCGCAACAAGCTTAATTGTTTTCGGTTCGCCATATCTAAACCCAAAAACGAATATAGTCGCAATAGAACCCGTTTTTGCTCAGACAATAGCTTCATCGGATGCTTGGCGACAAGTTTATCAAAGATTACCAGAATTTCCTCTCGAAAATAAATACGTTAGTAAAAAGACGCGTAAAATATCCGAAAATCACACCTTAGCTCGTCGTCTCATACGCTATCACGTTTATCTTAAAGGACGAGCACCCAATACTCGCTTAGATTGGAAATTAACATTAGCCGATTACCTCGGTGCCAACGAAATAATGTATGATTCCTCTTATCCAGGCTCCGATACCTTGAGAAAAAATCCCATAGATGGCGATCGCGCTGCAATCGCTCGTCTCAATCGCCGTCAGCGCAACACTTTGATACAAGTTTTAGTTGATATATTTAATCAAAAATAAGGCAACCGATCGATCGTTCGTCAAAAATCAAAAAAGCTTAAAGCTTAGTAGTGTTATATTTTGAATCAATAACTCCCCATCTCCCCATCTCCCCATCCCCCCATCCCCCCATCC